>NZ_CP095474.1:5180569-5259510 GCF_023614315.1 Streptomyces sudanensis | reverse complement strand
GCGTTCGAACGAAACCGCCTGGCTTCGCCAGGCGGGCCTGGGTCCGCTGCNCTCCCCCAGGCTCAACCCTCGCTNCGCGAGGGTTGAGCCACGAAGTGTCCGTTGACGGCCGGCTTCGCTCGGCCGTCAACGGACCGTGCCGCTTCGCGGCACGGTAGGCAGGTCCGCTTCGCTCCTCTGCCTTGGGCTTTCCGGCTTCGCCTTCAAGCCTGGCCCGCTTCGCGGGCTGCTGGCTACAGGCGGCGGTGGCTAGGGTGTTGGGGATGGTATCCGGTCTCACTCGATGTGGTGGGTTCTTCTCCCAAGCTCCTACGTGCGCGTGGTGATCCTGTCATAGTGGGTGGACTCTCGGTCCTGCGAGCAGCGTGCAATCAAAAGTAGGCGCGGATAAAGTCCACACTTAGCGGCTAGTGCCTCTCCCGGCGCTAGTGGAGGCGGGAGGTGGTGTGTTGTGTCGGCTCGGGTGTCTCTCCGTCCTCACCAGGTCGAGGCTGTCGATGCCGTGGTGCGGGCTTTGGAACACGTGCCTGGCGGAGGGTCCTCAGGTGGGGTGCGGGCCCAGGTTGTCGCGGCTACCGGTACCGGTAAGAGCCTGATCGCTGTCCATGCGGCGAAGGCTCTGCGTGCCAAGCGGGTTCTGGTGCTGGTCCCCACGCTCGGGCTGCTGGCACAGACCGTTTCGGTGTGGCGGGAGGCCGGGCGCCGGGGCTCGATGTTCGGTGCCTGCTCGCTGTCTGGCGAGGACGTACGGGATCTTCAATGCACGACTGACGAGGCGGAGTTGGTGGAGTGGGTAACGGGTCTGAAGTCGGTGACGGTCTTTGCCACCTATGCCTCGTTGGGAATGGGGGTGCTGGAGCGGAGCCATCGCGTGGGGTTGGGTGCGTGGGACCTCGTGGTGGTGGATGAGGCGCACCGGACGTCGGGGGCTTTGGGAAAGGCGTGGGCGGGGGTTCATGACGATGGGCGGGTGCCGGCGCTGCGTCGGTTGTATATGACGGCTACGCCGCGGTTGTGGGAGGTGCCGGATCGGGAGGGTTCGGAGGGGGGTGGTGAGCTGGTTGCGTCGATGGACGATGAGGCGGTGTTCGGACCGGTGGTGTACCGGCTGTCGCTGTCAGAGGCGATCGAGCGGGGGCTGATTGCTCGTTACCAGGTGGTGTGTGTGGACATCGCGGATCCTGGTTTGCCTGTGGTCGAGTTGGTGGGGGGTGCGGGCAGGACGGCGCGGGTGCGGGGGGCGCGGCTGGCGGCGTTGCAGACAGCGGTGGTGAAGGCTTCTGCAGAGCGGCAGTTGAGGAGGTTGCTGACGTTCCATTACCGCACGGGTGAGGCCGAGGCGTTCTCCAGTGGCCTTGGTGCGGTGGCGAAGGAGTTGCACGAGAGTGATCCGGATTTTTACCCGGGTGCTGATGGGGTGTGGGCTGACTGGCTGTGCGGGGAGCACAAGCCGGCGCACCGGGGTGCGGTGCTGGCAGGGTTCGCGTCCGAACCGGAGGTTGATGCGGGGGCGGCGTGGGTGCGGGTGTTGTCGTCGGTGCGGGTGCTCGGTGAGGGGGTGGATACCAAGGAGTGCGATGCCGTCGTTTTCGCCGATGTGCGGGGGTCGGCGATCGACATCGTTCAGGCGGTGGGGCGGGCGCTTCGGATGCTGCCGGGGGAAGGCAAAGTGGCTTCCTTGGTCGTTCCTGTCTTCCTCGGTCCGGGTGAGCAGCCTGACGAGATGCTGGTGTCGCGGGCCTATGGGGAGCTGGTGAAGGTCCTCACGGCACTTCGGGCGCACGACGCGCAGGCTGTGGAGCAGCTGGCTGCTCCACAGGTGGCCGGGGGCCGGTCGGCTGGCGAGGTGGTGGAAGTGCCTGGCGAGGTGGGCAGGGTGGCTGCGGAGCTGTTGTCGTTCTCCCGGCCTCGGGATCCGGCGCAGTTGGCGGCGTTCATCAGTCTGCGGGTGTTGCAGCCGGAGAGGCAGTTTTGGAGGCGGGGGCTGGCGGCCGCGCTGGCCTACCGCAGTGACCATGGCGACCTGGCGGTTCCGTATGAATACCGGACTGCGGACGGATTCGCTCTAGGGGTGTGGATCGCCCGGCAGCGCAGTGCACATACCCGCGGGGAGCTGAGCCAGGAGCGGGTGGGGCAGCTGGAGGAGCTCGGCATGATCTGGTCGCATGCCGATGTCGCGTTCGCCGAGGGGCTGTCGGCGGCGCGGGAGTGGGCGGCCGAGCACGGGCACCTGCTGGCGCCGGCCGATGCCATGTGGGAGGGGTACGCGGTGGGGGTGTGGCTGAAGAACCAGCGGGCAGCCGCGCGGCAGAACAAGGGCGAGCAGGGGGCTGGTGGACTGAGTGCGGCTCGGCGCCGGGCCTTGGAGGACATCGACCCGTCGTGGTGCCCTGCCTGGTCGGTTGCCTGGCAGCGGTGCTTCCACCTCGCCCGGCTGCACGTCCAGGGCGGGCAGATGCTGCCCGAGGAGCCGGGACAGGTGATGGTCCAGGGAGAGGACCTGGGGCGGTGGGTCGGCGGACAGCGGCGCGGCTGGGACAGCCTCGGGACGGCGCAGCAATGGCTGCTGCAGGAAGCCCTCGGGCTCGGCCCCCTGGTGAAGGGCGAGCGGGATGTGGTGGCACCGCGGCGTACGCGGGCGCAGGTGTGGGCGGCCAATCTGGCTGCTGCCCGCCAATACCGGCAGCGGGAGGGGCATCTGGAGGTGCCGCACCGGCATATCGAGAAGGTCGGCGGAGACGAGCAGGCGCTGGGGGTTTTCATCGCCAATAATCGCTGTCGCCGGGAACGGCTGGCGCCTGAGCGGGTCGAGGAACTGTCCGAGCTGGGGATGCGCTGGGGGTGACCCCCCGGCGCGGGGCTGGATCGGGTTGGATTTAACCCTGGGGTGTGGGGTGGATGTAGCCCTCGGGTGTGGTCGCGGTGTAAGCCGGAATGTGCAATTTCCTATGCGGGAAGGGCCTTTTGGCGTACGGTTCGCCCATCAAGGGGAGGTATCGGCTATTTCCGTATTCACCGAACTATACGGACTCAGGTTATTTGCCCCATGTGTCTGGCTCTGACCGGCGAGCTGTTGCGGCAGGAAGCACGGCGCTTCCTGTTCTTGCTCCTGCGGCCGGCTGGCAGAAGGCCGACGAGGAGGATCTGCTGTATAAGTTCCTGCCAGACCAACTCCAGGCGGTCACCGCCAATCTCCTGACGCAGGCCGACGATGATGACAGTGTCGGACGATTGCTGCGGAAATCGATCCGGCACTGGCTGCATTAGGCCATGCCAGGCGTATGGCTCCACCACGGCCTGTGGGGCCCGGGGCGTGGCAGAGATGGTCTACATGCTGTGGTCCGGCTGCGGCTGGCACGCCCGCAGCACTGGCTTGCGAGGTAGCGGAAGGCCGCCAGGACCGGCGCCGTTCGAGTCTGGCATCAGAATGAAGTCGCCTCGGCTCCGAGGGCTGCGGTGCTAATAGCCCCCCTCAGCACGTGGGCGATCTCCTCGGGCTTGAGGTCGATGCCGTCGAGCCCCTCCACGGTCAGCGGAATCTCCTCTAGCGCGTACTCGCCGCGGCCTTCGGCGCTGAACTCGGGGCCGGTGCGGTCGTCGAAGGACCACGTCGCGATGCGGGCGAGGTAGAAGAGCTGGCGCTCGTCGTCGGACTCCAGCGTGTGGAGGAGGCGGACGATGCCGGCCTTCCCCGCGATCTCCTCGTGGATCTCCCGGTGGAGGGCGGCCTCGCGGGTCTCGTCGCCGGGTTCGACGCCGCCGCCGGGCAAGACCCAGTACACGGGGATGCCGGGCCGGGTGCGGCGGATGACCAGCGTCGTGTCGCCGGGGGGGACCAGGACGGCACGGACTCGTTCGATCACTTCGGTTCGTCCCCTTGCTTGTCGGCGGTCTCGGTGCAGCAGCCGGCCGTCGTCGACCTCAACGCGCTGCCCCGTGATAACGAGACGGGGAGGGCCGCAAGATGCGAGAAGGCAGGGCTCAGGTCGTCACTCGGCGGAGATCCAGTCTGTAGGAATGAGGGCGACGCCGCCTCTCCAGTTCTCGACGACTCCCTGCTGGAACCAGTCGTCGCGGAGGTTGACGTGGTCGCAGACGATGACCTGGAGAGCTCCCTCATTCTGCTCGACAGCCTGGGAGATGAGGGAGAAGTAGGCGCGGACAGCTTCCCAGTCAGCGTCCTCGACGGTGACCGCGTCGTGCACCTCCTCAGGGAAGAACGCCTGGGTGGGCTGGTCGAGCATGAGGAAGCCCGGGACCGGGCGGTTGTGGCGGTGCAGGTAGGTATGCAGGGCAAGATGCGCGACGAGGTGGTAGCCGATCCAGTTCTTGGCACTCCCGATGCGGGTGAGGGGGAGTCGTCCAGCGGGGGTGCGCAGGACGACGTTGAGCAGGGTGGGGCTGATGCGGACTTCTTCGGCGGTATCGGCGTGCTCGAGGCCGAGGGTTCGCGCCCAGGTGGTCATGAGGTCGGCGACTTCGTTCAGCCGGTTCTCGGTCTCGGCGCCGACTTCGTCGGCGTCCACGAGAAGCTGAAGGGCTTCGGCCTGTTCGGTCAGCCTGTCGCCGTGCCGCAGGAGGTCGCCGAGGTCGTCCTTGCCTTGGGGACTGGTGCGCTGGAGTTCTTGGAGGATGCGTCCTTGGACGTGGGCGAGGTAGGTGCGCTGGTCCTGTGCTTGGCGCAGTTGCCGGTCGCTGGCGTTGAGGGCTTCGAGGGTGGCCGCGTTGTTACGCAGGCTTGCCTGGATCTCTCGGGTCTGTGCTTCGAGTGCTTCGAGGTGCTGGTTCCGGGCGGGCTGCAGTGCGGCCAGATCGTTCAGTTCTGTCTCGAGGCGGCGGGTGAGTTCCTGGAGGTCGGAGACTCGAGGGTCTGGGATGGGAAGCTGCTGGGAGCACAGGGGGCAGGTGTGGGCGTCGCGGTCGTGGGAGGCGTCGCCGAGCAGGCCGATGGGCTTGAGGCGGCTGAGCTGGACGTGGAGTTCGCTGGTGAGGGCGGTGCTCTCTTCCTTCCAGCTGTCGAGGATGGTGCGGGAGTTGTTGATCTCCTGGAGCTGGCTGCGCAGGGCGCGGCGTTCAGCGGCGAGCTGTTCACGCCTGGTGTCTGGGCCGGAGACGAAGGAGGCGTCAGGGACGGCGTCGAGGGCTTGGCGCAGCAGGGTGTCGAGGGTGGTGGCGGTGGGGGCTTCGGGGACGGTGTCGATGAGACCTGCGTCGGCTGCCATGCGTGCCAGGGCGACGCGGGGGGCTTCGCCGCCTTCCACGCGGCGCCGTGCCTCTTCGATCTGCTTGTTGACCCTGCGCAGGGCTTTGTTCAGTTCGGCGAGTTCGTGACGGCGGGCTGCCTGTTCGGGGCCTGCGGCGCCGAGAAAGTAGGGAAGGGTGTCCTTGATCGCCTGGGCGATTCCCTGCTCCCCTTGGCGGTGGAAGAGGAGGTTCTGATTGGCGATCTCGTTCTGCTTTTGCAGGCACAGCAGGACGGCCTGGGCGATGGATACGTCGAAGGCGTGGCGGCCGGCTCCGGCGGGGGGCTGGAAACGGAATTCCTCGATGCCGATACGGGCGCTGAGCTCGGTGCGGATGGCAGTGGCGTCGGCGTTGACGTGCATCTGGTCTGCCGGGGGGATGTCGAGTGTGTGGTCGCCGATGACGAGCATCGCTTTGTTCGTCGAGGCGCCCTTGGGGGTGGGGCGGCCCAGGAGGAGACGGGTGGGGCCGATCTGTACGAGGAGCGCGTACCAGGCGGTGGTGTTGGTGATGACACCGTCAGGAAGGGTGAAGGTCTGCCGGCCGAGGCAGTACTCGACGATGCTCAGGACTGCGGATTTCCCGGTCTCGGACTCTCCGGTGAGGAAGTTGAGGGTGCCGGGGCGGAAGCGGACGACGCGGGGGGTGGGGCGGCCGTCTCGGTGGTAGAGGGCGAGGGCGATCAGGTGCATGGGGCAGGGTCCTTTGTCGGGTCAGGGCCTTACGCCCAGCAGCGTGAAGAGGGTGGCGGTGTCGGTTGCGGCGAACCAGCGGCCCACGAGAACCGCGGCGCGTACGCAGGTGGCGGCTTCGTCGGTGGGCTGTGACGGGTCGGGTTTCACCGGTTTGCGGGTGACGCGCAGGCCGCCTCCGGTCAGTGCCAGGGTGCCGTGGCGGATGCCGAAGCGGATACAGCTTTGGGTGTAGGCATGCAGAGCGGGCGCGCGCTGAGGGAATGCCGCGCGGATCATGGTGTTGTCTGCCAGCCATCCGGCGAGCTGGGTGCGGGTGTCTCGCGGCAGGGCGCGCCGGGAGTCGGGGGGCAGGACCAGAGGCAGGACCAGGAACGCGGACGGCCAGGGCAGATGGGCTTGCGGCTCGGTGGCGGCTGCAGCGTAAGCGGCAGCACTGTGGCTGAGGATGTAGGCGCCGAAGGCGGGGTTGAGGAGGGCCGCTGCTTCAGGAAGCTGGGTGGTGGTCATGGGCTACTCCCCCTTCGTCTGCATGCACGGGGGTGTCTTGAGCAGGTCCTCGAAGTGGGGGTGCCAGCCCAGCGGCTTGGGTTCGTTGCGGGCGTTGTCGGCGAGTGCGTGCAGGGTGCCGCGGGCGATCCACCGTTTGCCGAGCTGGCGGAGTTTGATGTCCTGCGCCGCGGTGAGGGTGGCGTCGAGGATGGTCTCGCCAACGGCTTGGGCGTCGTCGCCTTCTTTGCCGGCGTCGAAGCGGTCGGCGTACTTGGCGAAGATGAGGTTCCACTCCTGGCGCAGGTCGCTGTCGAACTGGGTGAGTTCCCCGGGGGTGACGTGATGGTGGTAGAGCCAGCGTGAACGGTGGGCCCAGGCATGGTGGTACTCGCCGATGTGGGCGCGGATACTGCGGTTGCCGAGGCCGATCAGCTTGAGCTGTTCGACGAAGACGTGGCCGGTGTACTGGGCGATCTCCTGCTCGGTGAGGTCGTCGAGGCTGTCGACGACGGGCAGGGCGGTGTGGGTGTACTTACCGGAGACGTAGTCGATCTGAGTGCGCAATTCCTCGGCGCTAACGGACATGCGCCGGCCGGGATTGGCGTGGTCGAGCATGTCGAGGGACACGTTCCACCACCAGCCTTTCAGTTCCTCGAGGATCGCCTGGCCCTGCTCGTCGTTCTTCCAGATTCCGATCACTTCGCGCAGCGTAGAGTCCACCTCTGACACTCGCGGCGCGGAATCGTCGAGGACGATGGCGCCCACGAGGGCAGCGCGCGTCGAAGCGGTGCAGGCCATGAACCGGGATCGCCAGGGCAAGGTGGTCTTGGCGCCGTCAGGGTCGCCGGCGATGGCCTCGAGTTCTGCCAGTGCAGCGGTGACATCCCGGGCGTCGTGTCTGAGTTTGGCCAGAACATTGCCGGGCGAGACGGTCTGGGTGGTGACGAGCCGGAGCATGGGAAGCTGCCCCGCCGGCAGGTGCTTGAGCGCGTCGCACCAGGAGTTGATCGAACGCCACAGGTCGGCACTGGTGGACCCCAGTTCGCCGGCATGTCCGTGGTGCTTGGACTGGACGAGTTCGACCGGCGTGCCCTGGCGGAGGATGTCGATGTCGTCGAGCATCTCCATGCGGAGCTCGGCCTGCGGGTCCTTGAACCATCGGCGGGCCAGTTCCACCAGAGCCCATTCGCACTGGTAGAGGTATCCGACCATCTGGCCGGCCGCGGAGTGCGGCATCTTCTGTGTCACGATTGGCGTAATGATAGTTACGCACGGTCATGTTGGGCAAGGGGGGATTTCCCTGATGGGACGGCTGGCTCCGCACGGGGCGGCGCGCTGCTTCTGTGAGCCGCCGCATCCCGGCGTCTGTCGGGCGTAGCCACGCGTGTCTCCCTGGCCGGTTGAGTCCGCCATGGGAGGGAAATCGGACACTTCACGCCTGCGCGTCTTGACCCCCTGGTGGGTCTATCGACGCGCTCACCGTCTACGCCGAGGCGTGCGAGACCACCGTCGTCCACTACACCCCCGCCCCGTAACCAAAGGAGACCGCGACGACCATCGGCAGTCCGCCTCGTCGTGACCGACGGAGGTACGGCCGACGGCTCACCAGAGAGGCAGGTGAAGAACTGTGTCTCCGCGCTCGCGACGAGAGGCAGGTCCCCTCTGCAGGTGCGCGGCGGATCGCAAAGGCACTGGGCATCCGCCCGAGCCTGGCCACGCCATCGGCTGTGGGCGCGTGCGCCGCGCACCGAGCGCAGCCTGATCCGTCACCTGCGGGGTGTGCGAGGCCGGAGGCTACAGACATCTGATTCCTCGGCGCGTTCTGCGGCGGTGCCATCGGTCTGCTTACCGGCGCACTGCCTTGTGAAGGGCCGGATTGAGGCCCTCTGGAACAGGTCAGTGCCAGTGGCCGGCATGCGGTGCGTGACCGGCGACGCTTGCTCAGTGCCCGTTGGTGTGCACAAGCGCGTGGAGGAGAAGGGCACAGTCGGAGCCATAGATGCGGGCACGTGAATGGGGGCGTTCGTGGAGAGGGCTGCAGGGAACTCGGCGGCAGAAGGCCTGGAGAAGGTGCAGCGGCTGCAGTGCGCCACTGCGGTGCTGGTGGTTGAGCTACAGCGTGCGGATGGGAAAGCGACTGCCGTGTGCGGTGCCGCTGGCGGGTTCTTGACAGCCAGCGTGGCGTTGTTGGGTGGCCTCGAGGAGAAGCCATGGGGCTCGTCTGCGGCGCTGTTCTTGGCGTCGGTGTCGCTGGCGGTCGCGGTGGGTGTGGCGTTGTGGGCTCTACGTCCCGTGCTTCCGCGGGTTGGTTCGCCTGAAGCGTTGCTCGGTGTGCGGCGGGGGGACGATATCGGGCCGGTGGTCGCGTCGATTGCCGGGTTGAGTGTCACGGAGCAACTGCGCATGGAGGAGGTGCGGCTGGCTGTGCTCGCTGGTCTGGCACGACGGAAGTTCCGGGCGGTTTGCGTGGCGGTGGACCTGGTTGTCGCTGCGCTGACGATGGCTGGAATGGGACTGTTGTTGCTGTATGTAATGGCCTGAGAGCATCCGGTCAGGACAGACGGTACGCCTGGGGGGCCTATGTATCAGCGGCACGTCACGATGATCGGTAAGTCGTTGTGGTCTCAGTTGCGAGACCTTGCACCACGCAGGGTCCGGCCGGCGCGCAGCGTGCTGTTACGGCAGGGCGATCCCGGAACGCATGTGATTCTGCTGGATTCGGGTTCCACGCTCGTCACGCTGACGGGCGGGAACGGGGAGCGCACGCTGCTGGCGGTCCGGGGTGCCGGTGAATTGCTGGGTGAGCTGGCAGTGCTGGACGCCCAGCCACGCACGGCGTCGGTGATTGCGGCTGAGACATGCTGTGTGCACATCATTCCGGCTTCGGATTTCCTGGCTTTCGTGGACGAGCACGCACTGCTGGCACCGTTGTTGCGGCATGCCATTGCCCGTGTGAGGGAGGCAGAGGCCGTACGTCTGGAAATGGCCACCTCACCGGTGGCAGTGCGTCTGGCTTCAGCTCTGGGCCGGTTGCTGCAGGCAGCCTCCGGCGAGGGATGCGACTACGTCGTGCGCCTGACGCAGATCGAGCTGTCGCAGATGATCGGCGCGTCCCGTAACGCCGTGGGAACGGCTCTCAAGCCGTGGCGTGAGCAAGGATGGCTCGTCAACGAGGCCGGTGGCGGTCTGATCATTCGCGACATGCTGTCGATCCGCTCGCATGCGGATGCCCAGAGGTGATCGACAGCACGGTCGCGGTGCCCACTGCTGGGCACCGCCGCGGAACGTGCGCGGCCAGCATGGGCCACCACCCGATCATTCCTGCCAGGAAGGCCGATGCTGCATGCCCCCTGCTGTCACACCGGACGCGGACGATGTCCCGCAGGAATACGCCCTGTTGGTCGTCGATATGAAGGACTACAGCAAGATCCCCGAGGCGAAGATGGCTCCCACTCTGGCCGACTTGGAGTCCATCTTGTCCACCGTCTTCGAGCAGTGCGGGATCGACGACGTCGTCACGCTCGACAACGCGGTCAAGGACCGTGGCGACGGATCCATCTACGTGCTCTCCTCCCGGCACGCGGCCAGGCTGGTCGACCCGCTCCTGGGTCACCTCAAGCAGGCCCTGGAGCGACGGGAGCAGAGCCGTCTGGCCAGCTCCCCCTCCATCCGGCTGCGTGCGAGCGTCCACGTCGGCCCTCTTGTACTGCCCAACCACCGCGGTGATGCCGCGGTTGACGCCTGCCGTCTCGTCGAGAGCGTGGCCGTCCGCCGGGCCATGGATGCTGCCCTCGACAATGACCTGCCGCTGGCCGCTGCCGTGTCGGACCCGGTCTACGACCGCTCCGTCCGCGCCGAACGCACCAAGACACTGAAGCCGCGGGACTTCCATCCGGCCACGGCCCTCGTGAACGGCAAGCCCGGATTCGAGGAAACGTGTTGGCTCCACGTGCCCGGACTCGTCCCGGCCGTCATCGCCTCCTACCTCAACGCCGACAGCAGCACCTCGTCCGCCGGCCCGCGCGGCTCCGAGAGCCAGAGCCGGACGAACGACGGCCCGGCTCGCGAAAAGCCGGCGATCCCGGCGGGAGGGCAGAGGGCCAAGGCCAAGGGCAAGGCGCGGATCGTACAGGTCGGCGGCGACTACAACCGCGGCCGGGAGGAAGCGTGAGCACCGGCACTACGGACGCGGGAATGACGCTGCCGTTCCAGAAGGCTGAGGCGACCGGCAACGCCACGGTGACGCAGGTCGGCAGGGACTACAACGAGCACCACCATCGCTACGAGCGGAGCTGGCAGTATCTGCGCGGCGTCGGTGTCGACGCGGTCGAACTGGACCTCGCCGAACACGCGTTCGTCGACTCCGCGGGCCCCGGCGGGAGCGGACAGGCGGCACTGGCCGTCAGCAGACTGTCGCGCCAGCACGAGCGAAGCCACACGCTGGTGCTCTGCGGTGAGGCGGGCACGGGGCGGCGTACGGCTGCGCTCCATGTTCTGCTCAAGGCAGGCGTGCACAAGGAGCGGATCCGCTGGCTGGTGCTGGACTGGGACCAGCCGCGTACCGAGCAGATTCCTCACACCGCAGGGCATGGCTTCATCCTGGACCTCACGGGATACAGCGGGCTGGATGACGACTTCTACACCGGCCTCGGTGACTACCAGAAGGCGGCGCAGGCAGACGAGGCCTTTCTGGTCATCCTGACCGATGAGGGTTCTTGGAATCCCCGGACGTTGGCCAACGTGCCCACGACGCACCTGGTCCGCCCGCCGGCTCAGCAGGTCGCCTTGGCGCACCTTCGCCATCGTGCGGGCGACCGGGTGGACTGGCTGACGAGTCCCTCGCTCGACACGCTCCTCACCGAAGCCTCTCAGGTCTCTGACGCCGCCCGCTTGGCCGGCCTTATCGCCGAGGCCAGCGAGGACGACAGGGATTCGATCAAGCAGCAGTTCACCGACTGGCGTAAGCACCTTGAGGACTGGTTCACGAGCCATTCGTCCGAGGATGACCTGCGCGAGCGGGCCCTGCTGATGGCCGCCGCCCTGCTGGAGAACACGCCCGCTGACATCGTGCTGGAAGCAGCGGACAAGCTCTTCGAGGAAGTTGGCGGTGTCCTGCCGCCCGGAGGGGCACTGGCCGGCCGTGACCTGCGGGCACGCCTGCATGCCATCCATGCTTCAGTGGTGGGTGAGGAGTGCATCTCGCTGGACGAGGAGCGACACGGGCTGGCCGAGGCGGTTTTGAAGTACGTGTGGCAGCAGCGGCCGCAGCTGCGCGGAGTGCTGCTGGAGTGGGCGTCGCAGCTCAGCGCCCCGAACGGAATCGCCGTTCGCCATCTCGGGCGCATCGCCGACCGTCTGGTGCAGCTGTCCCTGCTGCCCGGCGGCTCGACCGTGCAGACCGTGATGAGCGGGTGGATCGAAACCGGCCGCACGGGCCATCGGCAGCTGGCCATCGGTGTCCTGGAGACGATGGCCCTGCACCCTGACACGGGCCCTGGTGTGCGCAGGTGGCTGTACGACTGGGCGAAGCAGAAGACCGTCAGCAGGGAACTGGTCTCGGCCGTTGCCGAGATCTGTGCCGGACGGCTGGGCCAGAAGTACCCGCGCATCGCCCTGACCCGACTGCGCGTCCTTGCGTCGCGTGACGACGGCCTGGCCAGCGAGGCGGTCGCCGATGCGGTGCGGGCACTGGCCAATGTGCCGGAGCAGCGCATCCTGGTGCTGTCGGAGATCATCCAGTGGGCCGAGTCCCCGGAGAGTACGACACGCAAGGCCGGGGCCAGCACCTTCCTGGCACTGACCGACATCACCGACACCGCTCTCCTGCCTTCGGCGCAGGAGCCCGCCGGTGACCCCACTGCGGAGCTGATCGACCAGCTCTTCATCCGGGGCTGGCGGGCCGCCCTGGAAGAACCCTCCACGGCGGCAGAAGCCCACGCTCGTCTCGCCGAGTGGCTGGACTCCCCCGCGCTGCCGGACACACTGCTCATGCCGATCACGGCCGCGGTGCTACGCGGGCACCTCCACGAGGCAGGAGCAGCCAGCATCCTGGTGGGCACTTCTAGCACGTCGGACCTGGGACGGACACGGCGTAGGAAACTGTTTCGCCGTCTGATCGACGAACAGACACTCTCCCCTGCAGCATCCGATTCCGACGCTGGTGGTGACACCTACCCGGCGCAGCCGTGACCTTCCTGCCATGGCGCCGCCGCACACCTGCGCTGCCCGCGCCGTGTGCGGCCGACGCCCAGGAGGCGTGCCATCCGCTCGTCCTGCGGGATGAGCGGATGGCAAGTCGCCTCAAGGCCGTGTGCTTCACCGTCCGCATCGATGGCGCCTGGAACTGGACACGACCCGATTCCCCTGAGCTTCACGACCCAGCAGCGACGGCCAGAGACCGTCTGCGTCGGCACGCTGCGAAAGTCTTGCGACAGCACTCCGTCCTCGATCTCGCTGCTGCGCAAGACGCCGTCAATGCCGCCCTGGGCCAGTGGAGTTGCGTCGCACCAGGTTTGAGGTGCATCGGTGGCGCGCGTTTGGAGGCCGCGCCCCGCGACCGCAACCTGGCCCAAGAACATGCCTGTCGGCAGCAGACGCTGAGCCTGGCGCACGAGGAGGAACTGGACCGCCTGGCGCATCTGCAGCACGTACTGGCAGACCCTGACCTGCGCCGAGTGTGGTGGATCGCCCAGTTTCCCGACCGCTTTGACGACCTCCAAGCCCTCGCCGCCGCTCTAGAGGGTCTGCCGCCTCCCCACGAGGCCGAGAGCGACGGCATCCGCAGCGACATCCTGCGCTTCACCGAGCAGCTCGTCACCGACCTCCACACGCCCCAGCAGCGCGAAATCTTCCTCCAGGCCCTCGTCCAAACCCTGCAGACGCTGGGCCACCACAGCCTCAAAGACGCTGCCGACCGCTGGCGCACCCCACCCGAGACCGGGAGCACACCTTCATGAACCTCCGCATCACACGATGGCTCCTTGCACCCATGCGGCAGCGACGGACTCTCCGGCTCATGAAACGCCACGGGCCCTCACTGCCGTACGACACCGCATGGGCCCTCACCACCCTGCGCACCGCGCCGGACGACGCCCTTCTGGTCCGCGCCTGGGCCCGCGAGAACCCGGACAGGGCACCCGGTGTCCACTACGACCACTGGCACAACCTGAGCAAAAAGGAACAGCAGCGGCGTCATAGATGGCTGCGGCGCCACAGCCGGTCTCCCATCCAGCTCCTGAACCTGGAAGCCGGTCTCATCCTCAGCACGGGCCTGCACGTCCTTGACTGGGGTCCACCACCACAGCCCAGCACACACAGCCGCCCGACAGCACGGCCCCGACCCAATACCAAAGGACAGGCATGACCCCGCAGGCGCGGCCAGAAAGCCCCGTAGGATCGCCCGGCCGAAAGGCAATAGGAGCGCGCTGGACTACCAGCGCGAAAGACTCCTTGAATGAGAGCTGCCCCAGGTGCGGCCGAGGTGTGAGGGAGAGGGCGACGGCGTGAGGATCATGCTCGACAACAACATCTGGTCCTATCTCGGGGATGAGCGGGCAGGGAAGCGGTTCAGGGCGCTTGCCCATTCCCTTGGGCATCGTGTGGTGACCGCTCCGAGCGTCTTGCTAGAGGTGCTGCAGCATCCTCGCTCGGACATGCGGGCAGCCATCGTCCAGGCCATCACGATGGCGACGGACGAGCGGCTGCGCAGCGAGGCCGACAGGGAGGGCGAGGAGGTGGTCTCAGAGGTGCGGCGCTTGCATCCGGAGTGGATGCGGTCAGTGCCCGACACCGGACGCGAGGCGACGTGGCGCACATATTGGACCAAGAGGGTCTGGCGGGAGGCCGTGGAACAGCACGAACGATTGCGCGACGCGGAGCCAGCGCGGCGGACCGCACGCACGGTGCGGTTTCTCGTGGACAGCCAAAAGGAGCAGCAGGAGATTTGGCGCGAGGGCAAGTTCAATCTGCGTGACCTCTCCCTGATCACGATGTCCCCGAGTGAAGAGACGACGGCGGAGCAGCAGGCCGGCTGGGCTCCCGGCGACAGGATTGCGGCGTGGCGGCCGTACAACCAGGAGGTTTACTGGCGTGCTTTCTGGACGGGTCGCCGATCCGTGCTCACGCACGAGGACACCACCTACGCGGACTGGGTCGGCGCACGGGTGGACCTGCGCGCTATGTGTGCCTCACGGGAGGCGTTCAACCGGTTCTGGTTGTACGAGGTGGAAGCAACGCACATGCCGCGCAACTGGCTCCGGTGGGCTGCCGACACCGTGCAGGCAGACATGAAGATCACCAACGGAAACCCCATCGATGTCCAGCACGCCGCCTATCTGCCGGACTGCGAGGTGTTCCTCACCGCTGACAAGAACTTCGTGCGAGTGTTGGACCGTGTCGCGGAGCAGGCCCCGGTCCCCGTGGGGAGGGCCCACCGGGTCGCGCCGGCAGCCCACGGCGGCATCGTGGAGGCGATTGAGGCCACTCTGCGCGCGCTCTGAGGGCCTCCTCGTACGGCGCTGTATATGAAACGACGTCTCGGTGTGCTCGTGCGCGGTCGACAGCCGGGGCTCCTAAGACGTCGTTTTTATGGTGTGATCGTTCGTTAGGGCGGGGGTGACGCCGGGCGGGTGACCGAGGCCCCGACCACGATCACCTTCGTGGCGATCTGCCGACGTGTTCGCCTTTCATCGCCCAGGAACGGTGTCCCACCCAGGACATGAGCCCGGCAAGGCCGCCCGGGCAGTAAGGCGATTCGTCTCCATCACGTGCCACGGTGAAGCAGAATCAGTTGGTGTGAGCGACGTTTCTCCCGTGTACCGCAGTAATGCCTTCCTGGCGCCCGAATCCGGGCTGGCCGACATGTACTCGCGGTTGAGCGCGGCGGACAATCCGCACCGGCGGGGCAAAGACTTCGAGAAGCTGCTGCGCCGGGCCTTCGAGCTGGCGCACTTCGTCGTGGAGCTCGATCCGGGCATGGCCCTGCCCCGGCAGACAGACCTGGCCGTGCGTTACGGGGAGCGGCACTACCTGCTGGAGTGCAAGTGGCAGCAGGCAAAGGCCGACATCGATGTGCTGGGTACGGTGCATGACCGGCTGCGACGTATCAGTTCCCATGTGGTCGGGGTCATCGTCAGTGTTTCGGGGTTCACCACAACACTCATTGACGAGGTGGGCCGGGAGCGCAGCAGGCCGGTGCTTTTGATGGATCACGCAGATGTGCTGGCCGTACTGCGTGATCCCGCATCGCTCCCGGGCCTCTTGCAGAGCAAGCAGGAAAGGCTCGTCACCCACGGGCACGTTCATCTGGGCGCCGGAACAGTCCAGAGGCTGCGCCGCCCAGCGCGCGACCTACCGGCCGGCGACCTGATGCTGCGCGGCCAGGGTGGTGACGCCTTGCCCTACATATCCGTGCCGGGAGGATTCACATCCGCGGTCTTCGCCACATCGGTGACGGATGTCGACTGGTCCTTCGGCCGAGGGCACGGGGTGTGCCTGGACATGCCTGTGCAGGCTCGTTCGACCGAGGATCTGGTGGGGCTGCTCCACACTCTCGACGAACTCGGGCTGACCAGCCACCGCCCCACCTGGACTGTGCAGCAGCTCGGGACCTCCTGGTTCGGGATCGGGGCCCCGGCACTCATCGAGGCACTCGACGAGGCCCCGCAGCGGACAGCGGCTCTGGACGAGCCCCACCACAGCGAACAGCTCGTTTACTGCGACACCGCGCTGGACGGTCTCTACACCCTGACCGCGAGCATCAGCGCTCCCCCACCACCAGGTGAGGTCTCTTCCGAGGACGAGCAGGCGGGCCGGCGCGTTGTCTCCCAGTGCCGGCTTCCTTCCAGCTGCCCGGTACTCCGCTGGACACGACCGCACTTCAGCACCTGCGGGAGCGCTTCGGCGTCACCGCCAATGCCTACTTCCGGCCTTTGGAGGCCACCGCGGTACGGGTGACCTGGCTCGACCGGGAGCCGGTTGAGCCGCTGGCCACGATCGTGGAGCTCGATTCCGTCACCGCAACAAGGTTCGTCGTCGGTCTCGTCATCCGCGACCACTACTCCGCGAACGGCGACCACACAGTCCTCACCGGCTGGCCCCTTGAGCTGCAGGACAGCGGATTCCTCGTGTGCGCCCTGGCCCATCATCATCCCGTGGACAAGCCTCCCGAGCGGTACTGGCTCGAGGCGATCCACTTGACCAGCACGTCCGACCTCACCGTCACCACCATCGAAGCCAACTGGTGACCACAGAGAAGGCCGCTGGAACATCAAGACGTGCGCTGTGCGGCGAGGCTGAACAGGGGTGAACTCACCTGCGGGTTGGGAGATGTAGTTCTCGATGATCTGTGAATCGTGATGGGTGGGCACCGTTAGAGTTCCGGGATGACCATCGCTGTAAACGGCCGGGCCAAGAAGAGGAAGCCTGCTGAGGCTGACTTCTGGTTGGCGTACGAGAAGCGGGTGGCCGCACTCGTCAGTGCACTGGACGCCCACGCGTCGATCACGCACAACGAGATGCAGGTCGGCGCGCTCAGCGGCGTCCCGCGTCAGATCGATGCGCTGGCTGTCGGCTCTATAGCCGGACAGAAGTTGAAGGTCGTCATCGAAGCCAAATGCTACGGGCGACGCGTCTCGATCGGCACCGTTGATGAGTTCATCGGCAAGCTGCTCGACCTAGGGGCTGAGCGCGGCATCCTCTACGCTGCAGGAGGGTTCACGACTGGGGCGGTAAAGCGGGCAGAACGGGCACTGAATCCTGGCGTGGCCCTTGAGCACCTGGCGAACCTGCTCCCGCCCCGGCCTCGACGTGAAGGGGCGACAGGTAGCGACCATGCGGATCGCCTCTCCCGTCTTTCGCCGATCGCGGGTGAGGACACACGGCTTAGGCCGCCTGCGGACGTCGCGGACCATTTGGTGGCATCGATGACCGAAACGTTTGCGATCGAACTCCCGTACCAGCCTTCTGTACCCACCACCACGAGCTACCGGGCCTTCCTGCTAGGCGAAGCTTTCTTCTACAAGTCGTGAGCCAAACGCGGCGTCCTGCATGACGGCTCAGGCACCGCTATACGCGCGGCTCGTCTGCTCGGCCACAGTGGCCGAATCAAGCGTCTGTGGACTACCGGGTACGGGACCTCGTCGCCGTACGCCGCCTCCTTCAGGAGGCTTGAACCCTGCTGGGGGGCCGGGCGGAAGAATGCTGGGCCTGCGTATTCGGAACGGCGGCATCGTGGAGGTCTGGGTGGGACTCATGCCGCTCGCCCCGGGTGCGGCAGGAGGTGGCGTCCTCGTCCTCGGCCTGCTGATGAAAACCCTGGCGGACCGGCGCGATAGCCGGGCCGTTGGGTCGGCCGCTTTGCGGCAGGAGGAGTGGCAGATCAGCCTCCATGACAGCGACCTGCGGGTACGGCCCAGCAGCCCAAAGGTCGCACGCTCCGGTACTGAGCGCACGTAGTAACCCGCTGCGCGAGAGGCCGAGGTGGGGCGCAAAGGGTCCTGCGAGCGATGCGCTGTGCGAGGTCATGGGGACTGGAGTGTCTGTGGTGGACGAGTCCGGCCTCCTGCGTGGAGCGCGGCTGGCGCGCGTCACCTGGGGCAAGGGCATGATGACTGCAAGAGCCTGCCCGGGAAGCCAATCGCACGTTGTCACCGGACGGGCCTTCGGGCGTGCCGGTCAGCGGATCCAGCGGAAGTCGAGGGCTTCGAGTGCGTGGCGCTGTTCAGGGGTGAGCCGCAGTGGGTTGCGGCGTTTGGCGGCGATCCAGGGCGCCAGGTGGAGTCCGGTGTCGGGGCAGAGGTAGCCGTAGGGGACGTCGAGGTGCTGGTGGCTGCGCCAGAAGGCGCGTGCCGCGAGCAGTCCTCTGGTGAAAGCCCGTGCCGCGTGGCCGCGGGGGCGGCGCAGGAGCAGGGCCAGGGGGTGGCGCAGCGGGAGTGCGCCGAGGAGTTCGTGCTGGCCCGGGTCGAGGGTGGGCAGAGCGTCGATCTGTTGGTCGAGCCAGCGGGTGAGGGGTGTGTCGTCGGTGTCGGGGCGCAGGTCGGGGAAGGGGAGGTTGCCGGCGCGGGCGGCTGTGAGGGCCTGGGCGTAGGTGTGGTGCCAGTGTTTGGGCCAGGAGGTGCTCCACCAGGGGTAGATCTCGTTGAGGGCGCGTTGGTAGCCGTAGGGCAGGGTGCGTTTGTTTGCTTCGCGGCGGCGGTCGGCGATCCAGCGGCCGAGGCGGATGCCGCCGAAGGTTTCGTCGGTGTGCGGGGCGAGGTGGTCGTGGTGGGCTTTGTAGTCGCGGGCGATCTGCAGCTTGCGTTCGATGCTGTGCGGGGGGTGGGGCCAGATCATGCCGAGGGTGTCGAGCTGGTCGATGCGTTCGGGCAGGAGCATGCGGTTGATGCGCAGGGAGCGCTGGCGGCCGAGCCACCAGCCGAGGTAGAAGCGGTCGGGGCCGAGGTAGCGGCTGGGGACGTCGAGGTGGCCGTAGGTGTCGAAGAAGCGCTGGGCGCTTTCGAATCCGATCTGCCATACCCGGTTGGGTGCTTTGGTGGCCTGGAGGTCGAGCAGGGGGATGATCTCGTCGGCGCGTTCGGGGCCGGCGGCGACGCCCAGGTTCTCCTGGTGATCGTCGGAGGTGGCCCATTCGACTCGGTGGATGACGTGTTCGTCGTAGGTGCTCAGGGCGATGAGGACCTGGTAGAGGAGGCGGTAGGGGGTTCCTTTGACGCCTTCCTCGAGCTCTTGTCCCGGTTCCATGAAGACGGGAACGACGATGGTGGAGATCTTGTCGTCGCCGGGGCTCTGGCGCAGTGCGCGGCCGACGGCCTGGGTGATGTCGAGTGAGCTCTGCTTGGAGTCGGCGAAGAGGATCGAATCGATGCCGGGAACGTCGATGCCCTCGCCCAGGCAGCGGCAGTTGGTCAGGACGGCTCTGTGAGGGGCGGTCTCGTTGCCGGGACTGTTCATCTCTACGGAGGTGAAGGTCTCCAGTGCGTGTCGGCGGGCAGCGGGAGCCTGTCTGGCGTTGACCGTGCCGACCACGAGGGCCGCCCGCGTCTCGGGGGGCATGAGTGCTGCTGTCTCGTGGAGGGTCTCGGCAAAGATGTCGGCGGATGCGATGAGGCGGTGGAAGGTCAGGGTCCGCCGTAGGTCGTAGCTCTCTTGGGCGCGCAGCAGGGCGATCTGGGCGGCTGCTACACGTACTCCCTCGGCGCCTGCGGAGTTGATGGAGGCGTATCTGAGGACGCGGTGCAGTTCGGCGTCGCTGATCTCGACGGCGACGATGCGGTAGTCCGCGAGCAGGCCCTGGTCGATCGCTTCGGCCAGCGAGATGCGGTAGACGACGGGGCCGTAGAGGCCGTAGTCGTCCATGGAGGCCACTTCGCAGCCGGTGGATGCCTGCGAGCCGGCGTTCTCGTCGAAGATGCGCGGGGTGGCGGTCATGTAGAGGCGGTGATGGGCGGGCAGGGCGTCGTTGTCGTGGATGACGCCCCAGGCTTTGTGGCGGTTGCCGGCGGTGCGGTGAGCCTCGTCGGAGATGACGATGCCCCAGCGCGGCAGGAGGTGGTCGCGGTGGGCTCGGGCGAGATGGTTCAGTGAGTGGTAGGTGCAGAAGACGTTCACCGGGCCGTTGCTGCGAGCAGCACGGCGGGCGAGTTCGCCCGGGTCGTGGATCATGGTGAGGACGCCGCGCAGCGAGCGGACGTGGGTTTGGTCGCGCCCGCAGTAGCCCAGGTAGATCCCCTGGCGGCCTTCGCTCTGCCAGACGGCGGCTGTCTGCTCGAGAAGGTCCAGGGTCGGCATCACGATCAGCGCGTTGCCCCGCGGCGCGGCCTCCTGGGCGGCGTTGAGGGCGACGAGGGTCTTGCCCGTTCCGGTGGCCATGATGACGCTCACGCGGGGAGCGCCGGCGGTGAACTCGTGCATGCAGGCGTCGACGGCGAGTGTCTGGTGGCCGCGTAGTGGTGTTCTCAGGCCGTTGCTCGTCAGCGTGGCCACGATGCCCTCCCGGCAGCGGATCGTCACGTTGCGGATCAAGGTTCGGATCCGTGCTGTGGAGGGTGTCCGGGTGTTGCCGCCGGGTTCACCCGAAAGAGCTAAGGGCTCTTGACCTGGCTGTACGGCGGCTGGCGACGATAGAGGTCAGGGGTGCGGAGCAGTTCGGAGACAAGGGGAATTGGCGTGGTGCTGCAGATGCCCAGGCCCTATGGACCGCGTCAGCCTCTCCCGCTGCGGGCCCGGCCTCTGCCCGGTGAGTCGACGGGGTCGTTCGTGAACCGGCTGGCGCACGCCAATGGCCTCGGGCTCGCGGATTTCCTTCAGCGCGTGGGCCAGGCCACGGGATCGTCGTCCAGCGACGCGGCGCGTGTGGCCAAGTACCCGCGGTATACCGAGATGTATGTGAATGGGCCGGGTCTTGTGTATCTGGCCGTGCTGGCCGGCGAACCGGCGGCCGTGTTGCGGCGGTCGCTGCCCAGCCTGGCTCCTCGTCACCTGCTGCCTGGGGACACAGACGCGGACGCGGTGTGGAAGTGGCCCTGGCAGCCGTCGGAGGGACACCTCGTGCGCTACTGCACGGAGTGCGCGGAAGCCCGCGGAGTCAGGGAGCCGGCCTGGTGGCTGATCCCGGACAGCTGGAGGCTGTGTGCCCGGCACAGGCGGTGGTGCAACGACTCGCGGACAGAGCCTCTGGACGGGGTGTCGTTGAAGGAGCTTCCCGAAGTCGTCGACGCGCATCTGAAGCGCTGCCGGGTGTACAAGCAGTTCGGCAGGTCGGGTGAGGAGCTGTTCGCGGACGCCTTCCAGGTGGCGGCGGACTGGTGGCGGACGATGCCCACGGTGCTGCGCTGGGTCCGCCGGGCGTGGGCATGCGGACTGGAGGACCGCAGTGCCTGGGCGATGCCGCTGGTGATCTACCCGGAAGCGGCACAGCTCGCTCAGCTGATGGTCGAGTTCGAGCAGTCTGACGTCCGGGATACCGGCGCCGCTTCCTTGTGGCTCGGCAGGGCCGAGGCGCTAATGGAGTCGTGGGAGCTGGATGCCCAGGCGGGCAGGGTCCCGCTGCTGGACTGGCTGCACCGCCACCGGGCACCGACGAACCCGGAAACACAGCCGGCCTCCGGACACCGGCGGACACGGCTGCCTCTTGCCCCGGGACACCGCCGGCTCGCCTCGCCGACCGGGCCGTTGGAACAACGCTCATGCCTGTCTTGATGGCCCTTGCCCTTCAGTCGGCGGCTGGCGCGCAGCAGGAGCCAGTCGTGTCCTGTGCCGGTTCGGTTCCCGGCGAAGAGCGGCCCTCGAGTGTCAGTGCGGGTCTCTAGGCTGGCATCCGGCGCGCACGCTGCGGGGCGGCAGAACAAGTCAGAGGGCGGCATTGGTAGCAAACGACAGCAGGGCTCACAACTGGCGCAGTATCCGTGAGTGGGACGGAAGCCAGCATCGTTCCTTCGAAGAATTGTGTTTCCAGCTCCGCTCCGCGGCACCTGCGGGTTGGGAGACGATCAAGACCGCTGCTCCGGACGGCGGGGTCGAATGGTATGACCAGGCCCCTGATGGCAGTGCCGTACACGGGTACCAGGTCAAGTTCGTCCACAGCCTCGACGACCTCCTCCCCCAGGCGAGGAAGAGTGCGGCGACGGTGGGCGAGAACATCGCCAACCGGAAGATTGTCCGTCTAGAGTTCCTCACCCCCTTCGACCTCCCCGACCCCACCCCATTCACCCCGGCGGGCAAGCCGCGTGAAGGCGCACGGGACAGGTGGAACAGGAACATCGCCTCGTGGAAGGAGACGCTGCCCGGTCTCGCTGATGTCGACATCCGCTACGTCGGTGGCGGCGAGCTGCTGGACCGGTTGGGCCGACCGGGAAATGAAGGGCGCCTGTGGTTCTTCTTCGAAAGGCGCGCGCTGGGCAGCGACTGGCTCAAGGAGGAGCTCGCGCTGGCTGAGCGTCTGGCTGAGTCGCGCTACACCCCCGAGCATCATGTGCCGTTGCCGCTGGCCCAGGTGGCCGACGCGTGTGCGCTGCCCGCGGAGTTCGTGCGACAGAGCACCCAAAGGGCCCGGGACCTGCAAGGCCATATCGAAGCATTCCTCACCCAGCTGACACGGTGGGACAGCACCCATCCCTCCTCACCCAGCAGCCCGGCACACCAGGAGCTGTCGCGGTGGGTGCAGTCGTGGACGCTTGCGATACGGGAGGGCGCACAAGAGGCCGTTGATGACCTCTCCGCCGCGTCTGCGCTATCCGGGTTCCCTGCCGAGGAGACAGCCGCTGTCGCTGAGGACATGGTGCGCCTGCTGGATGACTTCGCGCAGCTGGCCGACCGGTTCGTCACGCACTCCCGGAACGCCGAGGCTTCCGCTTCGCCTGCGATGCCGGGGCAGAAGCGGCCGGCCTGGAAGGGCATCGAGGAGCTGGCCGAGGGCCCTCTGGCTCGTGCCCACAGCGCCTGCGAACGGATGACGGCGCTGATGCGGGACACGGCGGCCCAGGCGGCACAGAAGGGGATGTGGCTGCTGAAGGGATCCGCCGGGCAAGGCAAGACGCATCTGCTGGTCGACGCCGCACGCAGGGCCGTGGACGCCGGCCGGCCGGCGCTGGTGGTGTTCGGCCAGGAGCTCAGCGGGCGCGATGCGTTGACTGAGATCGCGAAAAAACGCGGACTGGGCGCGATCGCCGAGCGGGACTTCCTTCAGGCGATGGACGCCGCGGGAGCCGCCAGCAACTGCCGCTTCCTGTTGATCATCGACGCGCTCAACGACGCCGACGATGCCACGCGCTGGAAGAGCGAGCTGCTCGCCCTGCAGGGGCGCATCGCCGCGTTCCGGCACATCGCCCTGGTGGTGTCCTGCCGCTCGACCTTTACACCCCTGGTCGTTCCCGACGGTTTCGAGGGCCCCGTCTCGGACCACCCCGGTTTCGCCGGCCGGGAGATGGAGGGCCTCGAGAGCTACCTCAAGGGAGACGCTGCGGCTCTTCCCAACACGCCCCTGCTCTCCTCGGTCTTCACCAACCCTTTGTTCGTGAAGCTGTACGCGGACGGTCTGAGCAGGAGCCGAAGCCGCGGTTCGACCGACACCGCCGGGCAGGCCCGTGACCGCAGCACCGTCTTCGACGCCTACGTCGAGCACCGGGCCGAGGTGATCTGTGCGCGCCTCGGCCTGGATCCGCTGACCCGGCCGGTCCACCGGGCGGTGGACGCCCTGGCCGCGCACATGGCCGCCGCCGGGGTGTCCGTGCTGGGCCGTGCACAGGCCCGTGACGTGGTCGACGCGTACGCGCCCGCGGCCGCGAAGTGGCCGGACACCATGCTCGGGGAACTGCTCCTTCAGGGCATCGTGTCGAACGAGCGGACCTACCGGGCCGAGGAGGAGACGGGTATCGGTTTCCCATACCAGGCATTCGGCGATGACCGCATCGTGCGGTCGGTGTTCGCTTCCCACCAGGGCGAGATCGACCGCTTGCGTGAGGGCCGGGAACTGGGCGAGGACTCTGCGTTGCGGGCCTGGCTGGCTGCGGCCGCCCCGAACTATCAGGAGGCCGCCTCGATTCTGCTGCCCGAGCAGACGGGGACGGAACTCATCGATCTTCTGGCCTCCCCTCCCCCGACGCCGGCCGAGGAAGGCAGGCCCGCGGGCCGGGCGGAGGTGCGCAGCCGTCAGCTGGCCCGGAGCTTTGTGACCACTCTCCCGCTGCGCAGCACCCGCAGCGTCAACGAGCGCACCGTCGACCTCCTCAACGAGACGGCAGCCCGTCACGGACGTGTCGGCGATGTTCTGGAGGCCGTGGTGGCGGTCACCGCGGAGCCGGGGCACCTGCTCAACGCCGACCGTCTTCACGCGAAGCTGGCGAAGATGCCGCGGCCCGAGCGTGACGCGTGGTGGGGCATCGAGACGTACAACCTGCTGGGGGACGTCACCGCGCTGCACCGGCTGCTGCGCTGGGCCGAGCAGTACCCCACGCCGCCCCATCTGCGCCCGGCCTCGCGCCCTGCGCGGCCCCGTCTGGGCCTGCGAGAACGCCTGCAGGCGCAGGCGTCGGGTCCAGCGCAGAAGGAGGCTGTCCGCCTGGCGGCCACGACACTGGTGTGGACGTTGACGTCGTCCAACCGGTTTCTGCGGGACCGGGCGACGAAGGGACTCGTGCAGCTGCTCCTGGGGCACGGGGACGTTCTGGAGTCCTTGCTGGACAGGTTCCTCGATGAGGACGTGGAGAAGGTCGACGACCCCTATCTCTTCGAGCGCCTGGTGTGGGTCGCCTACGGGGTGGTGGGCCGGTGCGGGCAGGGCGAGGAGCAGGATGCGCTGGTGGGCAGGATCGCCCGGCGGCTCATCGATCGCCTCTATGGGGACGTCGGTTCGCCTGCCCATGCCTCACGCAACGCGCTGCTGTGCGATGCGGCCACGCGCCTGGTCACCCTGGCGCACGGGGCCGGATGCCTGACCGATGAGGAGGCAGCCGCGGTCCGGCATCCGCACGCCTGTGCCGAGCTCGGGCCGGTGCCTGCGCAGGAAGAGCTCGATGCGCTCTTCCCCCGGACAGAGCAGCCGGAGTCGTCATGGGGGACGGTCCGGTCTTCCCTGTCGTCGCTGGGCGACTTCGCGCGCTACGAGATCGAGCCCGCGGTCCACCACTTCAGCATGCTGCCGTTGTCCTGCGACTATCCCGGCCGGCCGTCGTGGGAGCGGAGGGATGATCCGGTCGTGGTGGACCCCGCGGGCATCCCGGCTTTCGCCGAGAGCCTCCCGCACGACGTAAGGGCCGCTTTGAGCACGCCGGAAGCAGTCGCGCAGCTCCTCGCCGGCGGGGAGGGGAGGCAGGTCCTGGAGCAGGATCAGTACGCGCTGCTGCAGGGCTGCCAGGTGCCGCCGCCCGAGGACGAACGCCTCGCGCGGGACCGCGTGGATGCCGAATGGGCGTCGCGCTGGGTTTTGGGCCGCGTCGCCGAACTGGGCTGGTCGCCCGAGCTCTATGCCGAGTTCGACACCTACCGGCGTCGTCTGCCCAGCTCCCGTCTGTCTCACAAGGGTGAGCGGATGGGCAAGAAGTACCAGTGGATGGCTCTGCACGAACTCGTAGAACGCCTGGCGAATCATCACCATCCTCACCGGACCAGTGAGCAGGACCCTGCCGCATATCCCGGTGCGGCACAGCTGTTGCTGCTCGACATCGATCCCTCCCTGCCTCCGGCCCCGCATCCGTTCTCCGTCATGGACGACGACACCAGCCCCGACGAAGCCGACAACGCCACGTTCGCGCCCGCGGATCCCTCGCACCCCCTGGCGCCTGTCGTGCCGGCCCTGCCGGACGACGACGGCGCGGCCGACTGGATTAATGCCGCGGACCATCTGCCTGGTCTTGAGGAGCTGGGCCTCAGGATCGACGGTGAGGGCAGGCAGTGGATCGTGCTCCACGAGCAGGCCACGGACGACCACGACGGCAGAGGCTGGAGCGCCGGCCGGGGCCAGGCCGAGCAGTGGCACCACCTCTACAGCTGGATCGTGCCCGACCAGCAGTTCACCGGCCTGCTCGCATGGCTTGAGGGCCGCCCCTGGACGAACCGGCTGATGCCCGAGGGCCCCGACCGTCACAGTCTGCTTCTGGCTGACTTCCCCACACCTCCCGGCCCCTGGACCGATCCCGAACCCGATACCTGGCAGGTGGCCACGTTCGTCTACGAAGAGGACGACCCCGTCCAGGAAGCGGAACCCGCCTCGGACAGCCTGCCTGACCTTGGCAGCGACGAGGAATCCGATGACGATACGCAGGCGCCGGATCCCAACCCTGACCCGAGCGAGATCGGCGACCTCTACACCCGCTGGCGTGAGCAGCAGACGCGAAGGAGGGCGGAGAGGCTCACCGATCTCGCGCGGCGGTGGGCGGACGGCCCCCTCGAGGACGACGACGAGTGGGCGGAGCGTCTGCTCACCACGCCGCGGGGCCGGCACGACCGCGCCACGGATACCGCCGGCAAGCCCGTGACGGCCATCCCGACCGACCAGACCTACCAGTGGAGCGGACAGGGACCGGACTGTTCGCTGAATACCTCCGTTTATGTGACTCTGCTCAACGACCCGCTGCTGAGAGGGGCCGGACTCCGACGCGACCCCGACCAGCCCCACTGGTACGACGCCGACGGGCTGCTGCGGGTGCAGCACCTGACGTGGGTCCGTCCCAGCGGCAAGGCCAGCAGCCTGCTGGTCTGCCGGCAATGGCTCGAGCAGCAGCTCAAGCGCCTTGGCTGCGACCTGGTCCACGCTCTGCGCGGAGAACGGCAGACGCTGTCTGAGCACCCCCGCTACTGGAGAGAGTTCAGCCAGTTCAGCGGCCACAGCGCGCAGGGATATCGGACTGCGGGAACGCCCATCACCGCCCTGAAGAAGAGCTTCCGGTAGGAGTGCGGGGCCCAGCGGGCAGGTGTCTGCTCGCTGGGCCCCGCCCCTGTGGCGCCGGGGCGCTTCGACGTGGCTGGACGTCCCGCCATATCCGCGGTGCGGCATAGGGGTGCAGGGGTTGCCTTGCCCGGGCAGGCGGCAGCGAGGTCTCTTGTACAGCGGGCCGACTGCGGGCCGGGGTAGCCGAGGCGGCCTCCTTCTGAGCGGCAGGATCGCTCCTTGTGCGTAGGCGTGTAGGTCACGGGGGCAGCCAACGGCAGCACACACTGGCATGTTCACCCTTTCGGGCGTATCGGGCCGCCGGGCAATCCTGTGCGCACCGGCGCGGAGCACTATGGCTGCCTGGGCTTTTGCGGTACTTCCAGCCGTCAGAAGAGGGGCAGGGCAAGGGCGTGTTGCGAACCTGTCGGTCCTCGCCTGCTCCGTCGTGGTCGGCAGAAAGCCGACCGGGATGGGGGCGCGCCACCCGTATGGCGCCCGGGCGGCGGGTGCAGGAAGAGCCGGCGGGACACGTACGCGGCGGGCGGTGGTCTGCGTGAGCGCGGCGGCGTCCTCTGGTGGGCCGCTGGACAAGCAGGCGGGTCCAGGCGTCGTGGCGCTGTGCCGCGAGCCGTACGGGCCGGTGCGCGCGTGCCGCGCGACAGCGCTGCGTGGGTTGGCCCTGGAGGAGTTCGGGCCGGTGAGCGAGCCGGTGCCGTACCGGGGCCGCAAGGGCATCATCACGTACTGGCCGATCGCGACGCGGGAGCAGACGGTGGTGTGCGGCAGCCTGCGGCAGTGGCGGCTGGCTATGGAGCTCGACTTCGAGCCGCAGTGGGTGGCGTTCAGCGCCGGCCCTGTGGAACTGAGGTGGCGGGCCGGTGGGCGCGAGCGCCGCTGGCGGCCGGATTTCGTGGCTCGCAGAGCCGATGGGGTACGTGAAGTGCTGGTACTGAAGCCGCCCGGCAAGCAGGACGTGCCTGCGTCGAAATCTCAGATGCTTGCGGAGGTGGCCCGGGAGGCCGGCTGGCGGGTACTGCAGGTCCGCGAGCCCTCGGGGGTCCGTGGACGGAACCTGGCCTGGTTGGCCGGCTACCGGTTTGCCTCGGGCGAGGAAGAGGGCCGCGGGCGGGTTCTGCTGGAGGCTTTCAGGTCGCCGAGGGGGCTGCGGGAGGGGGTGGCGGCAAGCGGACTGGACAAGCTGTCGGGCCTCGACCTTGCTTATCGGCTGCTGTGGCAGCGGCGGCTGCTGTTCGACGGCAAGCGGCCGCTGCTGCCCGATGCCGAGGTGTGGACAGCCTGAAGGCCGGAGAGAGACGCGTGGCGATGACGGGCAAGGGCGGGCGTGCACAGTCGCTGTCCATCGGGGCGCTGGTGCGCTGGCAGGGGCAGGAGTGGGAGGTGGCGGAGTGGCGGGGGCCTTTGGTCACGCTGGTGGGGCAGAACGGCGAGGAGCCCCCTCGCGCGGTGTCGTACCGGTGGCTGGTGGGAGCGGACGACTTCGCCGTTCTCACCAGTGGTGCGGTGCAGGCGACGGACGGAGCGGCTCTCAGGGCGACGGGGCCGCGGGAGGGACGGGAGGAGGAGGCCGCCCTCTGGCAGGCGCGCATGGTGGAGATCGACACCGGTGTGGCGCCGGGCTGCAGCGAGCGTGCGCAGGGGTTCGGGCCGGAGACGACGCTGGCCCAGAGGTGTGCTGCCATGTCGGCGCGGATGGCGGGCGAGGGGCTGCGCTACTCCGCCCACACTCTCGCTGACAAGCGGCGTAAGTGGAAAGCGGCCGGGGAGAATCCGGTCGTTCTGCTGCCTGCAGCGCGGGAACGACGGCCGGGAGGGTTCACCGATCGGCGCTGTCTGACCGCCATGCAGGACGTGGTGGCGCGGCGCGCGAACGATTCGGACGTGACCATCGACCTGATCCGCGAAGAGGTCGAGGACCTGCTGCACGCGCGCCATGGCAAAGAGCTCGGCGGTCGGGTGGCCGTGGCGGCTCTGTTGCCTTCCCGGTCCACGTTCTATCTGCGGATGAAAGAGTCCGGGCTGGCTGATGTCCTGGACCTTCCGACGCGCGGCCGTGCCGCTCTGGCCTCCACTCCGCCGCTGCCTCATGGCGGGCGTGAGGTTGTGCTGCGGCCGGGGCAGGTGATGCAGGTCGACACGACACCGCTGCGGGTCCTGGCCCGCGGCGACAACGGCCGGCCCACCGCCACGGAGCTGACCACGCTGATCGACGTGGCCAGCCACAGTCAATGCGCGCTGATGATCACCCCCAGCCGTCCCAGGGACGCCGAGACCGGGCAGGCCGGCCAGGCGACCCGCGCGATCGACCTGACCTTGATGCTGGCCCAGGCTTTCGCGCCCTGGCCCGTCATGCCCGGCTGGGACCCTCTCAGCGCGGCCGCCACCTCGAGTCTGCCGTTCGAAGCGCTGGCGGCGGCGGATGAACGATTCACGGAGGCGACCGCCGCCCGCCCGGTCATCCGTCCCGAACTGATCATCTACGACCACGGCAGCCCCTATGTGAGCGAACACTTCACCGAGGTCTGCGACCGGCTGCGTATCGCCCGCCGTCCCGCACGCAAGAGGACCGCGTCCGACAAACCGCTCGCCGAGCGTTTCTTCATCACCCTCGCGGTCCGCTTCAGCCAGTACATTCGGCACGGCTGGCAGGGCCGCAGCCACAGAAAACGTGGCCGCGGCATCGACCGCATGCCGCTGTTCACCATCGCGGAGCTTCAGCAGATGGCCCAGGAATGGGTGGCGCTGGAGTACCAGCAGAACCCGCACTCGGGGCTGCGTGATCCGTTCCGCCCGGGCATCATGCTGTCCCCCAACGACATGTATGCCGTCCAGGTGGCCCGCAGCGGCTACCGTGCCGTACCGCTCTCCCCTGCCGAGAACCGCTTCTTCCTGCTGGCTCGGTGGGTCACTCCGGGCAAGGGCGGATTCATGATCAACCGCCGGACGTATCAGCCTGTCGCGCAGGACGCCGGGCATTACCGGGAGATCCTCCTGCGAGGCGGGTCGAAGCTGCCCGGCCGAGGCGGCCAGTGGGAGTGCCGCTTCAATCCCTACCGTCCTGAGCGGGTGTGGCTGTACGACCACACGACGGACACTTGGGTGACCTGCGATTTCCGGCTGCGGCACCTGCTGACCGATCCGTGGACTGCGGACATGTGGCGCGAACACGCAGAGCAGCACCTCGTATCCGGCGACAGCAAGCAGGGCGAGGAAGCCGTCGCCCTGTCCCTGGCGCAGCGCGACCGGCGGCGGCGCTCCTCGAAGCCGCCGCCCAAGCGCACCGGGAAAGAACCGATCTTCCAGGGACTGGAGCTGGAGACCGAGGAACCATCCCGGGATCCCTACGCGGAGCTGGAGGAGTTCGATCTGTCGACGCTGCGGCCCTATCCGGCACAGCCCATCTCTCCCTGGTCACCTCCGGCCGCGGACGCTCTGGCGGCGCTGCCCGCAGGCGCAGGTGGCACGGAGGCGTCGCAGGATGGGGAGGTCCCGCATCCGCTGGCAGCGCTCTTCTCCGACGACGAAGGCGACGACCCTGCGGACGGCGCCGTGGACGAAGAGCCGGACGATGTCTACGAGGTCGTCGAGGCGGAGCTCGTCGACTACGTCGATCCAGATGGTGATGTCGGTGACGAGAGCGAGGGCGAGGCGTGGAAGGCGTAGACGACCTGCGGGAGCAGTGCGCAACCCGTCAGCCGGCGCCCGGGGCAGGACGTCCGGCTGCGGGTCGGTCTGTCGGTACGAGGCCGGACCGCGTTGAGAGAGAAGTGTGATGAAGGCATCCGTCGAACTACGCAACAAGCGGGAAGCACGCCTGCGCCAGCAGCTGCAGGACACCCCCATGCGGCCCCTGCCTCTGTTCCAGCTCACCGGCTGGACCCACTTCGTCGACGAGAATGTGGTCCCGCCCGCACTGGCGCCGAACAGTCCACCCGCCGCGGACAGGAAGGAGGATGAACAGGCCATCGCCTACCACCGGCATCTGCGCATGGTGCCCACCGACGCGATGACCCACATGCAGGAGATGGTCGTCAAGGCGGTCCATGGCAACAGCGGGCGCCGTGACGGGCTGATGGACCACGTCATCGACGGCCCCTCGGGCACAGGCAAGACGTGCCTGCTGCGGGCGATTGGACGCACCGCCCAACGAGAGATCGAATCCGCCATGGGCGGCAGGCAGGCGAACACCATCCCGGTCGTGCACATCACCACCCCCGCCGACCCCGAACCAAGGGTGAACTGGATCTGGGAACTCGGCTCCTACCTGGGACTCAACCCCGAGCCGAAAAGCCTGGCAGAGGTTCTGGAGATGCGCCGCCACCAGGACGTGACCCTGCCGGTCAACTACGTCCTGGAGAGCGCACAGACCCGCCTGCTCCTCATCGACGACATCGACCGCGCCTCCCCCCAGCATCTCGCCAACGTCCTCCCCTACTTCGACTACCTGCGCAACAAGCTGGGCATTTCGCTCATCTTCTGCGGCACCGGCGCCAGCGACCGTCTGCACCAGGCCCGCATCCTGGCCCAGGACCTCACACGGGTCAGCGAGGAGAACAGGGTCCGGCTCGAACAGGCGGGACAGCCCGCCGAGCCCGTCTCCCCCNNCCCCACCGCCCTGCTGCCGGTGACCTGGCTGCACCCCCTGCCCCTGGGCACCAAAGCCGAGGAACAGGAGCTGTTCCGGCGCGTGCTGACGAGCTTCGAGGCGGACCTGAGCCTGCACCGGCTGGAAAAGAACGCCCTGAGCCAGCACGCCGCCGAACTCCACCGGCGTACCGGCGGCTACTTCAAAGCCCTCACCTACGTCATCTCCACCGCCGCCGTCCTCGCGATCCAAAGCGGCAGTGAGAACATCACCATGAAGGAGATCGACGCCGCGACAGCACAGCTCGGCTGAGCCGCCCCGCGGCGCTCCCGCAGACGCTGAAGGTCTGCCGCCGGTCGGGTGCCACTGCCGCTGGGCTTCTGCGGTACGAGTAGGTTTCCGGCTGGTCACCGCCAAGAGCCGCCTGGCGGTTCTTGGCGGCCACCGCCCCGTGGGGGTATCGAGACCGCGCTGGCCGGATGGGTTGAGACACTCTCGCTCTGTCCCCCATCTTTGTGAGGCTGCTGCGTGTTTCCCCAGTTCCACCGGCGCAAGGGCGGTGCTGCCGAGCTCGGTGCGGCGGCACCGGGCGAGCGTGGCCCCTTCGGCGTCTTCCCGGCGCGGACGAGAAGGACGTCGAAGAGACGTACAGGCCTGCTCTGGACCGGTAGCTGAGAGGTGCAGGCGAGAGGCATCCCGTGCGAATGTGGCTTGACCGGCCGGATGTGCCGATCTTCCTGGTGAACCTTGATGTTCTGGAAGGGATGCTGGACGCTCTGGACTCGGCTGCTGGCGGTGACACCAGGTGGGCAGCAAAGCGCCGGGAGTTCGCCAGCCTCACGTCCATGGGGCAGTTCCTGGAGATGCGGAGTGAGTTCGCTGTCGCATGTGCTCTGGCGTCCGCCGGTATCAAGTATGAGCTGGGGAAACCGGGCGAGCCCAATCCCGACTTCCTCATCTTGCCGACCGACGGTGGCGCCAGTCCGGTAGCGGGCGTGGAGGTGGTGTCCGCGCCCCCGCCGGGGATCAACGAGCTGTCCGAGCGCATCGTGGAAGAGCTCCAGCCGCACAGTGGCCTTGGCGTCCATATGGTCTTCAGCCGCTACCCCAGCAGGCTGAGGTCCGCTGTCGTGGATGAGGTGATCGCCGCGGTCCATGACCAGGCATCACCCGTGGCCGTCGGCGGGAGCCCGGAACCGGTGGTGATCGACGTCGGTGACGTCGTGATCAACGCCGGGCCGCTGACCGTCACTGTTCACGTACGGGAGAGCGAGGAGTGGCTGGGGTGGGAAGTCGCAGGCGCCGACCTCACCGGCCCTATGTCCTCCGCTCTCTACGCCGCGGTCACAGCCGGGCGCAGCCCGGCCAAGGCCGCGCAGGGAAGGTCCCTCGACGGCGTGCCCGTACTCCTGCTGGTCGACCTTTCCCGCTACGGAGCGGCATGGATGCGTTCCGACTGGGTCTGGGCAGGTGCTCTGGCCGCCTCCGAGGAGGTGACAGCCGACTACCCCTTTGCCGGCATCGGTGTGTTCCAGCAGAGGCTGGGGAGTTCTGCCGTTGTCGGTATGGGTGTCGGGCTCTCACCGCATCTCGGTTCTGAGTCCCGACAGGCGGCGGAGGAACTGTGCGACGCTCTGGGCTGGGCCCGCTCCTGACCGCCCCGAGCCTGGCGGCCGCGTTGCTGCACCTGTGAGGCCTGCCCTGGGTGCACACGCTCAGCCAGGTCCCAGGACGATGAGAGCACCAACTACCTGCAAGAACGCCAACCACGTGGGAGGGGACCTATGAGCAGTCGTGGTGACATGCATTTCCCGGTCATCATCAACGGGCTCGACTACCTGCACAGCTCGGTCAGTTCGCTGGCCGACGAGCCGGAGGGCCGCGCGCTGAAGTACGCCGTGCTGCACCTGCAGTTCGCGGCCGAGACGCTGTTCAAGGCACGCCTGGAGCAGCACGATCCGGCCCTCGTGTGGGTGAAGCCGGAGAAGTTCGACGAACGGCTGCACCGCCAGGGCGACTTCAAAAGCGTCGGGACGAAGGATGCGCTTGAACGACTGCGTGACATGGCGAAGATCGCGGACCCGATCGACCCGGATCATGCGGCCCTGAAGGCCTTGGTCGACCTGCGTAACCGTCTCACCCACTTCGGGGCCACCGACACCGCCGTTGCCGTGGAAGCACGAGCCATCCCTGTCCTTGACCTGCTGCTGACGTTCATCGACGAGGAACTGCTGCCCCACGACAACAGCGACGTGGCCGCAGAGGCATGGGAGCTGATGGAGAGCATCAGACCGCTCGTCGGCCGGATCCACGGGCTGGTGAACCACCGCCTGGGCCCCCTGGGCGAGAAACTCGGGCCCGTCGGCGGCCATACACTGCGGTGCCTGTCCTGCGGCCACTTCGCGGCGCTCGTGACCGGCGGTGATGAGCGTCCTGTGGGATGCCTGCTGTGCGGGAAGACCTACGACGACATTCCGGACGCGGTCGAGGCCTACGGCATCGGGAACTTCTACGAAGCCATCACACAAGGCGGAGAACCGCCGGCTTACGAGTGCTCCGAATGCTCCACCGGGCAGGCATGCGTCGTACCAGTACCGACAGCTGAAGAGCCTGACGGGCAGGTGCTGATGTGCCTGTGGGGCGTGCACCCCGTCGAGGGAGTGTGCGGCGACTGTCAGCGTGGGGCCGACTTCGCACTCGACATCGGAATGTGCAGCGACTGCACCGGCAACGCCTACGCACAGTTCTGAAGGGCACCGGGGCGGTTCTGGCTACACGGCAGCTCGTCGAATCGACCTATCAGCCAGTTGCGGCCCCGAAGGTCCCGCCGACAAGGCGGACATCTCACGGCCGCCCCTCGGCGTCATCGCTCGCAAAGACCTCGCAGTCCCGTCCTCCTGGCTCGAAGTCCCGCCAACGGCGTCGCATCGCACTCTCTCCAGTCGCCACACACGGCTGCGGTACACCGTCGGGCCGACTCCTGGCGCCGCCCGCCACACCGGCCCTGACCAGCAGGAATCGCCCCGCCCACCTCCGCAGCGTAAATAGAATCCCGTACTGATCACTACATTCCGAGACAGCTACTAAACGTGCACTTCAGAGCTCATCCAGCCCATCAACACTTCCCATAGGCCACCTCAAAGGCGCCTGAACCAGTCCCGAAACGATCACTAGACCACCAGCTCAGACAACCCATCGATCTGGTGATCGTCGGCAGATTCATCACAGGTCTTGAATTCGGCCGGGTCAGAACCGGAATTCTATGGACTGGACGTGCGTGAAATCCGCGCGCAGGCCAGCGGCGCGGGTGCCCCATTCTGTGAAATACGACTCGGTGATGGCCTCCGCGACGATCGGATGCAGCTCCTCCTCCGTCGCTCCGGCCTCCTGGAGTTCGAGGATCTGCTTCGCGTAGGTGGGTGAGATCGCCGTGGTGATCTGGCGCTCGCGGCCGTCGTCCGAACTGCCTTTGCCGGTGAACCCGAAGTAGGCCGTCACGTCCACCATCATGCCGCTGGAGGTAGCTGCCTGCTCGCGTGCTTGCGCTCTGACCTGCGGTTGCCACTCGGATTCCGTCTCCTCCACCAAGGCGGCTTGGAGGCGCTTCTGCGGGGTCGTCAGCTTCCCGGCGCGGTAGCGCTCCACCGTGCGGCGCGAGACGCCCAGGCGCTCCGCCAGGGCCTGCGTCGACCCCTTCACCCGCGTGAGGAGGAATTTCACCTGAGCCTTTGCGGATTTCGGCGCGGGCCGGGTGAACACCTTCCGCTCCGCCCGCGCGAGGGCCTCCAGGACCTTGCCGCGGCGCGGGGCAGGCTGCTGCTGCTCGTGATCGTTCATGCGACCAGTCGGCCATGGGGCGCCTGTGGACAGAGGCCGGTGCCCGTGCAGGCCGCGCCGATCGTCGGCGTCCCTGTGACCTCGCAGCTCAGTTGGCAAATCAGCACGCTTGTTGCAAACGTTGCTGATGTTGCTGCGTGGTTACTCTGCGGAGTGATCGCGGCTGTCGTCAGAGTCGCGGGATCGGCGGCGTACAGCGCTGATGGCTGTCCACGGTGCGATGAGCGCGGCGACCGCGGAGACGGCGGCCAGGACGCAGAAGAGCGGTCCGTAGCTGCCGAGCGGCACGGCCAGGGCGGCGCCGGCGAAGGGTGCGAGGGCTACCGCTGTGGTGGCTGGTGCTGCGAGGAGTCCGGAGAGGCGGCCATAGTGGGTTGCGCCCCAGCGGTCGGTGATGGCGGTGGCCTGGAGCAGGGTGAGGTTGCCGCGGACCATGCCGGCCACGATCGCCACGGCGATGAGCAGGCCGTACGGGCCGGGCGCGGCGGCGAAGGCGGCGGTGGTCAGCCCGCCGAGCGCGATCAGGATCGTGGTGCGGGTCGTGGCGGTGGTGCGGCGGGCGAGGGCTGCGTACAGGGTGCGACCGAGGGTCTGTCCGGCGCCGCCGATGCCGAGGGCCCAGGCTGCCTGGCTGGTGGTGTACCCGCGCTCCAGCAGGAGCGGGACGAGGGCGACGACGACGGCGTACATCGCGAAACCCGAGAGGGTAAAGGCGGCGGCGAGCAGGAGGAACGGCCGGCTGCGCCCGACGCCCTCAGTTCCCTCGGCCTTGTGTGCCGGGCTGGTTGGGGCGTCGGGCCAGGGTGCACGCAGGGCCAGGGCGTGGGCGGGGATGGTGACGGCGGCGAGGATGGCGGCAAGCACGAGGTAGGTGTGGCGCCAGGACAGGTGGCCAGCGAGGGCCGCGGTCAGGGGTGCGAAGACGGTGGAGGCGAGCCCGCCGGCGAGGGTGACGATGGTCAGGGCGCGCACGTGGTCGGGGGCCCACCAGCGGGTGAGCGCGGCGAACGCGGGCTGGTAGAAGGTGGCCGCCATCGCGAGCCCGGCCAGCGTCCAACCGACGAAGAAGACGGGGAGGTTGGGGGCCGCGGCCACGATCAGCAGGCTGATGACGCCGAGCATGGAGCCGACGGTCATGACGGTGCGGGGGCCGCGCTGGTCGAGGATGCGGCCGACGCGGATTCCGGCGAGGGCGGAGACGACGAGAGCGAGGGAGAACGCCGCGGTGGTCGCCCCGGCCGGCCAGCCGGTCGCGGCGGTGATCTGGGGGTTGAGGACGGGGAACGCGTAGTAGACGATGCCCCAGCTCACAATCTGCGTGGCGCAGAGGGCGGGCAGCGCGGCGCGGGGCCGCGACCGGTCCCCTGTTCCGGTCGCGGCCCCACGCGCAGGGGTGCCCAGGCTGGTCACGAGCCGCAGCAGCCGCCCGCCGGTGCCTCCTCGGCAGCCGCCGCGCCGACTGTGGCGGGGGCTCCGAGCTGGACGAGCTGCGGCGCGGGCGCGCAGCAGCCACTACCGTCGCCCTGAGCGGCGTCGGGGGCGTCGAATAGGCCGGCGCCGCCGCATACTCCGGTCTCGGGCAAGGTCAGTTCCACGCGGTCGGCGGAGGCGAGGTCGCCGGCGATCGCGGCGGCGACGGAGCGGACCTGCTCGTAGCCGGTCATCGCCAGGAAGGTCGGGGCGCGGCCGTAGGACTTCATGCCGACCAGGTACACGCCCTGCTCGGGGTGGGAGAGCTCGCGGTGGCCGTGCGGGTAGACGGTGCCGCAGGAGTGCTGGTTGGGGTCGATCAGCGGAGCGAGCTCGACCGGGGCCTGGAGGCGTTCGTCGAGGCCCAGGCGCAGCTCGTCGAGGAAGGACAGGTCGGGGCGGAAGCCGGTCAGCACGATGACCTCGTCGACCGGGTCCAGGCGGCGCCCGTCCTCGCCGACCAGGACGAGGCGGCCGTCGGTGTCGCGTTCGATCGCTTCGGTGCGGAAGCCGGTGACGGCGTCCGCGTGGCCCTCGTCGACGGCGGCCTTGGCCGCCAAGCCCAGGGCGCCGCGGGCGGGGAGCTGGTCGGCTTCGCCGCCGCCGAAGGTGGAGCCCGAGATGCCGCGGCGCAGGATCCACACGCCCTTCGTGCCCGAGCCGTCGTCGGACTTGGCCAGGTCGGCGAGGTAGGCGAGTGCGGTGAACGCGGAGGCGCCGGAGCCGATCACGGCGGTGCGCTTGCCCGCGTACCGGGCCCGGACGGCGGGGTCCTTCAGGTCCGGAACGCGGTAGGTGATCCGGTCCGCAGCGGCCTTCTCACCGAGCGCGGGCAGTCCGCTGCCGCCGGCCGGGCTGGGCGTGGCCCAGGTGCCGGAGGCGTCGATGACGGCGCGGGCGAAGAGGCGCTCCTCACGGCCATCGGTGTGGGCGACGTGCACGACGAACGGCTGGGCCTCGCGGTCGGCGTCCACGATCCGGTCCCGGCCGGTGCGGGAGACGCCGGTGACGCGCGCGCCGGTGCGGACGCGGTCGCCGAGGACGTCGGCGAGCGGCTGCAGGTAGAGGTCGGCCCAGTCGCCGCCGGAGGGGTAGGTGGCCGGGTCGGGGCGGGTCCATCCGGTGGGGGCCAGGAGCTTGTCGGCGGCCGGGTCGACGACCTCGCCCCAGGTGGAGAACAGCCGCACGTGCGCCCACTCGCGCACCGCGGCGCCAGCGGTAGGCCCGGCCTCCAGGACCAGGGGCTCGATGCCCTGGTCGACCAGGTGGGCGGCGGCGGCCAGACCGGCGGGGCCGGCCCCGATCACGACGACGGGCAGCTCGGTGGTGGCGGGCGCGTTCACGGCGACTCCTTGCATGGTTCGACATCTGTCGATGGCTTGCGCGGCCCAGCATGACACCTGTATTGATGAGCGTCAACATAGACATTCATCGAAGCCAAGGGGATTCGCTGATGGAGCACATCGACGTCGCCGTCATCGGCGGCGGCCAGTCCGGCCTCGCCACCGCCCATGCGCTGCTGCGGCGCGGGCTGCGGCCGGTGGTGCTGGAGGCATCCGACCGTGCGGCCGGGTCGTGGCCGCACTACTACGACAGCCTCACGCTGTTCTCGCCCGCCCGGTACAGCTCCCTGCCCGGGATGCCGTTCCCCGGCGCCGACCGCGACCGCTACCCGCACCGCGACGAGGTCGTCGCCTACCTCACCGCCTACGCCGGCCGCCTGGACGCCGAGATCGCCACCGGCTGCCGCGTCAGCGCGGTCCACTGCACCGGAGACGGCTTCGCGGTGGAGCTGGAGGGCGGCGGCCGGCTGTCCGCGCGGGCCGTCGTCGCGGCCTCCGGGACATTCGGCCACCCGCACCGGCCCGCGCTGCCGGGCCTTCAGGAGTTCACCGGGCAGGTGCTGCACGCCGCCGACTACCGCAGTCCGGCCCCCTTCGCCGGTCGCCGGGTGGTCGTGGTCGGGGCCGGGAACTCCGCGGTGCAGATCGCCGCCGAGCTCGCCGAGACCGCACGGGTCACGCTCGCCACCCGCGGGCCGGTGAAGTTCGCAGCCCAGCGCGTCCTCGGTCGCGACTTGCACTTCTGGACGGCCCACACCGGCCTGGACACCGCGCCCCTCGGCCGGTTCCTTGCGCGCCCGCCGGCGCAGCCGGTCCTCGATGATGGCCGTTACCGGGCTGCCCTTGCCGCCGGGCGGCCCGAGCGGCGAGAGATGTTCACCGGCGCCGACGGGGCCAAGCTCGTCTGGCCGGACGGGCAGCGGGAGGAGGTGGACGCGATCGTGCTCGCCACCGGTTACCGCCCCGACCTGCCCTACCTCGCCGGCCTCGACGGCGCTCTCGACGCCGAAGGGGACCCCCGGCACCGCGAAGGGATCGCCACCGGGGTGCCGAGGCTGGCGTTCGTCGGGCTGGAATGGCAGCGCAGCCTGTCGTCGAACTCACTGCGCGGTGTGGGCCGGGACGCGGAGCGCATCGCCCGGCGTCTGGCCGCCCACCTCGCAGGCCGGTGACGGAACTCCCCGCACTGGTTCGACATGTGTCAACATAGACGCATGTCGAATGCGAAGGTGCTGCCGCTGCTCGAGCCCGCCGACGGCCAAGGTGTGGTGCCGTGCTGCCCGCCGCTGACCGAGCGCCCGATGACCGCCGAGGAGGCCGAGACGGCCGCGCGGATGTTCAAGGCCCTCGGTGACCCGGTCCGGCTGCGGCTGTTCTCCGCGGTGGCCTCGCACGAGGGCGGGGAGGCGTGCGTGTGCGACATCTCCGACGTCGGCGTCTCCCAGCCCACAGTGTCCCACCACCTGAAGAAGCTCAAGGAGGCCGGGCTGCTCACCTCCGAGCGGCGCGGCACCTGGGTCTACTACCGGGTCGAGCCGTCGGTGCTCGCCGCGATGGGCAAGCTGCTGACGATGCCGACCGCGGCCTGACCGGGACGGGGAGGGGGACGTCGTGGTGAGCGGATCTGCGAGCGCGGTGATCGTGCCGCTGGCACCGGAACACGCGGGGCAGGTGCTGGCTATCTACCAGGCGGGGATCGACGAGGGGAACGCCACCTTCGAGACCGTCGCGCCGACCTGGGAGGCGTTCGATGCGGCGAAGCTGCCCGAGCACCGCTTCGCCGCGCTCGACGAGAGCGGGGCGGTGCTGGGCTGGGTGGCCGCGAGCCGGGTCTCCGACCGGTGCGCGTACGCGGGGGTGGTCGAGCACTCCGTCTACGTCCACCCGGCTGCCCGCGGCCGCGGCGTCGCCTCCGCGCTGCTGAAGGCTCTGGTGGACTCCACGGAACGGGCCGGGATCTGGACGATCCAGTCGGGGATCTTCCCCGAGAACACCGCCAGCCTCGCTGTTCACCAGCGGGCCGGCTTCCGTGTCATCGGCACGCGGGAGCGGATCGGGCGCCATCACGGCGTCTGGCGCGACGTCGTCCTTGTCGAGCGCCGCAGCCCCGCCATCAGCTGACCGGTCACGACAGGCTGGCGATCGCGCGGACAGCGTCGCGAGCGGTGCGGCCGACGCCGATGAGAGTGGCCGAGGCCGGGCCGGTCCAGTCGCCGTAGCCGAGCAGGTGCAGCCGCGGCTCACCCAGGGCGCGCGTGCCGTCGGTGGGAATGCGGCCGCGCGGGCCGCGCAGGTTCAGCGGGGCAAGGTGGGCCAGGGCCGGGCGAAAGCCGGTGCACCAGATCACCGCATCCTCGTCGCTCTGGCTGCCGTCAGCCCACCGGACACCGGTTGCCGAGAGATCAGCGAACATCGGCTTCGCGGTCAGGAGCCCGGCGTCGCGGGCCGCGCGGACGGGCGGCACGGCCACGATGTCGCCGAGGGAGGCGACCCCGCCGGTGTCGCTGCCGCCGGCGTCCAGGGCGCGGCGGCGGGCGGTGGCGACATCGAACAGGGCCCGGCCGTCGATGTCGTCCGGCAGGAACCGCGGCGGCCGCTGGGTCACCCACGTCACTTCGACACGGCCGTCCAGGGCGAGGTCGGCGGCGATCTGGGCGCCGGAGTTGCCGCCGCCGACCACGATGACGCGCTGTCCGGCGAAGTCGGCCGGACAGCGGTAGTTCACCGTGTGCAGCTGCCGCCCGGTGAAGACGGATCTGCCGGGGACGGCGGGCAGGAACGGCCGCGACCAGCTGCCGGTCGCGCTGATGACCGCACGGGCCCGCCACGTGCCGGTGTCCGCCTCGACCAGGAGCCGGTCCGCGTCGCGGCGTACTGCGTCCACGCGGGTGCCGTGCTGGACGGGCAGGTCGTAGCGCTTCTCGTAGTCGGTCAGGTAGTCCACCACGTGCCCCGCGCCCGGGTACGTCTCGCCCGCTTGGGCGGGCATGAGGCGGCCGGGCAGCGAGGAGTGCTCGGCCGGGGAGAACAGGTGCAGCGAGTTCCACATGTGCTGCCATGCCCCGCCCGGCGCCGCCCCCTCGTCCAGGATCACGAAGTCCAGACCCTGGCGGCGCAGGTGGTAGCCGGCGGCGAGTCCTGCCTGGCCGCCGCCGACCACCACCACATCCGTGTGCTGCGTCACGGGGCCGTCGTCACCGCGCCCGGGGCGAACTTCCGTCGCCAGGCGAGCGCGACGTAGACCAGGCCGATCAGCACCGGGACCTCGATGAGCGGGCCGACGACGCCGGACAGGGCCTGGCCGGAGGTGACGCCGAAGGTGGCGATGGCGACCGCGATGGCCAGCTCGAAGTTGTTGCCCGCCGCGGTGAAGGCGAGGGTCGTGGTGCGGTCGTAGGCCAGGCCCAGGCCCTTGCCGAGCAGGAAGGTGCCGAAGAACATGACCGCGAAGTACACCAGCAGCGGCAGCGCGATGCGGGCCACGTCCAGCGGCTGCGAGGTGATCGTCTTCCCCTGCAAGGCGAAGAGGATGACGATCGTGAACAGCAGCCCGTACAAGGCCCACGGGCCGATCTTCGGCAGGAACTTCGCCTCGTAGTCGGTACGGCCCAGCTTCTGCTCGCCGATCCGGCGGGTCAGGAAGCCGGCCAGCAGCGGGATGCCGAGGAAGATGACGACGTTCAGCGCGATGTGCCACACGGACACGTCCAGGCCCTGGCCGTCGCCGAGGTTCATCCAGCGCGGCAGCAGATCGAGGTAGAACCAGCCCAGCAGGCCGAACGCGAGGACCTGAAAGACGGAGTTCAGGGCGACCAGGACAGCGGCGGCCTCGCGGTCGCCGCAGGCGAGGTCGTTCCAGATGATGACCATGGCGATGCAGCGGGCCAGGCCGACGATGATCAGGCCGGTGCGGTACTCGGGCAGGTCCGGCAGGAAGATCCACGCCAGGGCGAACATCACCGCCGGGCCGACAATCCAGTTGATGACCAGCGAGGAGATCAGCAACTTGCGGTCACTGGTCACCCGGTCGAGCCGGTCGTAGCGGACCTTGGCGAGGACCGGGTACATCATCACGAGCAGGCCGAGCGCGATCGGCAGGGAGATCCCGCCGATCTCGATCTTCGCGAGCGCGTCATTCATCCCCGGGATCAGGCGACCCAGGCCCAGGCCGACGGCCATGGCCAGCAGGATCCACACCGCGAGGTAGCGGTCGAGGGTGGAGAGCTTCTTGACGATCGAGTCGTCCCCGGCCGGGCCGGCGCCTTCGGTGGAGGCGGTGGTGGGCTCGGTGGAGGTCACGGGCAGGCCCTCTTGTTCTCGGAAGCGGTGCGGGCGGAGGCGGCCAGCTCGGCGAACTGCTCGGACAGGCCGGCCAGGATCTCGGGCTTGAGCTTGTAGTAGGTGAAGCGGCCGCAGGGCTCGGTCTCCACGATCCCGGCCTCGCGCAGCACCTTCATGTGGTTGGACAGGTTGGTCTGCTTGGCTCCGGTCTCCTCGACCAGGTGCGTCGTGCAGAGCGTCTCGCGCGCCAGCAGGGTCACGATCTGAAGGCGGAGCGGATCGCCCAGCACCCGGATCACATCAGGATCGACTGAAGTCAGCATGCACTGATACTCTCACATCATCGCCCGCTGATACCAGCGGGGGCTGAAGTCATTGGCGGCTGGGTTCCGCCATGCGACGAGAGAGAACGATCACCATGGCCGACAAGCCGTCCGTCCTGTTCGTCTGCGTCCACAACGCCGGCCGCTCCCAGATGGCCGCCGCGTGGCTGACCCACCTGGCCGGCGACCGCGTCGAGGTCCGCTCCGCCGGGTCCAACCCCGGCGATCAGGTCAACCCGGCCGCCGTCGAGGCCATGGCCGAGGTCGGCATCGACATCTCCAAGGAGACGCCGAAGATCCTCACCATCGACGCGGTCCGCGAGTCGGACGTCTGCATCACCATGGGCTGCGGCGACACCTGCCCCGTCTTCCCCGGCAAGCGCTACCTGGACTGGAAGCTGGACGACCCGGCCGGCCAGGGCGTCGAGGCCGTCCGCCCGATCCGCGACGAGATCAAGGCCCTCGTCGAGGGCCTGATCGCCGAGATCGCTCCGGCGAAGCCGGAGGCGACGGCGTGAGCGAGATACGCGAGGTCGTCATCATCGGCTCCGGCCCCGCCGGATACACCGCCGCCCTCTACACCGCCCGCGCCCAGTTGAAGCCCCTGCTGTTCGGCAGCTCCATCTTCGTCGGCGGATCACTCACGACCACCACCGAGGTGGAGAACTTCCCCGGCTTCCCCGAAGGCGTCGACGGCCCCGTCCTCATGGAGAACATGCGGGCCCAGGCCGAGAAGTTCGGCGCCGAGATGATCGACGACGACATCGTCGAGGTCGACCTTACCGGCGACATTAAGCTCCTCACCGACTCCGCGGGCACCGTGCACCGCGCGAAGACGGTGATCATCGCGACCGGCTCCGGCTACCGCAAGCTCGGCCTGCCGAACGAGGACGAGCTCTCCGGCCGGGGCGTGTCCTGGTGCGCGACCTGCGACGGATTCTTCTTCCGTGACCGCGACATCGCCGTGGTCGGCGGCGGCGACACCGCCATGGAAGAGGCCACCTTCCTCACCCGATTCGCCCGCTCGGTCACCGTCGTCCACCGCCGCTCCACCCTGCGCGCCTCGAAGGTCATGCAGGACCGGGCCTTCGCCGACGACAAGATCTCCTTCACCTTCGACAGCGAGATCGCCGAGATCAAGGAGGCGAACGGCATGCTCGGCGGCGTCGTCCTGCGCGACGTCTTCACCGGCGCCACCCGCGAACTGGACGTCACGGGCCTGTTCATCGCGATCGGCCACGACCCGCGCACGGAGCTGTTCAAGGGACAGCTGGACCTCGACGGCGAGGGCTACATCAAGGTGGACTCCCCGTCGACGCGTACGAGCCTGCCGGGGGTGTTCGCTGCTGGCGACGTCGTCGACCACACCTACCGCCAGGCCATCACCGCCGCTGGCACCGGCGCGGCCGCGGCCCTGGACTCCGAGCGCTACCTCGCCGCCCACGGCACGGCCGAGACCGAACCGGAGACCGCTGCCGTCCCGGCCTGAGCGCAATCGCAGGTGGGCCGCCCGGAGCGTCCGGGCGGCCCTGGTGGTGTTCCGGCATCAGCCCTCATCGGTAGAACGAGCGATCACACTCGGCAACCACGGCTTGCCAACTATCCCGCTGCATCTTTGCCAATTACGTAGCGACACATCCGTCCTGACCAGGGACAACCTGCGCCGCTATTTGCCAACAAAGCTGCGTGGTCACAGTCCCGGCGCTCGTCCGTACGGTGGGGGACATGCCGACGTCCTCCGCCCCCGAGCCACTGCCGGTGCCCATCCGGGTGCTGCTGCCCGGGGACCAGGAGGTCGTCGCCCGCCTGTGGTCCCGGCGCCAGACGCCCGACGGCTGGCGGTACGAGGTCGGGCTCCCTGCGTACCGCAACGGCCCTGGGGACTCGGTGGAGCCTGCCGAGTACCGCGTCTGGGTCCGCGCTCCGGACCACGTGCGGCCCGTGGACGGCGTCTCGTACGACGCCGTGCCCACCGAGTACTTGAAGCCGCCCTCGCCAGTCCAGGAAGCGCTGGGGCCGCGGCGGCCATCAGGCTGGGTGCTGGCGAAGGCCGGCGGCCGCGGGCCCGGCCGGGGCGGTGTCGTGCACGCCGTGGACTGTGAAGAGGCGCCGGCCGGAGCGCCGGTGTTGCCGCTGGACCGGGCGCTGGACGCAGCCGAGCAGCCGGGGGTCCGGTTGTGCTCGCTGTGTGGCGCGGCTGCGGAACTGGACCCCGTCCTCAAGGGCTTCGAGCACGGCTTCGGCGAACCGTAACCGCCGACGCGAGGGCGGCGTTGAACAGGGCACGCGTGCATGAACATCCGACCCCCCGCGGATACGCGAGCGAGCCCGGACCGATGCGGTCCGGGCTCGCGGGGCTGTTCGGGGTGCGGCTGCTACAGCTCGAACTCGAGGTGCTCGATGTCTATGAAGCGCACCTCCTCCAGGGAGCCGGCGCGGCGGCCGCCGTCCTGGAAGTACACCTCCTTGAGCGCTTCGGCCGCGATCTCCTGGAGCTGCTGGTCGGTGGCGCCGGCCTCCTGCGCGTCGAAGAGGCGGGCGGCGTACTGCGGAGGCAGGGCGACGGTCAGGTGCCGGATGCGGTCCTGGTCCGTCGACCCGATCGGCGCGGTGTAGCCCATGCGGGCGCGGGTGTCGATGACGATGCCGCCGGTGGTGGCCGCCTTCTGCCGGGCCTTGGCCCGGATCTGCGGCTGCCACCGCTTCTTCACCTCGCGGTCCAGGCGCGCGGCGAGGTCGGGGCGGGGCTTCTTGATCTGGTCCTTCACGTACCGCTCGACGGTGCGCTGGGAGATGCGCAGCATCTGGGCGACCGCCTTCGTGCCCTTGAGCTGCTTGACCAGGTACCGCATCTGCGCACCCGCGCTCTTGGGTGCGGGGCGGGTGAACGCCTTCTGCACCGCGGCCTCCAGGCCGTCCCCGAACAGGCTCATCGTCGCCCTCTCCTACTCTCCGTTGTCGACGTCGGTGACGGTGCCGTCCTTGATGTACCGGGCGAGGTTGAGCTCCGGCGCGTTGAACCGCTCGCGGACTTCCTCGCCCCACAGGACGGACTGGGTGCCCTCGTGCTTGACCAGGCCGGGGTTGATGCCGAGCTTGAAGCCGCCGGGCAGCGGCTTGCCCTCCCGGTAGGGCAGGAAGTCCAGCGGCGAGGGGCCGCCTGCGGCGTAGACGACGCAGTCCGACAGGATCGCGACGGGGTACTGGCCGGTGAACGCGGCGTGCTTGACGATCTTGCGGTGCAGGTTGATCCGGGTGCGGGAGATGACCGCCGCGCGGATGTCCGGCCGCCACGTCGGGCGGGACAGGGCCCGCCACGGCTCGCCCGGCCGCCAGCCCTCCCCGCGCGGGCGCTCGCGGAGCTTGCCCAGGCCGCCCTTGACCGTCGCCTTGATCGCCGAGACGACGATCGCCAGGTCCGGGTCGCGGTCCTTGTAGCCGTCCATCGCGGCGAGGAAGTCGGCCGGCTCCATGTCCGCGTGGACGCCGAGGTCGGCCATCGTGGCGAGGTAGGCGTCGCGCAGCCGCTGGTACCAGCCGTCCAGGTAACGGCCGTTGTCGTGGCGGACCCACGCCTCGATCGGCGCGACGTCGTAGCCGAGCTCCGCCGCGTAGGCGACGGTGGGTGTCGCGTACCAGGCCGGGCCGGTCGGGGTCTCGCCCTTCGGTGTGAAGGGGGAGGGCAGCAGGCTGCCGTCCAGTTCCACCCATTCCTTGCCGGCCTTCACGTGGGACAGGTCGATGTGGGAGAGGTCGACCAGCCAGGAGCCGGGCAGTTTCGGGTCGAACACCGGGTTTTTGACGTGCGTCGCCTCGCCGAGGCCGACGTTCAGGCCGTTGGCGCCGGCGGCGAAGGCCATGTTGACGTCGATGCCCACCAGGTACCGCAGGGTGCACTCCACGTCGGTCATCGGCCGCGCCCAGTCGTACGCCTCCTCGAACAGCTTCTCCCCGGGGCCGCGCACGTGGAAGCGGGGCAGGTCCTTGAGGACGGGGTGGCCGTCGGGGACCTCGCACGGCGGCCAGTTCATCGGGTCGATCGGGTCCTTGCCGAGCGAGCCGGGGTTGTGCTCGGAGTGCCGCTTCCCCGCCGCGTCCGGCTCGGAAGCGCGCGTCGGCGGGTGCAGGGCGGTCATCAGCTCCAGGCCGGTCACGGCGGTCGAGCCGCGCGGCGTCATCACACGGGAGGCATACACGCCCAGCACGCGGGCGAGCTCGGCAGGCGGGAGCTGCCCGGCCTCACCCCAGTGCCGGGTGTCCAGCGCCCCCCACGACGGGATGCACAGTTGCACGCAGGCCCGCTCCGACCCGGTGGCGGGGCGGTAGATCCGCGCCCACGGCCCGAAGCCGCGCTTGGTCAGCCGCCAGTCGGCGCGGGTCAGCTGCTTAACGGCCTTGTGGTTCTCCGGGATCCGCCCGGCGAGGCGCTCCTCCTCCGTGAGCGCGACGGGCAGACCGTAACGCTCCAGCGCGGCGCCGGTGAGCACGAGCAGCGGATCGGCGTCCTTGCCCGGCCCCGACAACTTCGGAGCCCCGAGCCCCGCCTCGCGCAGCGTCCACTCCACCAGGGCCGGCAGGGACTTGGCAGGCACGTCCAGAACCAGGCCACCGGTGCAATACGCCAACACCTCGCCGCCCTGGACGTCGACGACCGCCAGCGGCCCGTTGGCGAACCGCCGATCGACGCCAGGCGCCGGGGTACCGGCGGAGGCGGCCGTCTTCGCCATCGGGCGACACGACATCGCCGGCCTGGTCGTGGCCGCCTGATGCGGCGCGGAGGTGGGGTGCTGGGGTGTGGTGGGGCGTGTGGTACCGACCGGTGGCACAGGGGCTGCCTGGGGCTCCTCGGATGCCGGTACGGGCGGGGATGGCGGCTGCGGGGCGGGATAGCGCTGGGCGAGTCCTTCGAGGAGACGCCGGTAGGCCTGGAGGCGTTCGGCTTTCGGCTCGGCCCGTCCCTCTTCCCATGCCTGGATGCTGGGCACGCGGGTGCCGAGGGCCTGGGCGACGGCGGCCTGGGTCAGGCCGGCTGCCTCACGCAGACGGGCGCGTTCGGCCGGGGCGGGCAGGATGTGTCCGTCATCGACGGCGGCCAGAAGGGCGTCGACAGCGAAGAGCGGATCGGAGGGCGGATGGCTCATGAAAGGGGGTCTCCTGCCGTTACCGGATGCCCTGGCGGATTTCTTCGAGGCGTGTCACCAGCCTTTGATACCGCTGGGACGCGGCCTGGGAGGACTTCATGCCCTGGTGGGAGGCGATCTGCCGCCACTCCATGCCGCGGCGCCGTGCTTCGATGACGACCTGCGTCTCCAACCGGTCCAACGCCGTGCGCATGTCCTCGAACAGAGCCAGGGCCGCAGCCACATCCTCGTCTGACACACCCCGATCTCCTGCGCCGCCGCCCTGCGCGGCGCCGGCCAGCAGTCTGCCGAGCAGGGCGGCATCCTGCTGCAGAATGCCCGCGGGCACACCGTCGCCCAGTGGGAAGTCAGCCAGGTCGGCCAAGCGCATGCGGTGTTCGGTCCCCGTGTCGTGCGACATGACGCCCACCCTACCGCCCGAACCAATGAAGCAACGAAATGTTGTCTCATTGGGTGTCGGGGTGTCACAGGAAGGGGATACGGCGGGAGGAGTCACAGTGGGGAGAACCGGTCGCCCGGGCAGGTGGACTTCGAGGGATGCAGCCGGAGCATCTCGGGGTAGCCGGCGATGCGGTGGTCGCAGTGGTGCAGCAAATGAGCCAGGTTGTCACCGAGTTCGTCGTGGTGTACGAGCACCAGGTCCGCGGCTGTGCTGCGGTGCAGGTGGGCCGGATCCGCCCACAGTCCGGCCCCTATCCGGTGGGCCCTCAGCACGGTGATCTGGCAGGGAGGCAGCCTGCGCAGGGTGGTGAACACCGCGCGTTCCTGTTCGGCCATGGGCCAGGCGCCTGTGCCGAGGGCGCGGCTGGTGTCCTGGCCGGGGGCGGAGAGGATGTCCTGCCATATGAGGCGGCCGTACGGGGCGACGGTGGGATGGACCACGAAGCGTCCGGTTTCTGGATCGTGCGCGGCCAGGGCTGTCCGCGTGAACCGGATGTCGTCGCTCGGGTCCAGGACCACGGTCAGGGGAGGGCGGTCGGCCGTGCGCAGCGTTCTCGGTGCCGGGCACCGGGGGTCGGATCGGATGCCGCACACCAGGACGCACCCACCGGGCCTCCCGCGCGACCGCCCGGGTCCCGGGCAAGGGCCGCTGCGGGGCAGGGGGGTGCGGTGGGGTGACGGGCGGCGGCCGAGGGCCCGCCGGGGTGTGGCGGCGTACGGGTGCGTGCGCGGCGTACCGGGGGGTGGGCCGGGTCACGTTCCCGCCGGGTGTGCCAGGGCGTCGACGGCTGCGCGGAACACTCCGGGCAGGTGTTGTGCCGCGGGGACCAGCGCGGCGCGGGCCGGGGGCAGTGCCGTCGCGGCGAGCAGCGCGTGGGTCAGGCAGCGGTAGCGGCGGGTGATGCGTCGCCACTGCCGTTCGTAGGCGGCCGGGTCGCCGTCGGTGATCGCCCGTACCGCCGCCGGGGCCTGTGCGAGTGCCAGGGCGATGCCCTCGCCGGTCAGGGCGTCGATGTAGCCGGCCGCGTCGCCGACGAGCAGTGTGCGGCCGGCGGTGCGGGCGGCGGACCGCTGGTGGAGTGGGCCCGCGCCGCGTACCGGGCCGGTAGCCTGTGCGCCGGCCAGTCGCTTTCGCAGGGCGGGGAAGGCGGCGAGGTGGTCGTCGTAGGGTCCGCGGCCGGTGGTGAGGATCGCGATGCCCACGAGGTCGCCGGCCAGCGGGGTCACGTAGGCCTCTGCGTGGCGGGCCCAGTGCACCTCGACGCGGTCGCTCCAGGGGGCGAGCGCGTAGTGGCGGCGCATCCCGTGCCGCCGGTGGGTCCGGCCCGGCCGGTGCAGGCCCAGGGCCCGGCGGATCGGCGAGTGCAGGCCGTCGGCGGCGACGAGGTGGCCGGCGCGGACGCCGTCGACCACCACGCCGTTGCCGTCCTGTGCGACGCGGCGTGCGGTGCGTCGTTCGATCGGTACGCCCGCGGCCAGTACCGCTTCGCGCAGTGCCGTGTGCAGTGCGGTGCGGCGCACTCCGCGTCCGGGGCCTTTCGGGAAGTCGGCGTCGGCCCGGTGTGGTCCGGCGAGGTAGCTGATGCCGCGCAGTTCGTGTCCTGGTGGGTGGATGCCGAGTTCGGCCAGGGCCGTGACGGCGCCCGGCATCAGTCCCTCGCCGCACGCCTTGTCGACGATGCCGGCGCGTTGTTCCCAGACGGCTGTGTCCAGGCCCGCCCGGGCCGCGTGCAGGGCGGTGGCCAGTCCTGCGGGTCCGGCGCCGACGACGAGCAGGTCCATGCGTCCTTGGCCTTTCCGGCGCGGTGGGCGGGTTGGGGCCCGGCGCCTTGTGATGCGGCAGGCACGTGTGTGCGGCCCCCTTCCTTTCGGGTCCTCAGGTCAGTTGGGTCAGGGCGGTGTTCTCGGTGCGGATGCGGGTGGTGAGCAGCAGGGCGTTGAGGGCGGTGAAGGCGGTCGCGGTGATCCAGGCCGAGTGGACCAGCGGGAGGGCGAGTCCCTCGACGACGACGGCGGCGTAGTTGGGGTGGGGAAGCAGGCGGTAGGGTCCGCTGGTCACGCGCGGGGCGCCCGGCACGGTGATCACCCGGGTGTTCCACTGCCGGCCCAGGGTGGTGATGCACCACCAGCGCAGTGCCTGGGACGCGGCGAGCAGGACGAGCATGGTCCAGGCCAGTACCGGTACGGTGTCCGGTCGGCGCAGCCACACCTCCGCGAGTGCGCCGGCCAGCAGGCCCGTGTGCAGCGCCACCATGAACGGGTAGTGCCCGCGCCCGCTCTCCACGCCGCCCCGCGCCAGGCTCCAGGCGGTGTTGCGGCGGGAGAGGGCCAGTTCGGCGACGCGTTCCAGGGCGACGGCCAGGACCAGGGCGGTGAACAGGACCGGGCCGTTCACTCCTGCTGTCCGGGGGCGCGCAGGAGTACCAGTTCGGAGCAGAAGCCCGGGCCCATGGCGAGCATGAGGCCGTGGGAGCCCGGCCGGGGCGGGCGGGTGGCGAGTGTGTCGGCCAGGACGTGCAGGACCGAGGCCGAGGAGAGGTTGCCGATGCGGCGCAGCGAGTCCCAGGTCACCGCCAAAGCGTCCCGTTCGACTCCCAGTGCCTCCTGCAGGGCCTGCAGGACCTTCGGGCCGCCGGGGTGCGCCACGTACCAGCCCAGGTCGTCGGCGGTCAGGTCGTGGTCGGCGAGGAAGTCGCGGACGTCGTCGCGGACGTACCGGCGCACCATGTCGGGGACTGAGGGGTCGAGCACGATCTTCAGGCCGGTGGAGCCGACGTCCCAGCCCATCACGCGCTGCGAGTCGGGGTACAGGCGGCTGCGTGAGGCGAGGACGTCGATGTGGGCGGGGTCGTGGGAGCGGGCGAGCGGGTGGTGGGGGCCGACGGCGACCACCGCCGCCGCGCCGTCCGCGAACAGGCCGCCGGCCACGAGGTTGGCGGCCGAGGTGTCCTCGCGTTGGAAGGTGAGCGAGCACAGCTCGACCGACATCAGCACCGCGACCCCGTCCGGGCGGCCGCGCAGCAGGTCGCGGAGGCGGGCGATGCCGGCCGCGCCGGCGACGCAGCCCAGGCCGACCAGGGGCAGGCGCACCACGTCGGGGCGCAGGCCGATCTCCGCCGCGACCCGGGCCTCCAGTGAGGGGACGGCCAGGCCGGTCACCGTGCACGAGACGGCGAAGTCGACGTCGGCCGGTGTCAGGCCGGCGTCCTTGAGCGCGTCGACGACCGCCCGCGCGCCGAGTTCGACGCCTGCTCGGACGAAGACGTCGTTGGACCGGCCGAAGTCCGCGGGCCGGGTGTACTCCTGCAGCGGGAGCACGGTGTGCCGGGTCTCGACGTGTGCGTTGCGGTGGAACCGTTCGACGACACCGCGGTCGACCGCGCCTTCGAAGAGGGTGGCGAACAGATCGGTGATCTCCTCCTGGCGGTGGCGGTGCTCGGGCAGGACGCCGCGGACACCGAGGACACGTATGGTCATGCTGGCTCCCGGGATGGGCCGGTGGGGCAAAGGGGTGGAAAAAGCGCCCGGCCCAGGCCCAGCACGACACCGGGGGTGAGCCGGCCCCAGCCGAGGCCGAGTTCGACGAGGTCGTCGAAGACGCGCTGGTCGGCGGCGGCGGCCCGCACCCCGGCGTCGAGGACCCGCCCGTTTCGGGCGAGGCGGGCGGCCGAGGCGGTGTGGCGCAGGTGGGGCAGCAGGATCCGGCGGGCGGTACGGGCGTAGCGGAATCCGGCTCGTTCGGGCCGCCCTTCGCGCAGGGCCGCCGCGGCGGCGCGGCCGGCCGCGATGCCGGTGGCCACGGCGTGATGGATGCCCTCCCCGGTCAGCGGGTTCACCAGGCAGGCGGCGTCACCCGCCAGCAGGACGCGGCCGGCCGGAGGGTGCCAGCGGGCCGTCGACAGCGGCAGGTGGTGGCCGGCCCACTCCCGCCCGCCGTCGGTGGCACCGGGCAGGAGCGCTTCGAGGCGCTCGAGCAGCCCGGTGCGGGTGGGCGCCGGGCGGTCGGCGCGCAGCAGTTCGCCGTAGCCGACGTTCGCCAGGCCGTCGCCGCGGTCGAAGGACCAGGCGTACGACGGCTGGTGGCGGGTGCCGAACTCGATGACCTGCGCGCCGCGCCGCCCGGGGGCGACCGGGGCGTAGCCGCGCAGGGCCAGGGCCCTGGGGCCGCGGGGTTGGCCGAGCGCGCGCCGGATAACGGAGTGGGCGCCGTCGGCGCCGATCACGACCGCGGCGAAGATCCTTTCGTCCAAGGCCACCGCCCCGGTGTGCTGCCGCAGGTCGCGGACCTGGTGCCGCAGGAGGCGGGCGCCGGCGGCGAGCGCCGCGTCGACCAGCCGGGCGTCGAGGATCCGGCGCGGCACCACCCACGCCGGGCGGGCCATGTGCCGTTCGGCGACCAGGCCGCCGCGGCCGAGGCTGAGGCGGCCGATGGGGACCCGGTCCTCGACGAGGCCGGTGACGCCGACGTCGGCCAGGACGTCCAGGACGTGCGGGGCCACCCCGTCGCCGCAGGCCTTGTCCCGCGGGAAGTCCGCCCGGTCCAGCAGGGCGACGCGCAAGGCCGGGTCGGTGTGCAGCGCGCCCAGGGCGGCGGCGGCACCGGCCGGCCCGGCGCCGACCACGGCCAGGTCCCAAGAGGTGTGCGCCGCCGTCATCGGCCGGCCGCCACGAGCAGGACGACATCGATCAGGGCGACGGCCACCGCGGCCCGGAAGGGCAACCGGCCACCGGTGGTCGCCGCGGCCGCCACGAGGAGTACCACCACGGCCAAAACCGGCCACGCCCATCCGGCAGGCGGCCCGGCGGGACCGAACACCGCCAGCAGCGAGGCGGCACACAGCAGCACCGCGGCCACGGCGCGCGAGAGGCGCTCACCGATGCGGTGCGGCAGGCCGCGCACGCCGGTGCGCTCGTCGTCGGCGAGATCGGGCAGCGTGTTGAGCAGGTGCGCCCCGACACCGAGCGCGGCCCCCGCCCCGGTCGCCCACAACGGCGCCCAGGCCGGGGCCGGACCGGCGAGGGTGACCACGGAAGGCAGCGTCCCGAAGGCACTGGCGTAAGGCACCCACGACCACCACGTCGCCTTGAGCCCCAGGTTGTAGGCGTGGCCCGCGCCGGCGCCCAGGACGATGTTGACCAGCGCGCTGCGCCAGCCGGTGAGCGCGGACAGCGCCAGGCAGGCGAACGCGGACGCGACCAGGGCCCATACCGCCCAGCCGACCGGCAGCGCTCCGGTGGCCAGCGGCTTGTCGCTGCGGCCGACGGCCCGATCGCGCGGCAGGTCGCACAGGTCGTTGCCCCAGCCGATGGTGAGCTGGCCGGTGAGGACCGCCGCGGTGACCGTAGCGGCGCCGGCCCGGTCCAGGCCGCCGCGGAGCGCGAGCAGACCCGCGACAGTGCCGACGGCCAGGGCCGGCCCGCCGTGGGCGGCGGCCAGCAACGCCCCTACACGCGACTGGCCGGGAAGCGACGGCCCGGGAAGCGGCGGTGCGGGGCGCGGCGGGGCCGCGCCGGCCATCACGGGCGCCGCCGCACGGCGATGGGCCCGTGGCGGACCGCGTCACCGAGCGCCCCGAGCACGGTACGCGGCCGCAGCACGGGTGTCGTACCGGACGCTTTGCGCCGCATGCCGTCGATGACCTCGGCAAGCACCTGCGGCCCGTCCAGGGAAGGCGTCCAGTGCAGTTCGGTACGCGCGCGGGTGGTGTCCAGCAGCGGAAGCGCGAAACCCATGTCGAGCCATCCGGTGTCGACCTGCTGCAGGTGCGCGTGCCAGGCGGCCGCCATGGCGGCGCGGATCACCGCGGAAGGCACGTGCACCAGCCTGGCACCGAGCGCGTCGGCCAGGACGCCCGCGGTGACGGGCGTGTCGGCGGCGAGGTTGAACGGCCCGCCCACACGCCGGCGCAACACCGCGGCGACCGCCTCGGCGACATCGCCGGCATGGACCATCGAAACGGCCAGCCTGCGATCCATCGGCAAGACCGGGAGCAAGCCCAGCGCCCTGGCAGGCACCACAGCGGGCACCCCGTAACGCAGCAGGGCACTACCGGCGGCACGCTGCCCGACGATCCCCGGCCGCAGACGGGTGACAAGCGTCCCGGCACCGGAGGCCTCGTGCCGGTCCAGGAGCCGTTCGGCAGCCGACTTGTGCCGGCTGTAACGCGAGGTACGCACACCACCGGTAGGCCAGGACTCATCGACCGGACGATCGTCCCTCTTCGGCGAGTACGCGCCGACCGACGACATATGGACCAGATGGGGGACACCGGTATCGGTGACGGCCCGCAACACACGGCGGGTACCACCCACACCGAGCTCGGCGAGATAAACCGGATCATGAGACGGCTGGAAACCCCACGCCAGATGCACCACCGCGTCCGCACCGGTGAACGCCCCGACGAGCGCGTCATGACACCTGTCGGTGGTCAGATCCACCGACCGCCAATCCACACCACCACCCCCAAGGCCCCCAGGGCCCTGGGGGTCCTCGGGCAGCCGCCGGGCCAGACCCACCAGATCATGCCCACCCTCGGCCCGCAAACGCCCCACGACAGCGGAACCGATGTTCCCAGTCGCCCCGGTGATCACGATACGCATGAAGGAGGAAGTGCCCCCTCACCCACCCACTCACACAGAACGACACGAAGCGATCCGGCAACCGGCGGACACCAACACCCCCCAACCCACCNAATGTGCCCCCCGCAAGGGACCAACAAACACACCCCACCCCGACAAACACCCGGAAGGCCGCAAACCAACAAACACCCACCCACCACCAGCCAGGGGCCGGCAGAACGGCAAGGGTCCACGACCACCCGGAAGTCCTTTTCCATACCGGTCGGGTGAACCCCCCCCAACGTCCTACTCCCACCAAAAGGATGAAAAAGGGGGGCGCGCGGCGGTGGGTGCGCGGGGGCGCCGGAGTGCGTACGGGAAACTCCTGTGCGCCGGTTCGCACACTTCTGCGATCATCCGCGGATGGGACATGGTTTCGAATCACTGGTCGTCCGGCACACCCACCGTGTCCCCTCCCCCAGGGGTTCCGCCGGGGAAGGGGCCGTTGCCGCGCGGCAGTTCGACGCGGCGCTGGCGTCCGTGGGCTTCAAGCTCTCGGCGGAGCTGCTGGAGCGGTTGTCCGGGCTCTGCGAGGCCGCGGTCGTGCACACCGCCAGGCGGACGCTGCGCACCGTGAGCGAGATGGTGGGGGACCACGTCCGGCACAACGCGTACTTCATCGACTTCCCGGCGAACGTGCCGGACACCGAGGAGTTCTGGGCGCGGTGCGTGGCGGAGGCGCTGGGCGGCGACGCGTCGCGCGGGAACGTGCTGAGGCAGTTGGCGCACGGGATGCTGGACCTGCTCAGCCTCCCCGCGTACGGCCGTTACCGGCACACCTACGAGGAGATGCTCGCGGCGCAGGACGAGCTGATCGCCTCGGCGGGCGACCGGGTGACCGTCCTGCACCTGGGGCGGGACCTGGACGACGAGCTGACAGACCTGTACCTGGCCTTGGCGGGCAGTACGACGCCGCTGAACGAGGACCACCTGAACGACCTGAGGGTCCTGGCCGGCCGGTGCGCGCTCGGACCGCAGCCGGAGTCGATCCCGGTCAGGGAGAACCGGGCGGTCGTCAACGAGGCCCGCCTCCTGGCGGGCGCGGACCTGCTGCTGGACACCGTCACCGACGTGCTGCGGCTGGCCTGCGCGCTGTCGGGCGGTGACGTGACACTGCAGGAGCCGACCCGGTTCCGGGCCTTTGCGCGGCCGGTCCGCCGCGCGCTGCTCGCGGGACTCGACGCCGTCATCGCGGCGAACCCCGCCAAGCTGGCCGACGTGCACACCCACCGCGAGCCCTTCAAACGGCTCGGGGAGCGCCTGCACCCGCACGAGTACCCGCGCTGGCCGCACGCGGCCGACGTGTTCGCCGTGGCGCGGGGCGAGAAGCGGGTGCGGTCCTTCGACAGCCGTGTCGAGGAGCTGCTCGGTGCGTCCGACGTGCCCGGCGCGGTGCGGCTGCTGCAGTCCGCTCCCGGCAGGCTGTTTCGGTCCCTGGACCTTTTGCTGCGCACCGCCGCCGACCGGGAGGAGCGGGACGCGGTGATAACCGCCGCTGCGCGGACCGCCCCCGAGGTGTCCGGCCGGGTCGTGCTCTCGGTCCGCGAGCACTTCCAGAACCGGGGGCGGGAGACCGGCCGGTACCGGATCTTCGTCAACCGCCGGGGTCGCGGCTGGGTCGCCCCCGACACCCGGCCGCCGATCCCGGACGCCGACCGCGACCGCCTGATCGCCGCCCTCGACGCCGAGATGCGCCGCAGGCTCCCGCCGCCGGGCCGGCTGCTGCTCGACCCCGACGTCCTCGACGTGGCGCTTCCGCTCGGCGGGAGGGCGGCCGCGGCCGGGCTCGGCGTGCTGCCGCGGGGGTCGGTCTCGGCGGTCGACGGGCAGCGGCTGCGCTTCTTCGTCTATTGGAAGCAGGCCGCGCGCCGAACCGACTACGACCTCTCGGCGCTGCTCCTCCGCTCCGACTACGACACCGACTCCTGGCTGTCCTACACGTCGCTCAAGACGGTCGCAGGGGTGCACTCGGGTGATGTCACCGAGGCACCCGAGGGGGCCTCGGAGTTCATCGAGCTGTCCCTGGACCGGGTGCCCGTCCCCTTCGTCGTCCCGCAGGTCAACGTCTACGCCGGTGAGGGCTTCGAGGAGGTGGAGGAGGCGTTCTTCGGTTTCATGCTGCGCGACGGCGAGCAGCGGGGCCGGCCGTTCGAGCCGCGCACGGTACGCACGAAGTCGGGGCTCGCCGGCACAGGCCGGGTGGCGCTGCCGCTGGTGTTCCGGCGCGGGGAGGACGGGCGGTGGCAGGCGCGGTGGCTGCACCTGTACCTGAGGGGCGTCTCGTCGGCCAACCGGGTCGAGGAGAACCGGGTGTCGGTGTCCAAGGCGGTGCGCGCCGTCGTGGAGCGCGAGTACCTGACGGTGCGGTACCTGGTGGGCCTGATGTCCGACCGCGCCACGGCCGTGGAGCTGTGGGACGGCGGGCCGGTCCCGCAGGGGCCCGTGACGTACATCGGTCTGGAACGCCCCCAGGGGCTGCACCCCGGCTCCCGGGTCGTCACCCCGGAGAATCTGCGCGACCTGATCCCCGGCCGGGTGCTAGCGTTGCCCGAGGCGAGGCCATGAAGGGGCTTCCTTCTCCCTTCTTTTCATGAAACGAGTCCCTTCGCTCTCCTCGCCCCCGACGTCGCCCCGGGCGGCGCCCGCGCTCACCCGCGGGCGCCGCCCGGGGCGTCTTCGTGGTCCGGCACCGAAGGACACCCGCTTGGAGGAGGGCCCGTCCGCCCGGCGTCCCGGCGAAGGCGGCGACGGGCGGCCGGGACCCGTCACCGCGCCCGGCCGCGAGACCACCCTTCTGCCCCACCGCACGGGCGCGGGCCCGCCGGACGGCCGCGAGGGGATTCCACAGCCCGGGTCACTCCCCGGTGCCGAGGATCCTGTTGAGGTCGGCGTAGGGCAGTGCGTCCGCCCCGAACGTGAAGGTGCCCTGGTCGCGGATCTCCTCCGCGGCGCGCACCAGGGCTCCGTACGCGGCACGGGACATGGCCGAGCCGACGCTGACGCGGCGTACGCCGAGCTTCCCCAACTCCGCGACGGACAGGCGCAAGAGGCCGCCCATCAGGACGTTGACCGGCCGGCCGACCGACGCGCACACCGCGCGCACCGCTTCCGCGTCGGGCAGCGCCGGTGCGTACAGGACGTCGGCGCCCGCCTCCTGGTACGCCTGCAGGCGGCGGATGGTGTCCGGCAGGTCGGGCCGGCCCTGGAAGAAGTTCTCGGCGCGCGCGGTCACCGTGAAGGGGAAGTCGAGCCCGCGCGCGGCGGCCACGGCGGCGGCGACGCGCTCGACGGCCTCCGGCAGGGGGCGGATAGGGTCGTCGGGCCGGCCCGTGGAGTCCTCGATCGACCCGCCGACCAGACCGGCGCGGGCGGCGAGCCGTACGGTTTCGGCCACGTCCTGGGGCGTGGCGCCGAAGCCGCTCTCCAGGTCGACGGAGACCGGCAGGTGCGTGGCGCCGACGATCGCCGCCGCGTTGTCCAGGAGTTCCTCGCGGGTGACGCGGCCATCCGGTCTGCCGAGGCTGTACGCGAGCCCGGCGCCGGTGGTGGCGAGCGCGGCGAAGCCCAGTGCGGTGAGCAGGCGGGCGGTGCCCGCGTCCCAGGGGTTGGCGACGACGAACGGCTTGTCGGCGGTGTGCAGCGCGTGAAACTCCCGCGCCCTGCGATGCTGGTCGACGGTGGTCATGGCGGTTCCCTCATGATGGGTGGCAGCGGCCGGGTGCGGCTTGGACGAATTCAACACGGCGGGCCGCGTCGATGTCCCCGCCCTCGGCGCGCGCCACCCACGACGAGCGGTCCGAGAAGCGGCGTGACGGGATCCGGGTCGTCCTCGAAGCAGAAGCGGCCGCCGGTGGCCCAGCGCCGCTGGGGTTCGCCGACGCACTCGCGCGGCCGGTGCCCCGGGCCCGCCCGCTCGATGTGGGGACCGTCGACGCCGTTGAGGAAGGTGACCGGCACGGCCCGCGGGGCATCCTCGCAGTACCCGGAGCGGGCGGCCAAGCGGAAGCCTGTACGCAGGTACGGCAACAGCCCTTCGGCCAAGGGCCTCGCCGGCGGCCCCCTCGGGCGGCCAGGTGGAAGCCGGTGCGCAGGTGCGGCAGCAGCCCTTGATCCAGACCTCACCGACGGCCCCCTCGGGCGGCACGCCGCCGAAGGACCCGGCCGCCCCGGTCGGTCTCCCGCCCTCCACGGCGGGCGGTCCCGACCACGCGCGAGATCGGCAGCAGCACGAGGACGGGGCATCCAGAGACGACCAAGGGGGCGCGCTCCCGGCCCGCCGCGGAGTCCACGGAGTCACCTCGAACGTTCGGGCCCCCGCAGGCGCGGTCCCGGTCCGCCGCGGACCATGCGGGGCCACCTCGAACGTTCGGGCCCCTCCCCTCGCGGGCGCGGGGAGGCCCGCGCCCCGGCCCGCGGCAGCAGGGGCGTCAGACGGTCCGCTCCCCCGCCTCCGAGGCGACCGCCGGGGCCGCCGTCCGCCGCCCTGGCAGCCGGGAGACGGCCACGCCCACCAGGCAGATGACACCGCCGAGCAGCGTCAGCCAGCCGGGCAGTTCCGACAGCCACACCCAGGAGATCAGCACCACCACGGCCGGCACCGCGTACGTCGTCGCGCCCAGCTTCCCCGCGCTCGTCCGGGCCAGGGCGTACGCCCAGGTGCTGAACGCCAGCGCCGTGGGGAACAGGCCCAGGTAGACCAGGTTCAGCGTCGCCGGCCACGGGGCCGCCGGCACCTCCTGCAGCAGCAGGCCGGCGAACGGCAGGCACGCCACCGTGCCCGTGAAGCAGCCGAACGTCGTCACCTGCAGCGGACTGGCGTACCGCAGCGCGGGTTTCTGCGCCACCACCCCGCCCGCGTACGTGACCGCCGCGAGCAGGCACAGCAGGACACCGGTCAGGGACGACGAGCCGCTGCCCGACATCGACCAGCCCACCACGACGGCGCCCAGGAACGACACGGCCATGCCCGCGATCAGCAGCGGGGGGAATCCTTCCTTCAGCAGCCAGCCGCCGAGCAGCGCGATCAGGACGGGGCCGATGTTGACGACCATCGCGGCCGTCCCCGCGTCCACCTGCTGCTCGCCCCAGTTCAACGCGACCATGTAGAGGCCGAACCACAGCAGGCCCGAGGTGAGGATGCCGGGCCATGCCCTGCGGTCCGGCAGCGTGCCCCCCTTGAGGAGGAACACGGCACCGAGAGCGATCGAGGCGGTCAGCAGCCGGCCCAGCGCCAGCGCCCCCGGATGGAAATGTTCCGCTGACGCGCGGATGGAGACGAACGCCGACGCCCACAGCACCACGGTCACAATGGCAGCCAGAAGAGCGCGACGATCGGTGCGAAAAACGCCAGTCGCGGAATCCATGCCGGCATGGTAGCGAGCGGCTGTGATCCTCATACGACATGCATACGACATGCACGACGGAGAGACGGCGTGAACCACCCCCGCCCCCGACGCGCATCCGGTACGCCCCCGACCACCGCCGAGGCCGCGCGCCGCGGCGTCGGCGTCGGCCGGGTGTCCGGCGACCGGGCCGGGCGCGTGGGACACCGTGACCGGACCGGTCCCCCGAAGCCCGGGACCGGATCCGCGAACTCTCGGCCCGGGCCCTCCACCGGTACCCCTGACGGGCGCGTGCACGGCAGCACGGCAGCACGACAGGCAGTGGGACGGCAGGCGGTGGGACGCCGTGGACGTGCGGGCGCGACCCGGGTGCGCGTCCGCCGCGCCGGCCACGGACGCACGGGGCGCCGGGCCTCAGGTGTCCCGGCCCCGGTCGCCGTCCGGCCGGACCTGGATGTGGTCCTCCTCCAGCTCCAGCAGCACCCGGTCCCGCATGTCCAGGGCCGCCGTGTACTCGGACGGCAGCTGCAGCCGGCCGGCCCGGTCGAGCATCGCGTACTCGCGGGCCACCAGGGACTCCCGGCCCGCCGCGTCGACCTCGGTGCGGCGCAGCACCTCCGTGGACGTGCGGCCGTCGCGGATCGCCACCGTGCGGCGGACCTCGCCGGCGACCGCCTGGTCGTGCGTGACGATCACGACCGTCGTGCCCAGTTCCTCGTTGGCCCGGCGGAACGCCGCGAAGACCTGCTGCCCGGTCGCCGAGTCCAGCTCGCCCGTCGGCTCGTCGGCGAGCAGGACGGCCGGGGCGTTGGCCAGGGCGACGGCGATCGCCACCCGCTGCTGCTGGCCGCCCGACATCTGCTGCGGCCGCCGGTCCCGGCAGTCGGCGACCCCGAGCAGCGACAGCAGCTCCCGCGCGCGTCCCGCCCGTCGCCGGCGCGGCAGCCCGGCCAGTCGCATCGGCAGGACGACGTTCTGCGCCGCCGTCATGTACGGCAGCAGGTTGCGGGCCGTCTGCTGCCACACGAAGCCGACCACCTCGCGGCGGTAGCGCAGGCGCGCCTTCGCGTCCATCGCCAGCAGGTCGCGGCCCGCGACCCGCGCCGTCCCGGCGGTCGGCGTATCCAGGCCCGCCAGGATGTTCATCAGCGTCGACTTGCCGCTGCCGGACGCCCCGACCAGGGCCGTCAACTCGCCCTCGTGCACCAGCAGGTCGAGTCCCTGCAGGGCCTGCACCTCCACGGCGTCCCCGCCGGCGCGCCGGCTGAAGATCCGCACCAGCCGGTCGCAGGCGATCAGGGCGTCGTGCCCGTAGGCGGGCCGGTCGCGGCGGTGTGCCGCCTGCCGCTCCAGTTCCGCGAGCGACCGTGTCGTAGCGCTCATCGCAGGTCTCCTGCCCTGAGGTGGGTGATCGGCGTGCGGCGTCCCGCCCACCATGCCTGTGCCACGGCCGCCGCTCCCGCCAGCAGCAGCGCGCCCGCCGCGGGCAGGGCCAGCGACCACGTGTCGGCCCGCAGCACGGCGCCGCCCGGCGCCGTGGCCCCGTAGGCGCCGCCGAGGGCGAGGCGGTCCAGGTCGATGCCGGGCGCGAGCAGCCGGACCGCCGCCCAGCCCACGGCCGCGCCCCCGCCGGCCGCGAGCAGCGCCAGGGGCAGCGCCTCCAGGCCGAGCAGCCGCCGTCCCTGGCGGGTGGTCAGGCCCAGGGTGCGCAGTCGGGCCAGCAGGGCCGCCCGCTCCGGTGCGGTCCGCGCCGTGCCGAGCACCAGCGACAGCAAGGCGTAGCCGGTGCTCGCGGCGACGGCCCACAGGTAGATCCGCTCGGCGCCGGACTGCAGCGGCGAGTCGGACAGCGCCGCGCGTTCCTCACCGCGCAGGGTGACCGGCGGCCGGGTCTCCGGGCCGCGCACCGCCGCCCGCAGCGCGGCCCCGTCGACGCCCGGGCCGGTGACCAGCAGGGACGTGGCGCCGCCGGGGCCGGGCAGACCGGCCGCGTCGACCAGCAGGAAGTCGCCCTCGGGGACCGCCGGGGTGCGCGGCCGCACGGCGGTGATCCGCACCGTGACGGGCCCGCCGTCCGCGCCGATCCGGTGCGGTGCGCGTCCGAGCCGTTCGGCGACCCCGGGGGAGGCGACGGCGCCGAGCACCCCGCCGCCGGTCGCCAGCCGGTCGGCGGTGAAGCCCCCGAGACCCGTGCGCCGGGCCAGTGCCGCGTAGGCGTCCGGTTCGACGGCGACCACCGTCAGCGACCGGTCGGCCTCCGACACGTGCTCCGAGGCGTACGAGACGCCCGCGGCCACCACGTCCCGTACGCCCGGCACGTCCCGCACCGCCCGTTCCAGTGCCGCCGGGAGGGCCGTGCCGTCGGCCGTGTCCACCCGTGCGTCCGCGCCGGTCCGCAGCAGCGCGGCCCGGTCCCGGGCGTCGGCCACTGCGTTCAGCACCGACCCGCCGAACGCGGCCGTCGTCAGGGCCGTCAGCAGGGTGAGCAGCGGCAGCGCGGCGACCGCCGCCGGCGAGCGGCCCGCCCGGGCCAGCGCCAGGAACCCCACCGGTCCGCGCAGCCGCCCGGCCGGGCGGGCGGCCCACCGCAGGGGCAGCGGGTACAGGCGGACGAGGAGCAGCGCGGCGACCAGCGCGACGAGCACCGGGGCGGCGCTCACCAGCGGGTCGGCCGCTCCCCCGGTGCCGCGGCGGCGCAGGGCCGCCACCGAGCCCGCGGCCAGTACCAGCAGGGTCAGTTCGGCGACCGTCCGGCGCCCGCCGGGCCCGGCGGGCGTGAGATCACCGCGCCCGGGGTGCGTGCGCGGCCTGCGGTGCGCCACCACCGCGCGCACCGGCAGCGCGGCGCAGGCGAGCAGGGCCACGGCGCCCGCCGCGAGCGCGGACGGCAGCGGCCGGGCCCCGTCCACGGCGAGCGCCGCCAGCAGCAGGCCGCAGGCGGCGGCGGGGAGCGCCGGCAGCGCGCTCTCGGCCAGCAGCCGCCCGCCGATCCCGGCGAGGGAACCGCCCCGGGCCCGCAGCAGGGCGAGTTCGGCGTCCCGGCGGGCGGCGGCCAGAGCGCCGCTCATCGCCAGGACGATCACGGCGACCGCGGCGATCCCCACGGCCCCGACGGCGACCACGGGCCTGATCGCGTCCCGGGTCCGCGCGTACCCGCCCACGACCTCCTCCAGGCCGGTGGACAGCTGCGCCGTCGGACCGGCGACCTCCCGCATGCGCACCAGTCCCGGCCCGTCCTCCAGGGACGCCACCCGGTCGGCCAGCGCCTCGGCGTCCGCCGCCGTCAGGTTCCGCGTCGCGGGCGCGAAGCGCCAGTACCGCTCCGGCTCGACCTGCCCGCCGAGCAGTGCCGGAGCCGCCTCCGGCGCCAGCAGGACGCCCGCCTGCCAGTAGAACTGCGGCGGGGGGCCGCCGTTGCTCGCCAGGGCCGGTGTGCGCAGGATCGGTTCCGCCGACCAGTAGGCGCGTTCCGGTTGCCGGGGTTCGAGCACGCCGGTGACCCGGACGGTCAGCGGCCGGTCCGGGAACCGGTCCAGGGTGAGCGTGGAGCCGGTCCGCAGCCGCAGCGTCCGGGCCGTCTCGGCGGTCACCGCGCCCTCCACCGTCCGGGTGTCCGCGCTCACCGGGCCGTCGGCGGCGGGCAGCCGCCCCTCGCGCACCGTGGCGTGCCCGGCCGTCCCGGACTGCGCGAACAGGGTGAACCGGGGCGGCAGTCCGTCCGGCCGGGGCAGCCACCGGTCCAGGCCCTGCAGGCCCTTGCCGGTCCGCACCCCGTGCGCCGACCGGGTCCGGTCCACCCGCAGCGGCTCGGGCAGCAGGGCCCGCGCCCGGGCGTCCACCGCGGCGAGCGCCCCCGGCCGGACCTCGTCCTCCCGCGCCCGCCGCGGCCGGTCCAAGCCGGGTGGTGCCGCCTTCAGCTCCAGCACGGTCGACTCGGGGGCGGCGGAGTCCAGGGCCTGGCGCAGCCCGTGCGTCTCGTACGCCTCCGCGGCCCGGGGCAGCACCGCCGCGAGGAAGGCCGTGACCAGCACCAGCATCCCGAAGGCGGCGGTGGCCCAGGGCGCGGTCCGCAGCCGGGTCCGTATCCAGGCGGCATCCGCGCCGCGTGTCTCCGGCCGCATGTCAGTCCTCCCCCCGGTGGCGCAGCGCGCCCACCGGTTCGGCGCGCGGCAGCGCCGACGCGGCCGTGATCAGCACCAGCGGAGCGGCCATCCCGGCGACGAGCAGGGCCACCTGCCCCACCGGCAGTTCCACCAGGACGGGCGGGACGGGCCGCGCGGCCGCGGACGTCAGCACGATCAGCGGCACCACGGCCCGGGCCAGGACCGCGCCCAGCGCGAGCCCGGCGAGCAGACCGACCCCCACGAGCAGGCCCTGCTCCGTCACGACGAGCCGGACGAGGTCCCGGCGGGGCGTGCCCAGGGCCCGCAGCACCGCGAAGTTCGCCGACTGCTCCCGCCGCGCCCCGGCGGCGCTCACCGCGAAGCCCCCGGCGGCCAGGGCCACGGCGGCCACCGCGACCGCCATCAGCGCCGCACGCGGCCCGGCCCCCAGCGGGTCGCGCAGCAGATCCGCCGCGGTCTCGTCGCGCACCAGCACCTGCTGCGCCTCCAGGTCGGGACGCGCCCGCAGCGCCGCGGCCACCTCGGCGGCCCTGCCCGGCTCGGCGCCCACCCACCACTCGGTGGGTGTGAGCGGCGCGGTGCCCCGCTGCGCCAGTACGGCGCCGACGGCCCGCAGGTCGAGCAGCAGCGCCCCGCCGGCCGTGTCCTGCCCGGCCATATCGGTATCGGTGGCGGTGTCGGTGGCGGTGGTGGGCAGTTCGCGCACCGCCCGGACGATCCGCACCCGCAGCTGCTCCCCGGCCAGCGGGACGTCGACGGTGTCGCCGGGCTCGGCACCCGAGGCCCGCAGGAAGTCCCGGGTGGCCGCGGCGGCGAGAACGGGCGGCACCCGCGCCCCGGCGGTGTCGGCCCGCACGGTCCACACCGGTACCGCACCGTAGGTGTCGCCGCCGCCGGCTCCGGTCATGTACGGCAGGGACAGCGGCGCGGTGTCCGACACGGCCGGTTCGGCGGAGGCGCGGGAGAGGACCTCGCCGTTGCGGGTCACGGTCCGGCCGATCTGCCAGCGGGCCCCCGGGGCCGTCCGCACGGTGCGCGCGGAGCCGTCGCGGTCCGCGGCGAGGATCCGTTCGACGGTGAGGCGGTGCCGTTCGGCGCGGCCGGCGGGAACGGTGTCGTCGAGTTGCAGTCCGGTCAGCCGCAGCGGTCCGGCCGGCGCGGCGCGGCGGCCCGCCGCCGTGCGGTCCAGCTCCAGCGTGACGCGGTGGGTCCGGCCGTCCACCGGGACGTTCCCGGCGCCCAGCCGGTAGGCGATGCCGTACCCGTCCTCGACGACCACCGTCAGCTGGGGCGCACGGCCCGAGGGAGAACGTCCCGTGCCGGCCCGCTCGTCGGTGATCCGCACGTCCAGGGCGAGGCTCCGGGTGCCGTCGGGAAGCCGCACGGCCCGGTCGTCGTCGGGCGGGGGCGGGGCCAGGGCCCGCAGCAGCTCCCCCGGGGGCCCGTCGGCGAGGTCGCCGCGCATCAGCGCCACGTCCCCGGCGCGGGAGGTGTCCAGTGCCAGGACCGTGACCTCGCCCGCCCCGGACAGGTTCAGCGCGGTGCGGTGGGCGGGGACGGCCTCGCGGGCCCGGGGCAGCGCCGCGTAGAGCCCGGTCTGCCCGGGGCTGCCCGGTCGGGGGTCCAGGATCCGGACGGCGGCGCCCGTGCGGAAGTCGGCCTGGTCGCGCTGCGACCGGTCCCAGGACGCGCCGTGGCCGATGGCCAGCATCCCGGTCGCCACGGCGACGATCAGCAGCAGCACCGGTCCCGCGCCGCGCAGCGGACGCCGGCTGAACTGCCAGCCGGCCAGCGCCGCCGGGAGCCCGCGCCCGTTCGCCGACCACCGCTCCGCGAACCGTGCCGCGACCGGCAGGACCCGCAGGGTCAGCACCGTGCCCGCCAGCAGCGCCAGCGCGGGTGCCGCGACCAGCAGCGGGTCCGTGCCCAGCCGCCCGGCCCGGTCCCGGCCGGTCACCCCGCCGGCCTGCCGCTGCAGCTGCCAGTACGCCACGCCCGCGATCAGCAGCAGCGCGAGGTCCGCGCCCGCGCGCACCGGGGCGGCCGAGGTCGCCGCCCGGACCCGCCGCAGCCGCGCGGGCGCGNNCGNCGCCCCNGTCAGCGCGGGCGCCGCCACCGCCGCCGCGCACGCCAGCGCGACCCCGCCCGCGGCCAGCCAGGCCCCGCCCGACGGGGCGGTGCCGGGCCGCAGTCCGATCCGGTCGAGCGAGGACCACCCGGCGAGCAGCCGGGCCAGCGGCCCCGACAGCAGCGCGGCACACACCGCGGCGGGCACCGCCAGCAGCAGCGCCTCCAGCCCGGCGAGCGAGGCGATCCGGCCCCGTGAGGCGCCCCGGGCCCGCAGCAGCCGCGTCTCGCCCGCCCGTGCGCCGTTCAGCAGCCGGGCCACCAGCAGCAGCGCGTACCCGGCGAGCAGCACCAGCTGCAGGGAGACGATCAGCAGGGTGGAGCGGGACACCAGCAGGGCCCGCTCGGTGCGGTCGAGGACCTCGGGCAGCCCGGTGCGCACGTCCGCCGAGCCGCCCAGGGCCGCTTCCCCGCGCAGCCGGGCGGTCGCCCGCACGGTCGCCGTGCGCAGGGCGCCGAGGGAGCCGGTGGTCAGTCCGCGGTGGTCGGCCGTCGCCACCCAGCCGGTGCCGCCCGTCGTGACGCGGCCCGAGGTGAGCACCGCCGCGTCGGCCAGCAGGGGCCCGTACGTGGTGAAGGCGCCCGTGCGCACCCCGTGGCCGCCGAGCGTGTCGGCCTGCCAGTACGGGTCGGAGCCGTCGGCCGCCCGGTACACGCCGGTCACCCGTACGCGCACCGGCTCGCCGCCCAGCCGGTCGGTGAGGGTCAGGCGCGCCCCGGGGCGCAGCTTCAGCCGGTGGGCGGCCGGCTCCGGCACGGCGACGGGCACGGCGCCGCTCCGGGACGCCGGCGCCGCACCGGGCAGCGTGCCCGCGACCAGGTCGATCCGGGACCGGTCCAGGGCGGCGAGCAGCGTCAGGTCGGGCTGCCCGGTACGGGTGTCCGCGCTCCGCGGCGACCGCGGCAGCGCGTACGGTCCGGACCGCTCCAGCCGCCGCACGGTCACCGGGAGCCCGGCGAACGCCTCGCGCGCCCCGCGCTCCACGGCACGCTGCGCCGCGTCCCGCTTGTGCCGGGGCACGCCCGCCTCGACCACGAGGGAGGCGGCGGATCTGGACCGGCCGTCCAGCGTGGAGCGCAGCGCGGCGTCCCCGAGGGAGCCGGAGAAGGCCGTGAGGGCGGCGAGCACCGAGGTGGTCAGCAGCGTGGCGAGCAGGGCGGCGGCGATCAGCAGCCGATGCGCGCGCAGGCGCTGCAGCACCAAGCCCGTCACTGTTCCCCCCGCCCCGGCCGGCCGAGCCGTTCCCTGCCCGAATCAGCCATGCATATCACGGGGTTGACGGCGCGGTACACGTGTTCGAGGTGGGGTTCCCGGGCTCTTGACCATCCGGGCGGTTCCGTATGGGATGCGGTGATGACCGAGAACACCAGCCCGGAAGCCGGCACCGCCCTCGCCGAAGGCCCGTCGGGCGAGCCGATGCTCCGGGTCGAGGACGTGCGCCACTCCCACGGCACGGGCGCTGCCGCCGTGCACGCCCTGCGCGGGGTCTCGTTCACCGTCCGGCGCGGTGAGCTCGTCGCCCTCAGGGGCCGTTCGGGCTCGGGCAAGACCACGCTGCTGCACCTGATCGGCGGCCTGGACTCCCCGCAAGGCGGCCGTGTGGTCGTGGACGGCACCGACCTGTCGACGCTGGACGAGAGCGGGCTGCTCGCACTGCGCCGCGACCGGATCGGGTTCGTCTTCCAGTCGTTCGGGCTCATCCCGATCCTCACCGCCGCCGAGAACGTGGGCGTGCCGCTGCGGCTGCGCCGGGCCGAGGTGCGCGAACGGGAGGAACGGGTGGCGTTGCTGCTGGCCCTGGTCGGCCTGGCCGGGCACGAGGCGCAGCGGCCCGCCGAACTGTCCGGCGGCCAGCAGCAGCGGGTCGCCATCGCCCGGGCCCTCGCCAACCGCCCGGTCCTGCTCCTCGCCGACGAGCCGACCGGGCAGCTCGACGCCGCCACCGGCCTGGCGGTGATGGAACTGCTGCGGGCCGTGGTGCGCAGCGAGGGCGTCACGGCCCTCGTCGCCACCCACGATCCCCAACTCCTCGGCCTGGCCGACCGGGTGCTGGAACTGGACGACGGAGTGGTCGTCGAGCGGTGAGAGGGCGACGCCACGGCCGCAACCGGCCTGGAGCGGGGTGCGGCAGGGCGCTGACGCACCGGTGAACCCCCGGTCGGGGCGCCGGGGTGTCCCCGGCGGAACACGGGCCGGGCGGGCCGCGGGCCGCTTCGCGGCCGGCCGTTCCGGCTCCATGGGACCGTTGCGGGCCGTGGGCCGGCCCGCCGGCGTCGAGGTCGCTCCGTCGTCGTCCGCCCGGTCGGTCAGGCGGTCTGGCCTTCCCGCCGGATCGGCGCCGCCCCGCGCGGGCGCGCGGCGCCGGGGTGCCCGTGTGAAGGAGAGGGCGCCGGGGAGGCGAGGACGCCGACACCGGCCGAGCAGCCCTCTCCCCCGTCACCGGGCGAGCACCCCTGCCCCCGTCACCGGGCGAGCGACCGCCGCGGTCGCTGTCGGCCGCCCCGCCTCACCGGTCCCCCATGCGAAGTGGGCGGCCGGCCCGCACGCTGGAAGAGTGGCGGCATCGGCTGCCGCCCGTGTCCTCGAGACGGGAGTACCGGCATGGCGAAGAACCGCGGTGAGGGCGGGAAGCCGAAGAAGGGCGACAAGGTGGCCTGGCGCAGCCACGGCAGCCGGGTCGAGGGCGAGGTGGAGAAGGAGATCACCGAACGGACGGAGGCGGCGGGCCGCACGGTGGACGCGTCGCCGGACGAACCGCAGTACCAGGTCCGCAGCGACAAGTCGGGCAGGTCCGCGGTGCACAAGCCCTCCGCGCTGAAGAAGGAGTGACACGGCACCGGCCGGCGGACGCTCGCGGACGTGTCGGCGTACGGCCGCCGGGCGCTGCCGGCCCGCCGGAGCCGGACCGCCGGTGCGTGACGGTCGCACGGCAGGAGCCGGCAGGGCGCGCACGAGGGCGGCCGTCCGCCCGGTCCGGGCTTCGGTCACCTGTGGGCGACGCACCGGTACCGTGCGTGCCCTCCCCCGGCGGTGACCGAACGCGATCACTCCAGGGGGTCGTGGCCCCAGTTCATCAGCGAATGCCGCCACCGGGTGTCCCGGACGTCGCCCGAGGGGCGCTGGGCGACATGCCGCCGGATGTAGCCGACGACCTTCCGCATGTGCTGGTAGTCGTCGTCCGACAGGTCGCCCTTCTTCGTCCGCAGGATGTCCAGGATGCGCCGACCGGAGGCGTGCCCGGTGGACTCGCCGCCGTCCGCGTGCTGTCCGGCGTCCTTCGACTCCTGCGAAGCCAGCCACTTCTCCAGTTCGGCCGGCGACATGTTCACCAGGTCGCGGAACTCGTCCCAGGTCTCTTTCCGCTCGTCGTCCTGCATGCGGCACCACGTCCTCTCCTCCGCCCTGCGCCGTCGCGGGGTCCTGTCTCGTTCAAGGGTGGGGGCCGCACACCCGCACCGCAGCTCGAAACCGGGCGGGCCGGGCGGCCGGGCGGGCCGTGCGGCCGGATGCCGCCCCGCTCGGCCGCGCCGGCACCGGGTGGCTGCCTGCCGGTCGTGCGTCGATCCGGGTGAGCGCACCGGCCAGGCGACGGCGGCCGGTCGTTCCGACCGGGAAGGCCCGCCGGGGCGGCGGCTTCGTCCCATGGTCTTCACGGCGCGACCGACTCGTACGCGGACCCCGGCGATGCCGCAGTCGCGGCAGCCGGGGCGCGGGCCGGCACGGGCGCGGTCCGCACCGTGCACGGCCGGCGGCTCGACCGCGTCGGCAAGGAGGTCGGGGAATCCGCCGTCGCGGCGAACGCCAACGCCAACGACACCGGGCCTCCCGACCGGCCGGCGGGCGGACCCGCCGCGGCCGTTCCCCGTGGCCGATGCTCACGATCGCGTCCGGCCCGCAGCGGAGCGGACCCGCGGTGCGTTTGTCCACGTCCGGTACGGGCGGCCGACCGCATATCGGTGACCCCGATACCTGGGGCGCGCGGGAGGCTTCCGGATCGCGGCCCGCTTCGAGCGGCCCCACCCGTTCCGGGGGGCTCCCACGCATCCCCGTCCGCGCCGACGTGTGACCCGCAGGCGGGAGGTCCCGGGGCGGAAGCGGCACGGCCTCCGGTGGCGCCTCGGAGAGGAGTGCCACCTGACCCCTTGTCAGAACCCGGGCCGCTTCCTACCTTTGGGCGGCGGGTTCCCGGCCTCGACGGGCCCACCGGCCCGCGTCCGCTGTTCTCCGCTCCTCAACGCACGACACACCCTGGAGGCGTCACATGCCCGTAGCCGTGCCGGATCTTCTGGAAGCCGACGGATTCCGCGACGCGGGTCCGCTGGAGATCGACGACGAGGCGATCGCGTTCGAGGACGACGACCGCGGCGACCGCGAGCACACGGCGTGCCTCGCCGACCCCTGGGTGACCGCCACCACCCGCTTCGCCTGCGACCTGAACTCGTAGCGGTGGCCGTTTCCATCGCCGGCCGCAGCGGCTGGTCCGACGACATGTGGTCGTACCTGAGCGATCCGCGGATGCCGGCGATGGAACACGGCTGGAAACTGCACGTCTCGGCGCGTCCCGGAGACCTGGACGCCGTGATCCGGCTCGTCCTGCCGGTGCTGTCCCGGCACGTCTGCCACGCGAAGTTCGCCCGGGACCCCCGAACGCTGCGCCGCCTCAACTCCGGGACGGTGAGTGCCGGATCCGTCGGCAAGGCGATCACCGTCTACCCCCCGGCCGGCACGGTCGCCGAGGTCGCCCGGGAACTCGTCGCCGTACTGCGCGGCCGGGAGGGCCCGCGGGTCGTCAGCGACCGGCGGGTCGATCCGGAGGCCCCGGTCTACTACCGGTACGGCCCCTTCACGGGCGACTACCGGACCGGCCGGAGCGGGCGCCTCGAATCCGTCATGACCGGGCCGGACGGCCGGGTCTTCGACGGTCTGGCCGTCGGCCGCTACCGGTGCCCGCCCTGGGCCGAGGACCCCTTCGCTACCGGCTCCGGAGAGGATCGGGAGCCGTCCGCGCCCGGCTTCGGCGGCGGGCGCTACACGGTCACCGCCGGCATCGCGCGCGCGGCCCGGGGCAACGTCTACCGCGCGGTCGACCACGCCCTCGGGCGGCCGGTGGTGGTCAAGCAGGCGAGGGCCTTCGTGGGCGAGGACGAGTCCGGCCGCGACGCCCGCCACCGGCTGCGCAACGAACGCACGGTCCTCGCCGCGCTCGACGGCGTCACGGGCGTGCCCCGAGCGCTGGACTACTTCGCCCACCGGTCGGACGAGTACCTGGTGACGAGCAGTTGCGGCGACCGGGACCTGCGCAGGGAGGTCCTGCGGAACGGCCCCTACCGGGACGGCGGCGCCCGGCCGGCGCGCGCCCTGTCCGCCCTCGCCTCCCGGCTCCTGCGCGTCCTGGACGCGGTCCACGGCCGGAACGTGGTCGTCCGCGACCTCAAGCCCGACAACGTCGTACTCGACGACTCCGGTCCCGGCCACTGCCACGTGGTCGACTTCGGGATCAGCGAGTGGAACGGCGTGGGGCCGGGAGGGGCGACCCCCGGATACGGCGAGCCGGTTCTGCGGGCGACCGGACCGGCCGCCCCCGCCGACGACCACTACGCCCTCGGCGCGACCCTCTTCTTCGCCGCCACCGGCATGGACCCGGTGATCGTCGACGCCGACCACGGCGTCAACCGGGACCGGACCCTGGCATGCCTGGCATGGGCGCTGCCCGGGCGCGCCCACCGGGGGATCCGGTCGGCGATCACCGGTCTGCTGAGCTTCGACCCGGACGTGCGGACCGCCGCCGCCGACCGCCTGCGCACCGGTACGACCGGAACCGCGCGCCGGCCCGCGCGCCCCCGGATCGACGACGCCCTGCTGGACGAGGTCATCGAGCACACGGCCGCGTTCTGCGCCGGCGAGGCGCACGCGATCGCGGACCCGGTGCGGGCCGCACGGCGGAACGTCCCCACGTCGATCGACGTCTACGGCGGCAGTTCGGGACTCGGGCTGGAACTCCTCCACCACACGCACCGGCCCCAGGTGCGTGCGGCGGTCACCGCGTTGGCGCGGTGGACGGCGGAGCAGTCCAGGAACCTGCCGCCCGGCCTCTACACGGGACGCACCGGTGTCGAGCTCTTCCTCGCGGAGGCGGGAGCTGAGGCCGGAGCGCGGCCGGGGCACCCCGTCCTGCCGGGCCGCGCGCCGGACGGCGGGCCACCGGAGGCGGATCTGATCGCGGGCGCCGCCGGGGTCGGCCTCGGCCGGCTGCTGCTCGCCCGGCACGCCCTCCGGGCCGGTCGCCGGCACATCGCGGACCGGCACCTCGCCGTCGCCGCGGACTGCGACCGGATGCTGGCGTCGGGCACCGCCCGGCTGGCCCCGGCCGGTCCGGACACGGCCGGCAGCGCCGCACTCCGCGAGGGCGTCGCGCACGGCGAGGCGGGCGTCGTCTGCTTCCTGCTCGAATACGGCGCCGCGACCGGCGACCCGGACACGATCGGCCGCGCCGGGAAGGCCGCCGCGCGCCTGGCCGCCGTGACACCGGACATCATCGCCGCGGCCTCGGAGCCCGGGGCGACGCGCCGCTACGGTTCGTGGTGCCGGGGCCTGGCCGGTATCGGGAGCGTGCTCGTCCGGGCCGCCGGCCACCTCGGTGAGCCCGGGTACCTCGACCTCGCCCGGCGGGCCGCGCGCGCCTGCGCCGCCCTGGCGCCGCGGATGCCGCTGGTCACGCAGTGCTGCGGACTGGCCGGGGTGGGCGACCTGATGGTGGACGTCGCGGAGGCGTCCGCGTCCGAGGAGTTCCGGGACGCGGCCGAGACCGTCGCCCTGCTCATCCTGAGCCGCAGCGGCGGCACCTGGTCCCGGCCCGTGTTCCCGGACACCGGTCTCACCGGGCCGAGCGCCACCTGGGCCGGGGGCTCCGCGGGCGTGCTGGCCTTCTTCCGGCGCCTGCGCGACCGGGGCGGCCCGCGGCTCGGCCTCGTCGCCTGACCGCTGCCGCCCGCGTCGCGGCCGCCCGCGCCGTGCCGGTCGTGCCGGGCCGGGCACGGCCGGCTCCCGGCCCGGCTGCGGGTCCCTGCCCGGGCGTGTGCGACGGCGGGGCCCCAAGGGGTACGTGCCGCTTCCCGGAAGGCGCCGGGGCCCGGTGGCCCGGGCGGGCGGCACGCGGGGCCGGGCCGGCGCCGCCCGCACGGTCCGCGCGCCGCAAACGCCCCGGGTGCCGGAGTTCGCGGTGGACCGCACGGGGTGGCCGTGGTCACCGCCGCCGAGGCCTCCGGCCGCCGCGTGGCGGCGCACCGCCCCCCGGCCCCGTGCCGGGCGGCTCCGCCGTCCGGGGTGTAGATGGTGGACACACTTGCGCCGACAACTGTGGCGCCCCATCACATACGCCTCCGGCGTGGGCGTTCCTACGGTGTGGCGACACGCAACCGTCCCCATCGCACACGAGGAAGTGGTGCCGATGCCGTCGCCCGCGACCGCTCCCCCAGCCCCGTCCAGCCTCAAGCGCATCGTCGCCGCCAGCCTCATCGGCACCACCATCGAGTGGTACGACTTCTTCCTCTACGGCTCGGCCGCCGCCCTGGTGTTCAACACGCTGTTCTTCCCCAGCGCCGATCCGCTGGTGGGCACGCTGATCGCCTTCGTCACGTACGCCATCGGGTTCGTCGCCCGGCCGCTGGGCGGCATCGTCTTCGGGCACTACGGCGACAAGGTCGGGCGCAAGAAGCTGCTGGTGATCAGTCTGCTGATGATGGGCGGCGCGACCTTCGCGATGGGGCTGCTGCCCACGTACGAGACCATCGGCGTCGGCGCGCCGATCCTGCTGACCGTGCTGCGCCTGGTCCAGGGCTTCGCGCTGGGCGGCGAGTGGGGCGGGGCGGTCCTGATCGTCTCCGAGCACGGCGGGGACGAGCACCGCGGTTTCTGGGCCTCCTGGCCGCAGGCCGGGGCTCCCGGCGGCAACCTGCTCGCCACCGGCGTGCTGGCGCTGCTCGCCGCGTTCCAGTCCGACGCGGCCTTCCAGTCCTGGGGCTGGCGCGTGCCGTTCCTGCTGTCGGGGCTCCTGGTGGTGATCGGCCTGTGGATCCGGGTCTCGGTGTCCGAGTCCCCGGTGTTCCTGGAGGCGCAGGCCAGGGCCGAGGCGGCGGCCGCGCGGGGCGCGAAGGAGACGGTGCCGGTCGTCGAGGTGTTCCGGCGCAGCCGGCGCGAGGTGCTCTGCGCCATCGGCACGCGCTTCGGCGAGAACATCTCGTACTACGTCCTGACCTCGTTCCTGCTGGTGTACGTCACCGTGCACCTGGAACTGCCCAAGGGGACCGCGCTGAACGCCGTCCTCATCGGTTCCGCCGTCCACTTCCTCGCCATCCCCCTGTGGGGGGCGCTGTCCGACCGGGTGGGCAGGCGTCCGGTCATCCTCGTCGGCTCCGCGGGGATGGCCGTCTGGGCGTTCGTGTTCTTCGGCCTGGTCGACTCCGGGTCGTTCGCCGTGATCACGCTGGCCGTCACCGCCGGCCTGCTGCTGCACGGGGCGATGTACGGGCCGCAGGCCGCGTTCATCTCCGAGATGTTCGACACCGAGGTCCGCTACTCCGGGGCCTCCATGGGTTCCCAGCTCGCCTCCATCGTCGCCGGCGCCCTCGCTCCCGTCATCGCCGTGGAACTCCTCAAGGACTACGATTCGTCCCTCCCCGTCAGCGTCTACCTGTGCCTGGCCGCCGTGGTCACCACGGTCACCGTGGCGGTCGCCCGGGAGACCCGGGGCCGCGACCTCGCCCGCCCGCGGGACGAGGGGCCGGCGGCCGCCCTCCGGGCCGGCGCGGGCGGACCGGGGTAGCGCCGCGCCCGCGGCCCGCCCGGTCCGCCGCCGCGGCACGGGCGGGCCGGGCGGACCGGGGCGCCACGACCGACCACGAACACGGCCCGCGAGGAGGCCCCATGACCGACGGCCACCGGACCGACGCCGAGGCGTCCTCACCCGCCGAGGCGGCCGCCCGCCGCCTGCTGGACCTCCTGGCCGCCGGCGCCCCCGCCGAGGAGCTCGCCGCCCAGCCCGCCCGGTCGCGGGCCGGCGGGGCCGCCCCGGCGGACGTCGCCCTCGTCGAGGAGGCCACCGAGGCGGCCCTGTCCGTACGGCGCGTACTGGACCAGCACCGCCGCCGGGAGGCGGAACTCGTCGCGCTGTTCGACACCGCGGGGGACCTGGCGGGCTTGCGGGACCTGGACGCCGTGCTCCGCGCCATCGTCCGCCGGGCGAGGACGCTGCTGGGCGCCGACGTCGCCTACCTCACCCTCAACGACCCCGCCGAGCAGGCCACGTTCATGCGCGTCACCGACGGGTCCGTCTCGGCGGCCTTCCAGCAGCTCCGGCTGGGCATGGGAGAGGGGCTGGGCGGGCTGGTCGCGCAGACCGCGCGCCCCTACGCCAGCAGGGACTACCGCACCGACCGGCGGTACCGCCACACCGGGCCCATCGACGACGGCGTGGCCGAGGAGGGGCTGCGCGGCATCCTCGGCGTCCCGCTGCGGGTGGGGAAGGAGGTCATCGGGGTGCTGTTCGCGGGGAACCGCTTCCCGCGCGACTTCACCCCCGACGCCATCGCCCTGCTCGGTTCGCTCGCCGACCACGCCGCCGTCGCGATCGACAGCGCCCGCCTCCTGGAGGAGACCCGCAGCGCCCTCGCCCGGCTCGAAGCCGCCAACGCGACGGCCCGGGCCCACAGCGAGGCGCTGCGCCGGGCCTCCGACGCCCACGACCGCCTCACCAGGCTGGTGCTGCGCGGCGCGGGCGTCGACGACATGGCGGCCGAGATCGCCTCGCTGCTCGGCGGCGAGGTGGCCGTCCACGACATCGACGGCAGCGAACTGGCCCGTACCGGCGGCGAACCGGCGGCGCCCCGCGCCGAGGACCTCGCGGCCTCGCGCGCCGACGGCCGCGCGGTCCGCGCGGACGGCGTCTGGACCTGTGCCGTGCTGGCGGGCGCCGAACCGCTGGGCGGCATCGTGCTGACCGGTCGGGGCGACCTCTCCGAGGCCGACCGGCGCCTCTTCGAACGCGCGGCGCTCGTCACCGCGATGCTGCTGATGATGCGCCGGTCGGTCGCCGAGACCGAGGACCGGATACGCGGCGAACTCCTCGACGACCTCCTCGCGGGGCCCGCCTCCTCGGCCCACTGGGACGGGGGCAGCCACACCCTCCGGGCCCGGCGCCTCGGCGTCGACCTGGCCCGGCCCCACGCCGTCGCCGTCCTCGACTGCGCGCCGGCCTCGCGCGCCCGGCTCTCCGCGGAGACCGCCCGTACCGCCCGCGGGCTCGGCGGCCTGGCGGGCACCCGGCACGGCCGCACCGTCCTGCTGGCGCCGTGCGAACGGCCCGGCGCCCTCGCCCGCGGTCTCGCCGCCGATCTCACCCGCGCCCTCGGCACCCCCGTCACCGTCGGCGCGGCCGGCCCCGGGCACGGCCCGGAGGAGCACGCCGCCCTCCACGCCGAGGCGGTGCGCTGCCTCACGGCGCTCCACGCCCTCGGCCGCGCCGGGGACGGGGCCGACACCGCCGACCTCGGCTTCGTCGGGGTCCTGCTCGGCGACCGGGCCGACATCGGCTCGTACGTCGAACGGGTCCTCGGTCCCGTCCTCGCCTACGACGCGGAGCGCGGCACCGAACTGCTGCGCACCCTGCACGCCTACTACGACCGGGGGACCAGCCTCTCCCGCGCCAAGGAGTCCCTCCACGTCCACGTCAACACGGTCGTCCAGCGCCTCGACCGCGTCGCGCGGCTCCTCGGCCCGGACTGGAACAGTCCCGCCCGCGCCCTGGAGATCCAGCTGGCGCTGCGCCTGCACCGGCTCGTCCACGCCCCGGGGCGGTGAGAGCGGCCCGCCCGGTGCCTCGGCGGCGGCACCGGCACCGGCGCCGTGGGAGGCCGGTGCCGGAAGAACGGGAACGGGAAGCGGGGGAACCGCGCTCACCGGCCTCCCNCCCGGCTTCCGCCCCCGCCGTTGCCTTCCCCCCGTCCGTGTCCGCCCGGTTTGCCGGAGGGGTTCGGGGGCACGAGGCGATTACCGCGAAAGCGGCACAAAATCCACGAGGAGGCGTTTTCGATGACTGCCGGCGAGAAGGCGAAGGCGAAGACCGAGCAGGCCAAGGGCAAGGCCAAGGAGGCCCTGGGCAGCGCCACGGGCAACGACCGCATGGCCGCCGAGGGGCAGGCGGAGAAGAGCACGGGCGACGCCCGCGAGGCCAAGGAGAAGGCCAAGGACGCCTTCAAGCACTGATCTCCTCTTCTCCCCGCCGTTCACACGGGAAGGGCCTTCCTGTTCCGGAAGGCCCTTCCCGTGTGAACGGCGGGAGTTCGCGAGGAGACGCCGCGAGGGCCTCCGGCGGTCCGGCCCCGGGCAAGCGCGCCGGTGTGCGCGGCGACGGGGGCCGCCCCCGACCGTGAAGGTCGCGGGCGGCCCCCGCCTGCGGGACGCCGGAGGCGCCTACCTCTTGAAGCCGTAGTCCAGCAGCTTGGTGGCGTCGGCCGTGCGGTTCGCCTCGGAGGAGGACGCCAGGACCGTGCCGATGATCGTCTTGCCGTTCCGGGTGGCGGCGAAGACCAGGCAGTACTTCGCCACCGGCCCGGAGCCGGTCTTCACGCCGATGGCTCCGGAGTAGGTGCCGAGCAGCTTGTTGGTGTTGGTCCACGACATGTTGCGGTAGCCGCCGCTCTTCGTCGTGACCCTCTGGGTGGTGGACCGCGTCTTCACGATGGTGCGGAAGGTGGGGTTCTTCAGCGCGTTGCTGGCGAGTTTCGTCAGGTCGCGCGGCGTCGAGTAGTTCGCTCCGCTGCTTATGCCGTCGAAGGAGTCGAAGTGCGTGTTCTTCATGCCGAGGCGCCTGGCGGTGTCGTTCATCTGGCCGATGAACGACTTCACGCGCGCCGCCCGGGTGGAGCCGGTGCCGTAGGTGTCGGCCAGGGCGTACGCGGCGTCGCAACCCGACGGGAGCATCAGCCCGTACAGCAGCTGCCGCACCGTCACCTTGTCCCCCACGATCAGGCGGGCCGACGAGGCGTTCTTCGAGACGATGTAGTCGCTGTACGCCTTCTGGACCGTGACCTTGGCGTCCAGGTTCAGGTTCGCCTTCGCGAGCACCACCTGGGCGGTCATGATCTTGGTCGTGGAGCCCGTGGCGAGCCGGGTGTCCGCGGCCTTGGTGTAGAGGGCCGTCCCGGTGCCGTTGTTCATGACGAAGCCGCCCTTGGCGACGATCGCGGGTGGCTTCGGAGTGGCGGCCTGCGCGGGGGCGGCGAACGCCCCGCCCGTCAGTATGGTCCCCGCGGTGACGCAGGCCACGGTCACGCGACGCGTGTTCTTCATGCCGGTTTTCAAAGTGGGTTCTCCGACTGCAGCTGAGGTGCGGCCCTTCTGCGGAGGCCGCTGCATCGTCAGACTCACGAACCGGCCCCATGGATGTACGGCGGGAGGCTTTTCCTCCGCCGGCGGTCTCCCCGCGCCTCCCGCCCCGGCGGCGG
>NZ_CP095474.1:5174361-5180562 GCF_023614315.1 Streptomyces sudanensis | reverse complement strand
CGCGCCCCNGCGTCCTCGCTCCGGCGGGCGGGGCGGGCACGGCCGCGGGNCCGGGGACCTCCTGCGCCGTGGATGCGGACGGGTCCTTCCGTGTCCGGCCGCCGGCGTGGCGGCGACGGGTGCCGGCGTCGTACCGGTACGGGCGGGGCCGCCGCCCGGTCGTCTCGGGCGGCGGCCGGGAGCGGTGGCGCTTCCGGCCGCCGTCGGGGCGCGGGCTCCTGCGGGACCGCTCCTGCGAGTTGTCTGGAAATCACCTTTGAGAGCCGCCCGCGCCTTGCGGCCGGAGGAGCCGCCGGAGACGCGGCCCGCCGGGGAGCGGCCTCCCCGGGGGACCGCAGCGCCTCCGGGGACAGCTCCGGACCGGTCGCGGGCCGGTGCGATCGGCTCCGGACTCCGCACACGCCGTGGCTTGAACGAGAGCACCGTCGGCATACGGGAGGCATCCGCGACCCCCCTGTCCGGTGGCGGCATCCGGAGGGATCGCGTCCCCGGCCGCCGGAGGCGGCGGCGTGCGCACGGGCGCTCCGTCCGCAAGGCGGGGAGCAGCCAGTTCGATTCCGCGTATGGCGTGAACGCATCGGTGTCGCTTATCGGCCAGGGAAGCGAACCGGCCAAATCGCGAAGGGGGTTATGAAGATCCTTGGAAGACCCAGGAGTGGACATATAGTCGGACCGCGCATGCTTGATCACTTGCGGTCGTGGGCGTTCCTCCGGTGATTCGGCCGGAGGGACGCGTCTTCCCTGGACCGCAAGGCTCCATCCGGCGCCGTCCGTTCGGTGCCGTTCGGCTTCCGCCCCTCATCGAAGGAGCTCCGCATGTCCGACCTCACCCCCGCCCCCGGCTTCGACCTGCAGGACCTGGAGCTGGACCTCGGCGACCTGACCGTCACCTCCATGCGCGACACCGCCGCACTCCCCGAGGGCGGCGCGTCGTGGGGGTCCTGCTCCTGCCAGGCCTCGTCGTCCTGCGCCCAGCCGCAGGTGGAGACCGGCCCGCTCGCCGCGGGCTGACCGGCGCGGGCGCCCTCCGCCGCCGCGGCGGTCCCGGGGAGGCGTTCGTGCCCGGCACCACCGGCATCGCGGGTCTCGGCCTCGCGGACCCGGATCCGGGCGAGTTCACCGTGACCTCGACGCGCGGCACCGTCGCGCTTCCCGGGGGCGGCGCCTCCCCCGGAGCCGGTTCCTGTTCCCGCGGGTCGTCCCCGTGCGCCGCCCCGCGACCGCCGGACCTCCCGCTCCAGGCAGGACATCCGTGCCCCGGGCCGGGTTCCCCGACCGCGGGCCCGGCCCCCGGGGTCCGATCACCCCGCCGCGGGACGCACCCGGTGTGCGCCCCGCGGCGGGCTCGGGACGACGAAAGGGAGGGGACGCGCATGCCGTACGCCGAGGGCGCGGAGGCCGCCGCCGGTACCGGAGCGCACACCGCCGGCCGGCTCGTGCACCCGGCTCCGTACGCGCTCGTCCGCGCCACCGTGTCGGCGTACCCGGCCCAGACGCCGGCCGCGGCGGAGTTCCGGGCGCTGACCGGCCGCCTGGCGGAGCTGGACGGGAGGCTCGCGGACCTCGCCGGCCCCCTCTGCGACGACCTGTACGCCAGCCTCGACGGCCACCCGCGGGACTTCCACCGGGACGTCGTCCTGCCGCTGCGGCGCGCGGTGCACAACGGGCGCGCCCCGCGGCCCGCCCTCCTGGACCGGCTCGGCGACCTGCCCGGGCGGCTGCCCCGGCTCTCCCTGTGGCTCGCCCTGCGGGAGCGCCGCGCCGCCCTGCTCGCCGAACTGGGCCTCGCCGCCCCCCGCGCCCTGGCGGCCGAGCGCTCGGCCCTGGCCGCCCTGTGCCGGGAGCCGGCCCTGGCCCGTGCCGTCGCCCTCACCAGCGCCGACCTGCTGCGCGCCGTCGAGCGGGCCGGTACGGGCGCCGACGACCGCAGGGCCCGCAAGGAGGAGGCCACCGTGCTGCGCCACGCCCTGAGGGCCAGTACCAAGACCAGCCCCCTGTCGTGGTTCACCGCCGTCGGCTGGGGCCCCCTGCCGCAGCCGTCGGCGTCGCGCCCCCCGGTGCGGTCCTGGGGGCACGCGGCGCTCCTCGACGGCCCGCTGCGCGCGACGGTCACCGTCAACCGCGCCCTCACGGCCGCCCTCACCGCCGCCCTCCTGGACCGGCCGCACCGCCGCGCCGCGCGCCCCCACCGCATCGTCAGCACCGCCCGGGTCGCCGACGGCCGCGCCACGTACGCGCGCGACCGGGCCGTCTTCGCCGGGGGACGCTACCTCGTCACCGACGAGGACGAGGTGGAGGTGGCCTTCGGCGGCCCCCTCCGCCTGCTCACCGACCGCGCCCGCACCCCCGCCCCGCTCCACGAGCTGGCCCGGGTGCTCGCCTCCGCCCTGCCCGCGCCCGGTCCGGGGAGCGCGGGACGCGGGCAGACCGGGGAAGCCGAGAAGGCCGGGGAGGCCGGGGAGGCCGGGGAAGCCGGGGAAGCCGAGAAGGCCGGGGAGACCGGGGAGGGGAACCTCGCCGCCGCCACCGCCTTCGTGGAGCGCCTCGCCGAGGCCGGTCTCCTCGTCCCCACCGATCCGGTCCCGCCCCAGGACGCCGACCCCCTGGCCGGCCTGTCCGCGTGGCTGCGCGCCCTCGGCGCGGCCGGCGCCGGGGACCCCGTCCGCGCCGAGGACCTCGCCCAGGCGGACCGCATCGACGAACTGGCGGCGCTCGTCGCCCGGTTCGCCGCCTCCCCGGCCCGCCTGCGCCCCGGTGTGCTCGCCGAACTCGCGGACCGCTGGGCCGGGTTGCTCGCGGACAACGGCCGCCCCGTCCCGGCCGGATCGGCCCCGCTGAACCTCCTGTCGGAGGACGTCGTCGCACCGGAGCCGCTGCGCCTCGACGGGTTCCTCGGCGACGCCGACCACGAGGCGCTCGCCGAGGTCTCCGCGCTCGCCGAGCTGTTCGACCTCGGCCACCTGATACGGCGCGTCGTCCGGGACCGCTTCGTCGAGCGGTACGGCCCCGGCGGGCGCTGCGCCCACCCCTGGGAGTTCGGTGCCGACGTCGCCGGGGCGTGGGAGCGGGCGGGGCGCATCGCCGCCCTGCGCGAGGAGGACGGCGCCGCGTTCCCCACCGGCGGCGCCGAGCTCGCCGCCCTGCGCGAGGAGGTCGCCGGCGCCGTGCGGGAGGCGCGGGCGGGCGGGACGCCGGCCACCGGGCCGGACGACGACGTCGTCCTGCCGCCCGGCCTCGTCGCGGGCCTGGGAGCGCGGCTGCCGCGCTGGGCGACGCGGCGGCCCGTCAGCCACGCCTACTTCCTCCAGCGCGATCCGGCCGGTGGGCTGCTCTGCGTCAACCACGTCTACGGCGGCTGGGGCCGCTTCACCAGCCGCTTCCTGGACGCCCTGGACCCGCGGGCCGGCGAGAGGGTGGCGCGGCAGATCCGCCGCGGCCTGGGGTACGGGGCGGCGGACGGGGGTGCCGGTACGGGCTCCGCGCCGGTACGGCACCCGGCCGGGGGCCACGAGCACCCGGCCGGGGACCACGGGGACGGAGGCGGCGGCCCGGGACGCGGCGCCGGGCCGCGGGCCGCCCAGATCCGTCCCGTGAACGGCTTCAACGCCAACCTCCACCCCCTCCTCGTCCCCGACGAGATCGGCCCCGACCGCGGGGCGGCGTCGATCGCGGAGGACGAACTGGAGCTCTTCCACGACGAGGCCACCGACCAGGTGCGGTTCCGGGTGCGGGCCACCGGTGCCGCCCTGGACGTCCTGTACTGCGGTTTCCTCGCCCCGGTGATGCTGCCGCGCCGCATCGCGGCCCACCTGTCCGACCACCCCCACGGCGTGGTGGACTTCCGCTCCCTGGTGCCCCGTCACACGGTGCGGGCCCCGGGCGGATCCGTGGTGCGCAGCCCCCGGCTGCGCCACCGGCACGTCGTCCTGCTCCGCCGGCGCTGGCTGCTGCCGTCCGGCGTCGTGCGCGCGCTGCGCGACGAGCTGGCCGCCGCCGGCGACGTCCCGGCGGAGGCCGCCGCCCGGTGGCGGGCCCTGCTCGCCCTTCCCGACCAGGTCTTCCTGCACCCCGTCCTCACGGCGCCGACGGGCCGCGCGGCCGACGACTTCCTGACCCGGCTGAGCCTCCCCAAGCCGCACTTCGCCGACCTGGGCAACGCGCTGCACCTGCGCTGCCTGTCCAGGTGGCTCTCCCGCCACCCCGGCGGGGTGGTCCTGGAGGAGGCGCTGCCCGCGCCCGGCGGGTGGGACGCGCCGGTCCGGGCGGTGGAACTCGTCCTGGAGACCTACCGGCCCCGCCGCCCGTCATGACCCGCCCCCACCGGAGAACCGAGGCGAACACCGTGCCCACCGCGCACCCCCGGCGGACCGCCGTCCTCGACGTGGTCGCCTACTACCGCGAACCCGTCAAGGCGCCGCTGCTGCGCGAGGCGGTGCTCCCGCTCGCCGGGGCCCAGGCGGCCCGGGGCCTGGCCGCCCACGTCGAACGGCACTGGCTGCACGGCCCCCACGTGCGGCTGCGCCTGGAGGGTTCCGCGCGGGACGTCGGCCCGGCCGCGCGGGAGGCCGCCCGCGCCCTGCGCGCCTGGGTCCGCGACCACCCCTCGCGCAGCGACCTCACCGAGGGCGAACTGCTCGCGCGGGCCGCGGAAGCGGGCCGCGCCGAACTCGTCGCCCCGCCCTACGGCCCGGTCGTGGCGGACAACACCGTGCGCGTCGAGCGGGTCGACCGGACCCCCTTGCGCGGTCTGCTCGGCGCCGACGGCGCGGCCCTGCGGGACGACCTGCTGCGCGGCGGGCTGGCCGCGCTGCGCGCCGGCGCCGGCTTCCTGGGCGCGCACGGCGACGGCGCCCGGGCGCGCGTCCACCTCGCCGTCGCGGCGCTCGCCGCCCACACCGCGGCCCACCCCCAGGGGCTCGTCGGCGGCCACTACTCGTACGTCTCCCACCTGGAGGAGTTCCTGGTCCACCACGACCCGGACGGGCGGCTGCGGGACGGGTTCGCGCGCCGCTGGGACGACGCGGGCGACGTGGTGACCGCACTGGTCGGCCGGATCGTGCGGGGCGAGCGCCGGGAGTGGGAGGAGGCGTGGGCCGCGTGGTCGGCCGCGGCCTGGGACCTCGCGCGAAGCCGCCACGCCGCGGGGGCGGACCTGCACGGCTCCCCGGAGGAGTACCGCGTGCGCGCGGCGGCGACGGGCGACGCGGCGACGGCGGAGCGGTGGGACCGCGACGCGCGCACCCGCTACAGCGAGTTCCACCGGCTCCTGCACCGCTCGGACCCGCACGGCACGATGTGGGACCGCCCCGACTACCTCGTCCACCGGGCCTGCACCAACGCCCTGTACCGGCTCCTGGCGATCTGCGACGTCCGGCCGCTGGAACGCTACCTCGCCGCGTACCTGGTCACCCGTACCGTCCCGGCGCTGACGGGCCACGACTGGCGCACCCGGCTCGGGGCGGCCGTCGACGCCGTGGAGGGGCGCCGGTGACGGGCACCCCCGCGTCCGCCCCGCGCGGCGCGGACGCGCCCGGTTCCCCCCTGCCGTGGCGGCTGCGCCCCGGGGTCGTCGCCACCCCCCTGCGCGACGGGGTGCACCTGCGGGGGCGGCGGGGCGGCGTGACCCTGGAGGGCAGTGCCGCGCTGCCCCGGCTGTGGCAGCTTTTGGAGGAGCCGCTGCGCACCGGCCGCCTGACCGGCCCCCTGCGGCAGGCGGAGCCGGGCACCGCACTGCGCGAGGCGGTGGACGCGGTGGTCGGGCAGCTCCTGGCACACGACCTGCTCGTGGCGGAGCCCGCCGGCCCCGCGGCGGACTGGCTCGCGGCGACGGCGCAGCGCCCGCCCGCGGCCGCCGGCGCCCTCGCGGCGACGCGGGTGGAGGTCGTCTCCGCTGCGGCGGCCGGCCGGCCGCCGCACGCACCCCTCGGGGCGCCGGAACCGGCCGGCCTGGCCGGGGCCGCCGGGCGGGCGCTGGACCGGAGCGGGACGGCCGTGTCGTACGCCGCCGACCCCGCCCTGCCCGGCGGGCTGGTCCTCCTGCGCGCCACCGGCGGCGACGGCCCGCCGTGCGCGGTGGCCTTCGGCGTGCGCGGTGGCACGGGCTTCGTCACCGCCCCGGGCAGCCCGGAGCAGGCCGCGGCGGACGCGCGCGCCCTGGCGGCCCGGTTGGCCGCCGGTGCCCCGCTCCCCCGCCCGCGGGCC
>NZ_CP095474.1:5155060-5174342 GCF_023614315.1 Streptomyces sudanensis | reverse complement strand
TATTCTCCCCGCCCCCTTCGTCCCGCTGCTCGCCGCGGCGGCGGCGCACCGGCTCGTGTGCGCGGCCGGCGGGCTGCCCGACCCCGCCGGCGAGGGCGACGACCACCGGCTGCTGCCCGGGCTGCCGGCCGTGCTGGTGGCCGAGGCCCGGCCGCTGCGCGCGGAGTACCGCACCTGGCTGGGGCCCGACCGGATCGACGCGGACCGCCGCACACCGCTGGAGCCGGCCGCCACCCTGGCGGAGGCGCTCGGCCGGGTGGCCGCGCTCGGCGCGGAGCACATCGGCGCGGAGCCCGTGCCCTCCCCCGGGGCGCTGCGGCAACTGCCCGTGCCGCTCGCCGTCTGCGACCTGCCGGGCGAGGCGCCGCCGGGGGCGCGGCGTCCCGGGGCGGTCGTCGCCGGGGCGCCGCGCCTGGACCTCGCCCGCCTGGAGGCCTTCTGCCGGGCGGCCGAGCTGGGCCTGTCCGCCGGGGACCCCGCCACCGGGTACGCCGTCGGGGCGGACCCCGGCCACGCCTGGGGGCGGGCCCTGCGCCGGGCCGCCGCCCCGGACGCGGCCCGCCGGGCGGGCGAGGTGCTCCCGCGGGCCGCCTGGTGGGGCCATCCGCAGGCCCGCCACTGGTGGACGGCGCTGACGGAGCGGCTGGGCGTCCGGGCCCGCGTGGACGTGGTCCGCCTGGGCCGGGAGGCGTACCGGGCCGTCGTGCGCGCGGACACCGGCGGACCGGGNCCGGGACTCGGGTGGGCCGTCGAGGCCGCCCCGGGCGACGCGGCGGCCTNCGCCGCGCTCGCCGCCACCGCCGCCGCCGACGCCGCCCGCCAGGGCGTCGTCGTCGCGGACCTGTGCGCGCCGGGCGGTTCGGCGGCCCCCCTCGCGGCGGCCGGGGCCCGGCCGGCGCCCTGGGAGGACGAGGGGTGGACCGCGGGCTGGCTGGCCCGGCTGGCCGCCCGCGAGACGGCCCTGCACGACACGCTGCGCGCCCTGACCGGCGCGCACGACCGGCACACCGCCCCCGCGCCCCCCGGGGCGCGGGAACTCGCCGCGCGCCTGCGCGCGTTCGGCTTCACCGTGCTCGCGACCGGAGAGGACCGGCGATGACATCGGACCCGTGCCCGGTGCTGGGCCCGCTGCCCGTGCCGGTCCTCGGCCCCGACGCCGCGCTGGCCACCGGCGCGGGACGGGCCGTCGTCCTGCTGACCCGGTGGACGCTGGGACTCGCCGAGGAGCTGAGCCGCCATGCGCTCGCCCACCCGGTGACCCTGGTCCCCGTACGGCTCGACGGGGCGCTGTGCGTGGTCGGGCCGGTGCTCGGGCCGGGCGCCGCCGCCTGCCTGTGCTGCTCGGAGCAGCAGCGCCTGGCCACGGCGGGCGGCCGGGTGCCGTGGCGGAGCCCGGCGCTGGCGCTCGGCGGGGTGCCGACGCCCGCCCTGGGCGAAGCGGTCGGGGCCCTCGCGCTCGACCTGCTGGAACAGGCGCCGCCGGCCTCGGAGGTGCCCGGCCCGGCCGCGACGGCCACCGTCCACGTCGTGCACCACGGGCGTGCCACCTGGTCCACCCACCGGGTCCGCCCGGTCGGCGGCTGCCCGGTCTGCCGGCCCCTGCCGGAGGACTCGGCCGACGCGGTCGAGCCCCTGCCGGCCGGCCCGCGCCCGGTGGCCGACCCGCGGGCGCTGCGCGGCGCCAACGACCGCACCGGCGTCGAGGACCTACGCGCGGCGCTGCACGACGAGCGCTTCGGGCCGGTGCGCAGGCTGCTGCGCTCCGAGGACTCGGCGTTCTGCCTGACGACGGCGCTGGTGACCGACGGGCGGCCCCTCGACGACGGGGGGCACGGCCGCGCCGCCGACTTCGAGGGCAGCGAGCGGGTCGCGCTGTTCGAGAGCGTCGAACGGTACACGGGCATGCGCCCCACCGGCCGCCGCACCGTCCTGCGCGCGTCCTTCGCCGCGCTGGGGCCCGACCGGGCGGTCGACCCGCGGCGGCTGGGGCTGCCCGACCCCGCCTTCCACGGCCACCCGGCGTCCCGGACCGTGCCGTACGACCCGGCGCTGGAGCTGGACTGGGTGCACGGCTGGTCGCTCACCCGGGGCCGGCCCGTCGCCGTGCCGGAGCACGTCGCGTACTGGGACGTGCCGGGTCGCGGCGCGCGCGTGGTCTACGAGTCGTCCAACGGCTGCGGGCTCGGCAACAGCCCGGAGGAGGCGGCGCTCTACGGGCTGTTCGAGGTCGCCGAGCGCGACGCCTTCCTGATGGCCTGGTACGGGGCCACCCCCCTGCCCCGGGTGGAGCCGCCGGCCGACGACCACGACACCGCGCTGCTCGCCGACCGCGCGGCGCTCCTGGGCTACCGGCTCCTCCTCCTGGACGCCACCAACGACTTCGGGATCCCGGCGGTCGTGGCCGTCCTCCGCTACGAGGGCATCCGTCCGCAGGCGCCCCGGATGTTCCTCGCCGCGGGCGCGCACCACGACCCGCGCACGGCCATCCGGTCGGCGGTCGTCGAAGCCGTCACCAACGTCGTGGACTCCCCGCACCGCGCCGCGGCCGACGGGCGGCCCCGCGACCCCGAGCGGCTGCGCCCCATGCTGGACCGGCCGGACCTCGTGGTCACCCTCGACGACCACGTGGGGGTGAACACCCTGCCCGAGGCGGGACCGCGCCTGGGCTTCCTGTTCCGCGACTCGCCCGCCCGGCCGGTCGCCGCCGTGTGGCCCGGCGCGCCGGAGCCGGTCGCCGACCTGGGCGCCCTCCTCGCCTCGCTCGTCGCCCGGCTGGCGGACGCCGGCCTGGAGGTCGTCGCCGTCGACCAGACCGAGCCGGGACTGCGCGACCGCCTCGGCCTGTACGGCGCGAAGGTCGTCGTGCCCGGCTCCCTGCCGATGACCTTCGGGCACGTCAACCGCCGCACCCGGGGGCTGCCCAGGCTCCTGCACGTCCCCCACCGGCTCGGCCGCACCGGCCGGCCCCTGCGCCACCGCGACCTGGCGCTCCACCCGCACCCNNTTCCCCTGACCGCCCGCCCCGGCGCCGGCCCTCCGGCCGGCCCGGCTCTCCCCGTCCACCTCCCCGCCGAACGAGGGCCGCACGTGACGACGACCGACACCTGGCACAGCCACCACCTGTTCCTGCACTGCGGCACCGAGGACACCGACGCCTTCCTGACCCGGTGGCTCGCCCCCCGTCTGGACGGGCTGGTCGCCTCCGGCCAGGCCTCCCGGTGGTTCTTCATCCGGTACGGCGAGGACGGCCCCCACCTGCGCGTACGGGTGCGGGGGCTGAGCCCCGAAGCCGCCGCCGAACTGCCCGGGGCGCTGGCGCGGGCCGCCGCGGAGCACCCCGCGGTGGCGGGCGGGTCCTGGCCGTCCCGGCACGGGGAGGTCCGCGCCGTGGAGTACGTACCGGAGACCGGCCGGTACGGCGGCCCGCGGGCCCTGCCCACGGCCGAGGAGGTGTTCACCGTCTCCTCCCGGGTGGCCGTCGAGGCGCTGCGGACGCTTCCGGCCGGGTCCGGCGGCGCCGCGCGGCTCGCGATCGCGGCCGACCTGGCCCACGCCACGGCGTACGCCCTGGGCATGGACCGGCTCGCGGCGGCGAGGTGGCTGCGGCGCCACGCCTCCGGCTGGCGGTGGGTCACCGAGGTGGCGCTGCTCCCCGGCGCGGCGGTGCACACCCGCGTCCACACCGTGTACGCGTCCCAGCGCACGGCGCTGCGGCAGCGGGCGCGCCGGCTGCGGGAGGCGCTGCGGGGCGGCGGCGGGGAACCGTGGCTGTCGGAGTGGGTCCGGTGCGTGCGGGAGGCCGACGGTCGGCTTCGGGCCGGGGCCGGGGCGGAGGCTTCCGGCGCCGTGCCGCCGTGGGTGTGGGCGTCGCAGCTGCACATGCTGTTCAACCGCCTGGGCGTCGCCCCGGACGAGGAGCGCGCGGTGTGCCTGCTCGCCGCCCGGACGCTGCTGGACACCGACGACGCGCCGTCGTTCTTCCCCGAGGGGCACCGCGCGGCGGACGTGCAGTACCTGGAGCGCAGCAGGTTCCGGATCGGCCTCGGCGAGGACTCCCCGCTGCGCCCGCTGCCGCCGTCGGCGCTCCCCGCGGGCGTGGCGGCCGCCCCGGCCCCGCCGGAGGTGCCCCTGCCGGCCGGGCCGCTGCCCGAGGTGCCGCTGGGCGCCGCGCTGCGCGGCAGGACCTCCCTGCGCGGCGCGCTCCGCGGGCCGCTGGACGCCGGGGGGCTCGGCACACTGCTGTGGAACGCCCTCGCGCACAGCGGCACTTCGGAGCAGCGCCTCGCCGACGGCACCGTGCGCACGCTGGACCACCGCCCCTACCCGAGCGCGGGTGCCCTCTACACGGCCCGGGTGCGTCTGCTCGCCCTCGACGTGGCGGGCGTCCCGGCGGCCACGTACGACTGCGTGCCCGAGCGCCGGACCCTGCGGCCCGTGGGCCCGGTGCCGTCCCCCGCGGACGTCACGTCGCTGTCGGCGTACTTCTCCCGCCCGCCGCACGACCCCGACCGGATCGGCGTCGACGAGGCGCCGGTCCTGCTGGGCGTCTACGTGGACCTGGGGCTGCTGCGCCGCCGGTACGGGCTGCGCGCCCTGCGGCTGGCGCTGCTGGAGGCCGGCCACCTGACCCAGACCCTCCTGCTGGCCGCCGGCGCCCTGGGCCTGGGGGGCACACCGCTGGGCGGTTTCCACGACGACCTGGCGCAGGAGCTGTTCGGGCTGGACGACCTGGACCACCCCCTGCAGTACCTGCTGCCGCTCGGCCGCCGCCCGGCGGACTGACGCCACCACCGCGAACGGAGCCCCGCCTTCCCGCCCGGCGTACCGGGCGGGCGGGGGCGGCGGCCCGGCTCCCGGCCCGTGCGTCGGACCGCGCGCCGACCCGGCGGGATCCGGCGGGATCCGGCGGAAAACACCCATGATCGCGCCGAACTCGCGAACCCCCCCTCCCCCGCCCCGGCTTCCCGCCGGACAATCGGCCCATGGTCTTCTCCTCGCCGTTCCGGCCGTGGCTGCTTCCCCACGCCGTCCTGCTCGCCGTGATGGCGGGCTGGGGCGTGTTCCGCTACCCGCTCCTGCCGGAGCGGATACCGGAGCACATCGGGATCGGCGGGGTGGACGCCTGGGCGGGCAAGTCGGTCGGCGGCGCCTTCCTGCCGGTCTTCCTGTACGCGGGGATGACGGTGCTGATGGCCGGCTGCGCGGAACTGGCCCTGCGGGTGACGCCGCGCGACGAGCCGTCGAGGGCCGGCGCCGCGCCGTTCTCCGCCGCGCGGGCGGCCCACTCCCTGGTCAACAGGCCCGGCAGCCGGGCCTCGGCTCACCGGGTCGCCCGCGCCCTGCTGCTGTTCAACACTTGTCTCGGCGTCTCCCTGCTCGCGGGCTGCGGGGTGCTGTGGCGTTCCTCGCCGGACCCGCACGTGCCCGGATGGCTTCTCGCGGCGATGGTGCTGCCGCTCCTCGCCGGCACCCTGGCGGTCCTCGCCGCGGCCGTCGCCGACCGGAAGCGCTGAGGCCGTTCCCCTCCCGGCCGTCCCCGTGCCGGGACCGGCCGCCCGTGCGCCGGCCGCTCGGGCAGGCGGGCGCGATCCGGGCCCCGGCTGCTTCGGGCGCCCCGGTGGCCGCCGTGCGGAGACCGGCGTCCGGCGGTGTCCGCCGTGCCCCGGCCGCATGCCCCATGCACCCCCGGCCGGCACGGCGTCCGGCGTCCGGGCGGCCCCGCCCCCGGCCGCGTCCCGGGGCCGGGTCACGGCCTCACGCGGCGTTCGAGGTGGATGGCGGTGAAGACGGCGACCTTGGCACGCAGGGCCCAGGGGTCGAAGGGCTTGCTGATGTAGTCGACGGCACCGGCGGCGTATCCGCGGGCGGTGTGCTCGGGATCGGCGCCCATGGCGGTGAGGAAGATGATCGGCACGTCGCGGTTGCGCGGGCGGCGCTTGATCTGGGCGGCGGTCTCGTAGCCGTCCATCTCGGGCATCTGCACGTCCAGGATGATGACCGCGAAGTCGTCGTGGTCCAGCAGGGCCTTCAGCGCCTCCCGGCCGGAGGAGACGGTGACGAGTTCCTGCTCCAGCGTGGCGAGGACCGCGGTCATCGCCAGGAGGTTGTCGGGCTGGTCGTCCACGATCAGGACCTTCGGCATGCCCGTGTCCGGGGCCGCCACCAGGGCGGCGGCGGGTCGTTCCACGGCGTCGAGCTGCCGTTCCAGGAGCTCGCACCGGGCCTCCGCGGCCGCGCGCTGCTCCCGCGCCGCCTGGAGTTCCTCCCCGAGCCGCGCCACCTGCAGCTGGAGGACGTCGCGTTCCTCCAGGAGCCGGGAGACGTCGGGGTGCGCGGCCTCCAGCCGGTCGGCCCTGGCCCGCTCGGCCTGCCAGTCCACCTCCAGTTGCGTCAGCCGGACCTCCAGGTCGGCAATGCGGTGCGTACGGTCCAGCAGCGCGTCGCCCAGGATGTCGCCGCTCACGCTGGAGCGCCGGGAGATCCGGTCGGCGTCGGCCAGTTGCTCCTCCAGCACCCGGACCGCGTGTTTCGGGGAGGAACCGGCGTGGACGGCGGAGCCGTACAACTCGCGCACGAGTTCCACGGCCTCGCCGGTCACGGTGGTGCCGCGGTGTTCGGCCAGGTCGGCCAGCAGGTCGGTGACCACCTGCCAGGGAGGCAGCCGGGTGCCGTTCAGGTAGCGCGAGAGGGTGCCGGGGTCGCGTCGCCGCCGGGTCGCGTACCGCCGCACCGACACCTCCAGCCCCTCGAACAACTCCCGCAGGGCCTGGGCGAGCGCCCGCGCCTCCTCCGGGAGGTCCGGCCCCAGCGGTCGCAGCCTGCCCACGCCGCCCTGCCTCTCCGGCCGCACCTCACCCACGCTCCCCCGCCTCCCCGGCCGCTGCCGCCTCCGGCCGGCCGGCGGTGCCGGCCGGTTCGGCCGCGATGAGCCGGTTGAAGAACGGTACGGCGAGCCCGGCGCCCGCGAGTCCGGCGAGCACGCTGCGCGGCACGCCTTCACCCGCCCACCAGGACAGCGCCGCGGCGACGGCGCCGGCGAGCACCGCGAGCAGGAACACCAGGGTCGATCTGGGCGAGAGCAGGGCGCGGTCCATGCGCGTCTCCGTTCCTCCGGCCCCGGCCGCTCGCCGGGGCGCCGTCACCCGGACGGCGGTTGCCGAGCGGATGACACACAGCATGAGGTGTGACCGGCCCGTTGCACGAAGTGACCTCGCACGATGGGGTGACGGGCGGGGGGCGTTGCCCGCGGGCAACGCGTCCCGCAGGGCGCGTCCGCGCAGGTGCGGAGGCGGGAGGGGCGTGCGCCGCCGGTGTGTTGCCGCGCAACGTGGGCGCTCCCCCGCAGCGGGGCGGCGACGCGACGCCCCCGTCGGGTACGCCGGGGAGGACCGGGCCGGTCGGCGAGGCGGTCCGGCGGGGCGGTCCGGCGGGGCGGTCCGGCGGGTCGCGGTGCCGGAACCGCCGCGCACCGCCCGACGCGCGGGATGCCCGGCCGGAGGAAGCCGGACGGCGCCCCGGAGGGGGGACGGGCGAGGAACCGGTCCGGCTCCCCGCGCGGGCCACACGGCCGGGGAACCCCGCGGGTCACACGGCCGAGGAACCCCGCGGGCCGAGCATCCTGGCGAAGAGGTTCGCCGTCGCCTTCCGCACGCGCTCGTCCGCGTGCTCGGGGTCGTACAGGGCGAGCGGCCAGCCGAAGGTGCCGGCGGCGAAGAGCAGGGTGCCGTGGGCGTGGGTGCACAGGCTGGTGTTCTGGTGGCGCAGGCCCCGGCCCATGCTGTCCTGGTAGGGGGAGTGGGAGAGGAGGACCTGCTCGGCGTCGTCCGGGGCGGGCATGTCCTCGTCGTGGCCGTCGGCCTCGATCGAGACGAGATCCGGGATCCCGTCGCCCTCCTTGAGGCCGGTGCCCTTCCAAAGCCAGTGATCGGCGGCGCTGACGACCAGCGGCACGGGGTCCTTGAGCATGCCGTTGTACTGGACCCCCAGGAACGCCTGCTCGGCCCTGCGGTGGTCGTCGTCGAGCTTGCGCCACCGGATCGTGGGACCGCCCTCGCCCGGGTTCGGGTCCGGTTCCTCCTTGTAGCAGGCGACGACGCGGCAGTCCCTGCCCCGCCGGGAGGCCTCCAGGCGGGTGTTGAAGTAGAGGTTGTTCGCGCCGAGGAACGCGATGTGCGTACCGGCGGCGAGGGCGGCCTCGGCGTGGTCGCGCATCTCCTTCGACCAGTACTCGTCGTGGCCGGGGAAGACGATCGCGGAGTACCGGGCGGGGTCTATGCGGCCTTCGTGGAGGTCGACGCCGCTCGCGTAGGTGATGTCGTAGCCGGACTGCTCAGCCCAGCGCGTGAAGCCGGTGTCCATCTCGTAGAGGGTGGGCAGGCCCGTGTTGGCGTACGGCCGGTCGAAGGAGACCTCGTAGGCCCGCTCGGGGGAACCGCCCGTCTTCCCCTCGGACTTGTAACCGCGGTACAGGTTGCGGCCGGTGCGGCCGTCGCGGGGCCACATATTGTACGCCTGGTACGTGGTGAACGGCGCCACCATCAGGATGTCGGCGGGACGCGCGAGGTCGCGGACGACGAACGGGGTGTAGCTGCGGTGGCCGTCCTCGCTGGTGAAGACGGCGAGGAACATGCCCGAGACCCAGGTCCGGGGTATCTCCAGGGTCCAGGAGACGGGCCATGCGCAGTCGAGCAGGCGCGAGCCGGGCTTCTCGGCGGGGATCGGCCGCGCGGTTCCGCGGAGGCGGGGGCTGGTCACGAGGCGGCGGGCGCCGGCGCCGCCGTAGTGGCCGAGGCGGTGGACGGCCACGGTGAAGTGGTCGGAGCCGCGGACGGAGACGTGGAAGTCGACGGACTCGCCGGGGCCGACGGAGGTGGCGGAGGCGTAGCCCTGTATCTGGCCGTCCCTGTCGTTGGCCGGGCGTATGCCGGCCGCGCGCATCTCCCACTCCCGGGATCCGGAGAGCCCGTTCTCGCGCACCACCGGGTTGTCCCCGGTCCGCGGTGTCCGCCGCACCGGCGGCGGTCCTTCGGACCGCACGCCCGTCTGACACCCGGTCAGTGCGGTCGCGCCGAGACCGACGGCACCGAACGCCCCGAGGGCGGCACGACGCGAGACAGGGGACATGGGGGACCTCCGACGAACGTGACTCAGGGGGCGTCCGCCCTGTGCGCTCCGTAGGGGTCCCGCACGAAAGGCCGTTGACCGAGTGTAAGTTCGGCCACGCTGTGGTGACGGGCATGAGCGCTTCCTGTGAAGAAGCACACACATGCCGTGGGGGTGCGGCATTCACGAAAGCCGCGCCGTGACTCCGGCCGGGCGCATCCCGAACGGGCACCAGCGAGCACCTCGGAATCACGCCGGACCCGCCGACCGGAGATCCGTGAAGTCCTCGTTCGAGGCGTGGCGGGTCTGCGGGCCGCCGGGGCAGGGGGCTCTCCGTGGCCCGGCCGGCGATTCGGTACCGCCTTTCCGGCAGGTGACCGTGAAGCGAATCGGACGGCCCACGGCCGCCTCGTCGGCCGGGGCGGGATCGGTCAGGTGCCGGGACTCCATCGACGGGCCGTTGTGCGGGATCAGGAGGGGCGGTTCCCCGCCCGGTCGGCGATGCCGTAGTGCTGCCGCCACACCCCACCGGCCGCACCCCCTTCCTCGGGGAGCCGATGCCGTCCACGACCGGGGCGGCGTCCCGGTCGCCGGGTCGTCGACCACGTACTGGCACATACCGTCGAGGGCCTTGCCGGCGTCCCCGTCGATCCGGTTCGACATCCGGTGGATACGGCCCCGGACCCCACCGTCAACAGGGCGACCGGTGAACGCAGTTGACCGGCGGCCCCGGATGCGTCCGCGTGTCCGCGGGCCGCTTACACTCCAGGTGCGAACGGACGGTGACCGGCACGTCGGCGGGCCACCGGCAGGACCAGGAAGACTCGCAGACCGCACAGGCGGCGCGTGGTGTTCGCGCCGCGCCGCGTCATCCCGCTCGCGCGGCGGGCGGGGAACACAGACCGCAGGGGGACATTCGATGACCACGACCTCATCCGCTGACGACGGCGGCACCTCGGCCGCGGCGGCCGCCGGCCGGACCGTCACGGTGGACAGCGCCGAGGCACTGCTGAAGGCACTGGGCAAGGCCGCGCCCGGGGACCGCGTCGAGCTGGCTCCGGGGAACTACGACTGGGGCAAGCCGGTGGTGCTCCAGGCCGCCGGCACGAAGGAGGCGCCGATCACCATCGCCTCGGCCCGCCGCGGCGGGGCCGTCTTCGACGGGGCCGCGAGCTTCGCCTTCGGCCGCGCCGAGCACCTGGTGATCCAGGGCTTCCAGTTCCGGCAGCGCACCATGCTGACGGTGGCGAACACCGCCCGGCACATCAGGATCACCCGGAACCTCTTCGAGTTCGACGAGTCCGGCGACAAGAACACCTGGCTGTTCGTGGCCGCCGACGACACCCGCGTGGACCGCAACGCCTTCCGGAACAAGTCGTCCCAGGGCGTCTTCCTCCAGATCGACGGACCGGGGGACACCGTGGCACGCCGGGTGCGGGTGGACCGCAACCTCTTCCACGAGCACCGGTTCGGCGGGAGCAACGGCGGCGAGGCCATCCGGCTGGGCTACGGGGTGAAGGGGCCGGCGGTCGCCAACGCGGTGATCGAGGGCAACCTGTTCCTCGCGGCGTCCGGCGACGACGAGGTGGTCTCCGTGAAGTGCTCCGGCAACGTCGTGCGGAACAACACGATCACCGGCGGCACCCGCGGGTCGATCGTGCTGCGCTCCGGCGACAACAGCACGGTCAGCGGCAACTTCCTGCTCGGCACGGCGGGCATCCGGATCTACGGCGACGACCACGAGGTGTTCAACAACCACCTCCAGGGCGAAGGCCAGCTGGTCATCGGCCCCGGGGACCGCGGAGGGGAGCACCGCCCGGCCCGCAGGGCGCTGGTGGTCCACAACACCGTGGTCGCCACCGGCGGCCAGGCGGCGCTGCGGGTCAAGAGCGGGGACGTGCCGCCGTCGTCGGTGACGGTGGCCGGCAACATCCTGGTCTCCGACGGCAAGGCCGTGCAGGTGCCCGCGGCCAAGGACTTCACCTGGCGGGGCAACGTCGTCACCGAGTCGCGGGGCGACCTCCCCGCCTCCGGCGGCGTGCAGGCCGACCCGCGGCTGAAGGCGGACGGCACGGGGGTGCTGCGGCTCACCTCCGCGTCCCTGAAGGTCCCGGGCCTCGCACGGGTGCCGGACTCCTTCCCGCAGGCGAGGACCGACATCAACGGGCGCCCCCGGCCGGAGGCCGGGAACGCCGGAGCGGAGCAGTTCGAGGCGACGCCCACCGTCACGCGGGCGCCGCTGACGACGGACGAGGTGGGACCCTCCTCGAAGTAGGGTCCCCGGCCCGCCGGATCCGTCCGGCGGGCCGGTGCCGCCGTACGGCACCCGCGGTCCCGGCGTCCCGCGGTGGCCGCCCGGCCGGGCCCCCGCCGCCCTCGGCGGCTCCGCCGCGGGCGGGCCGGGAGGCCGGGCACGGGGNTCCGGGTCGGTGAGGGGCGTGCGGGGAGGGCGTACCGCCGGAGGGCGGTGCGGGCGGACCGGCGGCGGGCACGACAGGTCCCGGCGCGTGCGGCGGTGCCCTTGAACCCAGGGCCCGTCCGGGGTCTCCGGGTACCGTCGGATGCCGCCGGCGTGCTCAGTCCTCGAACGGTGCGGCGGCGACCAGTTCCAGGAAACCGTCGTGTCGTACCAGTTGCGCGATGCGCGAGTCCGGCTTGGCGGCCGTCTGGCGGCGTACCGCCTCGGTCACGAAGACGGTGAACCCCTGCCGGGGGTGGGCTTCGAGCACCTCGGCGACGAGGGCGGGCGGCAGTTTGTCCAGGCGCACCCCCATGATGTCCGCCGCGGCGCCCAGGTGGACCGCGGCCACCTCCGGCCGGGGGTCGCCGGCGGTGGTGATCTCCATGTGCAGGGTGATGGCGTCCCGGACCAGTTCGACGAGGTCGGGCCGGGCGCCGCGGGCGCGCAGCTCCTGTTCGGCCAGCGAGGCCCCGTGCACCTCGAACGGCGTCAGGGGGTCGTCGTACGTCTCGGTGAGGGCCAGGTCGTGCAGGGCGGAGGCGATGAACAGCGCTTCGGCGTCGAACTGCCGCCGCTGCCGTTCGAGGAGGGCCGAACCGAACCGGTAGGTGCGGTGGCAGTGGGCCACCAGTGTCGGCGGGCTCGCGGCGTGCAGCATCCGGTCGGCCGCGCGGGCGAGGGGCGAGTCGGGGAACGGGGACAACGGCACGGGGCTCTCCTGGTGGGTCAAGGTGTGGTGGGTCAGGGTGTGGTGGGTCAGGGTGTGGTGGGTCAGGGTGTGGTGGGTCAGGGTGTGGTGGATGGAGGGTCCGGCACGGAAGCCGGGCCGGCGGGGGGTTCGCCGGCGGGGCCGGCGGCGAGCGGGGAGCGGAAGCGGCGCCGGTACTCGGCCGGAGTGGTGACGAGGCGGCGCCGGAAGGCCCGGTGCAGGGTCGCCACGGAGCCCAGGCCGCTGGCGGCGGCCACCTCGGGCAGGGCGTGGTCGGTCTCCTCCAGGAGGCGGCGCGCGGCTTCCACCCTGAGGGCCTCGACGTAGGAGGCGGGTGTGCTGCCGGTGCGCTGCCGGAACAGCCGGGCAAGGTGGCGCACGCTCAGGTGCGCCCGCTCGGCGAGCACCTCCACCGGCAGTTCCTCGGTGAGGTGGTCGGCGATCCACCGGCGCAGCTCGTCGATCCGGTCGCCCGAGGGCGTCTGGACCGAGAGCGGCACGCTAAACTGGCTCTGCCCGCCGGGGCGTTTCACGTACATGACCATCGCGCGGGCGGTGGTGAGCGCCAGGGCCTGCCCGTGGTCGTCGGCGACCATGGCCAGGGCCATGTCCATCCCCGACGTCATGCCGGCGCACGTCCACACCCGCCCGGCCCGGATGAAGATCGGATCGGGGTCGACGGCGATCCGCGGGTGGTCGGCGGCGAGCCGCTCGGCGGTGAGCCAGTGGGTGGTGGCGGGCAGCCCGTCGAGGAGCCCCGCCGCGGCCAGCACGTGCGCGCCCGCACAGACGGAGGCCGTCCGGCGGGCGCGGGGGGCCGCCGCGCGCAGCCACTCGACGACGACGGGGTCGACCACCGGCTCGACACCTCCGTCCGCCAGGTCGATCGCTCCCGGCACGAGCAGGGTGTCCACCTGCCCGCGGACCTCTTCCAGCGCCACGTCGGCCACCAGCCGGACCCCGCTGGAGGTGGGCACTTCACCGGCCCGGGCCGCCGCGATCTGCACCCGGTACCCGGGGCGGTCCTCCCCCGTCATGTCCGAGGCCACCGAGAACACCTCGGCCGGACCGGTGACGTCCAGGAGGTCCACGCCGGGGAAGGCGGCGACGACGACTCTGCGGGGTGCGGGCATGCCGCCATGATTTCCCGGCCGTCACCATGGCCGCAATGACCGGTTTCTGTCACATACGGCCATGCGGGCCGCCGCACTCCCCCGCGTTCCCGGCCCGGTGAGGAGGCGCCCCGAGCGGAGGAGGGCGCTTGGCGGATCCCGGGGAAGCGAGCGGAGGAGGGCGCTTGGCGGATCCCGGGGAAGCGAGCGGAGGAGGGCGCTTGGCGGGTTCCGGGGAAGCGTGCGGAGGACGGCCGGAGCCGGGAACGGCGGACGGCCCCGGAGGCCGTCGACCGCCGCGGCGTGGAGGACGGGCCCGGTGCCGCCGGGCGGGAAGCACCCTCGGAGGGCGGGCGCGGCCACGGGCGGGCCGCGATGCGGAAGGGCGGGTACCGCGCGTGCGACCGGAGCGCCGAGGACTGCGCCGGCACCGTCCGCACCCGATGGGACGGCCACCCGCGACGAGACCGCCCCACCGGGCGACCCGGGCGGCGGCCCCGCCGGACACGGCAGTCCGGCCCGGGTGGGCCCGTCGCCGGCCCGACGGGGTGAAACGGCCGGGCAGCCGAGCCGGCGGTCCGGCGGGTCGTCGCACAGCACGGGATCGCCTCGTACGGCGAGGGGCGGAGCGCGGTGACGGCGCCCCGCGGCCCCGGACGTGCCTCACCGGTTCACGGCGAACCGCAGTTCCGGTCGTTCCCAGCCGACCTTCGGCGGCGCAGGAGCGACCGTGCCCACCCGCTCGGCTCCCAGGCGGCGGTAGAACCCCTCGGCCGGGGGGTGCGAGACGACGCGCACACCGGTCAGCCCGGCTTCCCGGGCCTGCCCGAGCATGTGTTCCACCAGGAGGCGACCCACGCCCGTCCCCTGGGCGGCGTCCGCCACGAACATCAGGTCCAGCTCCGGAGGGTCCAGCACCAGGGCGTAGAAGCCCAGCACCCGCCCGCCCGGCTCGACGGCCGTGAAGACCCTGTGCCGGCGGACGTAGTCGGCGGTGACCCGGTAGTCGGAAACGATCGAGGCGTACCGCCCCCGGTAGGCGCCGGACCCCCGGACCAGAGCGGTCAGGAGTTCCGCGTCCTGCTCGGCGGCGCGTGTGACTCTCATCGGCTGCATCCCCCAGAGTATAGGGGCGAACTCCTTGGCCGGGTCTTACATGACCGTTTCCGGACACCGGCGGTGCGGGCGCGCCCGTGTCCGCCCGCCGGGGTCGGTCCGGGCGGGCGGGGCGTCCGGGCGGGGCGTCAGGCCGGTGTGACGGTGGCGAGTTGGGCGAGCAGCAGGACCAGCCGGTAGGCCTCGGCGAAGTCGGACGCGGTGAAAGCGACCGTCCGGCCGCCCTCGGCGCGCGAGACGCCCGGTACGAGCGTCGCCAGGTCGACCATGAACGGCGCGGAGAGGTCGACCTCGACCCCGAGCGGTCCGGCGAGGACCAGCGGCGGGACCTGTGCGCGCCGCGCGACGGCTTCGGCGGCCGCGCGGCGCAGCCGTTCCCTCGCCTCCTCGGGGTGGAGGGCGACGGCGGCGCCCTGGCCGAGTGCCTGCTTGACCGGGACGGTGACCGCCGGGGGGCTCAGGGCGTCCAGTTCGGCGCAGGCGCCGTCGTCGCCGCTGAGCAGCACCACCGGCACTCCCAAGTGCCCGGCCATGGCGGTGTTGAGGCCGATCTCGCCCAGGGGGCGCCCGGCCACGCGCACGTCGAGGATCCCGTCGTTCATGGTGTGCGCCAGTACGGCCGGACCCCGGCCGGCGCGGGCGTGGTAGCCGACGAGCAGCACCGCGTCGGTGTCCTCGCCGAGTCCGCCGAGCATGCCCAGCGGACGCGGTTTGCCGCGGACCAGGCGCGCCCGCCGGTCGAGTTCCTCGGGCAGGAGGTTGCGAAACGGCCCGTGCGCGTCGGCGACCCACACCTCGGCGCCGGGTTCGGCGTCCAGGACGCCGGCGATCACGCTGTTCGCCTCGGCCGTCGCCGACCTGCGGCCGCGTTCGTAGTCGTGGTGACCGGGGTTGGTCTCGGCGGGGTGCACGATCCCCGAGATCCCCTCCATGTCGACGGAGATCAGTACCTTCGTCATCCGGGGAGCCTATACGCCGGCCGGCGGCCCGGGGTTGTCGAGGGCCGGCGCCGGTGCCCGGCCCCCTGCTGCTGCCGCCCGTACGGGCCGGCCGGACCCGGCACCGGCGGCGCAGGCGGCACGGGTACCCGGCGCCGGGGCCGGGGCCGGGCACCGGCGGAGGTGGTGGCGGTGGCGGTGGCGGTGCCGGCGTCAGCGGCGGTGTCGGTGGCGGCCGTTACGATCGGCCGCTGTGAAACTCGAAACGCAGATCTCCCGGCTCGCGGAGCTCGGGCTGCCCCTCGCCACCGGCAGGACCGTCGACGACCTGCTGCACTCCCTGCCCCGCGACGTGTTCGAGCGCAGGCCGTACGAAGTCCTGCTGTCCGTCCTGGGCGCCGAGGTGGAGGAGGAGCCCTGGGGGCGGTGGTTCTGCGACCGCGCGTGGAACCTCGACGCCGAGTGCGTCCACGGCCCTGGCGCGTACGCCGGGATCGCCCGCCAGCTGTGCCGGATAGCCGGCCGGCCCGACGCCTTCACCGATGTGCGGGACCACGTGGACCTTGAGGCGGAGGAGGCGTGGATCGAGTACGCGGTCGACGGCCGGGTGCGGCGGTGGAGCGCCGAAGTGCACGACGACTGGGCGGACATGATGGTGGTCTCGTACCTGATGGACGATCTGGAACGGGACGGGCGGCGCTTCTGGACCAGGGAAGGCGGCCAGATCGTGAACCTGTACTTCCTCGACGAGGCCGCCGCGCGCGGCGTCAACGGGCTGTTCGCCGACCGGGACCCGCTGGTGCCCGTCCTCGGCGGAGGCGGCTGAGCCCCCGCCGGGCGCGGTGGGGAGGAGCCGGGTGCGCGCCCCGGCGGCCGGGGAGCACCGGGCACGCGGCCCTCTCCCCGGGCGCCGGTTCCGGCCCCGCGCCCGGCGGGCCCTCGCGGGCCGCGGCGGTCCGGCGGGAAGTCGCGAAGCGGCGTTTGCGCGGCCCCGTCGGGCAACCGGCGCCGGTCCGCGGCGGTCCGGCGGCCCCGTCGGGGTGCGCCCCGTTCGAGGGCCGGTCGGGGGTCCTGCCGTCGCGCGCCCGGGACGTCGGGGGCGGAGTCCCGCACACCGCCGGGCGGCGGTCCGTGCCCCGCGAGGCGGGGACGGCCCGTGCCGTACGGGGCGCGAAGAGGACCGTCGGCCTGCCGGTCCGCGCGGGTGCCGGTCCCGGTGCGGTCCGCCCGCCGTGGCCCCGGGCGCGGGGCCGTCCGTCGGAGCGCGGGGCGCGGTGCCGGGGCTCAGTCCGCCGGGAGGAACGGGTAGTCGGTGTAGCCCTCGGCGCCCGGGGTGTAGAACAGCGCGGGTCGCGGCTCGTTCTCCGGGTGGCCCCCCTGCCAGCGCTCGACCAGGTCGGGGTTGGCGATGAGCGCCCGGCCCACGGCCACGGCGTCGGCGTGTGCGGCGTCGATCAGCCGCACCGCCTCCTCGCGCGTGGTCGGTGAGGCGAAGCCGCTGTTGACGACCAGTTTGCCGCCGAAGCGCCGGCGCAGTTCCCGGACCAGCTCGCCGTCGGGCTCGGCGTGCAGCACGGAGAGGTAGGCCAGGCCCAGGGGCCGCAGGCGGCCGAGCAGGGCGCCGTAGGTGGCCAGGACGTCGTCCCGGTCGGTCTCGTGGGCGCCCTGGATGTTGTGTTCCGGCGAGATCCGCAGTCCGACCCGGCCGGCTCCCACGGCCTTCGCCACCGCCGTCGTCACCTCGGCGACGAAGCGGGCCCGGTTCTCCGGCGAGCCGCCGTACTCGTCGGTGCGCCGGTTGGCCGCCGGGGAGAGGAACTGGTGCAGCAGGTAGCCGTTGGCGCCGTGGACCTCCACGCCGTCCAGTCCCGCTTCGACCGCCCGGCGGGCCGCGGTGACGAACTCCTCGACGACCTCCCGGGCCTCGTCGGCGGCCAGCGCGTGCGGCACCGCGTGGGGCTGCCCGCCCTCGCGCGTGCGGTCGCCCTCGATCGCGACGGCGCTGGGGGCGACGATCCGCCGGCCGCCGTTGTTGCCGGGGCGGATCGTACGGCCGCCGTGCATGATCTGCATTACGATGCGGCCGCCGCGGGCGTGCACCGCCTCGGCCACCCGCCGCCAGCCGGCCGCCTGCTCGTCGGTGACGATCCCCGGCTGGCCGGGGAAGACCTGCGCCCCGCGGCTCGTGTAGACGCCCTCGGTGACGATCAGCCCGGCGCTCGCCCGCTGCCGGTAGTGCTCGGCCACCAGCTCGCCCGGAACGCCCGAGGAACCGGAGCGCATCCTGGTCAGCGGTGCCATGACGACGCGGTTGGCGAGTTCCAGGTCCCCGAGGGAGACCGGCGTGAAGAGGGAAGAACCGAGCGAGGTCGATGAAGCGGTCACAGGCGTGGTTCCTTCGGCGGGAAAGTGGACGGGAGTGCGGGCCCCTTCCTCCCGACCCTACCCCATGTACGCGCTGCCGCGAACATGAGCGGTCCGGGCGGTACGCTTGCCGCATGGCCAGCCGCACCTCCACCCCGCTCGTCCACCCCGACGAGGAAGACCTCGATCTGTTCAGGATCATGAGCGCGCTGGCCGACCCGGTCCGGCTCGGGATCGTGGTGACCCTCGCCTCCTCCCCCGGCCTGGCCTGCAGCGGCTTCCGCCAGGACCTCGCCAAGTCGGCCCTGACCCGCCACTTCCGCGTCCTGCGCGAGGCCGGTCTGATCCGGCAGCAGGACATCGGCACCCGCCGCATCAACACCCTCCGCAAGGAGGAGCTCGACCGCCGCTTCCCCGGGCTGATCGATCTGGTGGTCAGGGAGGGCGCCGGCCGCGCGATCCCCTCCCCGGGCGCCGGAAACACCTGACGCCCCGGGCCGGGCAGACGGCGTCCGCGCCTCTCCCGGGCCCCGAGGTGGGCGCACCTCTCCGGAACCGCCCCTGCCGGGCCCGCGGCTCCACGCGGCGGGGCAGGCACGGGTCCGGACGGGACCCGAAGTACGGGGTGCGGGGTGCGGAACACGGGGCGCGGAGTGCGGGGTACCGGGCGCGAGCGGACGCGAGCGGTACGGACGGTCCGGAGGGTACGGACGCGACACGGGCGGCGGGACGCGACACGGCTCGGACGTGGATGACGGTGCGCGGCGGGATGCGCGCCGGGCGCCCGCGGGTCACCGCGCGTCCGCGCCCCACCCCGCCTCCCGGCCGCGCGGGGCGGACATACGCCGTCGGCGCCGGGGCACAAGGGGGGCCGTACGAAAGCCTGTTGGGACGGAACAGAGACGAGTGTGATCACATGTCCTCCTCCAACCACCCCCGGACCCCCGGCGACCACGCACGACCGCTCCCGGACGCGGGCGGGAAACGGGGCAACAGCCTGGCGATCGCCGCGCTCGTCCTCGGCGTCGCGGCGCTCCTCCTCTTCTGGACCGTCTTCGGCGGCGTGGTGCTGGGTCTGGCGGCGGTGGTGCTCGGCGTCGCGGGCGCGCGTGCGGCACGCGGGGGCCGTGCACCGCACGGCGGGATGGCGGTCGCCGGTGCGGTACTCGGCGCCCTGGGCCTGATCGCGTCCGTCGTGATCGTCGTGCTCGGTGCGTCCGCTTTCGACTCGAAGGAGTTCAGGAACTTCAGCGAGTGCATCGAGCACGCCGAGACGCAGGGCGAACGCGACGCGTGCAAGGACGACTTCGACCAGGAAGTGGACGACTGACGCCCTCCGGGCACCCCGCCCTCCCCGTCGGGGCCACCCGTACGGGGAGGGCGGACGGNNTCGGCGGCGCGCCCGNCGNCCGGNCNCNNCCTCCCGCCCGGGCGGCGGGGAGCCGGGTCCGGCAGCCGGAGGCGGGGTGCGGCCCCTCTC
>NZ_CP095474.1:5150887-5155053 GCF_023614315.1 Streptomyces sudanensis | reverse complement strand
AAGAGGCGGGGGCGGACCCCGCCTCTTCGCGTGGAGGGCGGCGAGGCGTGCGTACCGGGCGGTGGGGCGGGCGTACCGGACGCGCCCTGCCCGCAGGCCCCCTCCCGGCCNNGCGCTCCCTCCCGCTCCCGGCCTCCCTCCCGGNNCCCCNGGTACGACGGTCCGACGGTCCGACGGGGGCCCTCGTGGGCGGCACCGGAACTGCGAGCGGGGCGGAGCGCGGCGCGTACGGGACCGCGGAAGTCGCGGGGGCCGGTCCGCACGACACCCGACCGGCAGGCGGCGGGGTGTTGCGCGCGGCACCGCGAGGGCGAATCGTGGGCTCGTACGGCACGCACCCGTACGGCGGGGGCTCCCCCGGCGGGCGCGGGCGACGGGCGCCCCGGGCCTTCCCCGCACCCGTACGGGAATCTCCCCGCACGCCCGTACGGGCGAAACGGCGGCCGGGGAAGCAACGACTCCCCAGGAATACCCCCTGGGGTATGTCTGTTAGGGTGGACGTCAGATACCCCGGGGGGTAAAGCGTTCAGAAGGAGTCGTGGTCGTGTTCTTTGTCGACACTCTGGAACTCGAAGGCCTGGGCAACCGCAGTTACCTGGCCGGTGGAGCCGGGACCGCGCTGGTGGTGGACCCGCCGCGCGACATCGAGCGGGTCGTCGCCGCGGCGGCCCGGCGCGGGGTGCGCATCGCCCTGGTGGCCGAGACCCACGTGCACAACGACTACGTCAGCGGCGGCCTGGAGCTGGCCCGGGTGACCGGGGCCCGCTACCTGGTGCCGGCCGGTGCGTCGGTCGCCTTCGACCGCGCCCCGGTCGCCGACGGCGACGTGTTCCCGGTGGACGAGGGCCTGGTCCTGCGGGCGGTCGCCACCCCCGGCCACACCCCGCACCACACCTCCTACGTACTGGAGGAGGGCGGCCGGGGCGTCGCGGCGTTCACCGGCGGCTCCCTGCTGATCGGCACCGTGGGCCGGCCCGACCTGGTCGAACCGCGGCTGACCGAGCAACTGGCCCGCGCCCAGCACGCCTCCGCCCACCGCCTGGCGGCCGAGCTCGACGACGAGGTCCCGGTACTGCCCACCCACGGCTTCGGCAGCTTCTGCTCCTCCTCGCAGGCCGCGGGGGACGCGACCACGATCGGCCGGGAGCGCGAGAGCAACGACGCGCTGACCAAGGACGTGGACACCTTCGTCGCCGAGATGCTCGCGGGCCTGGACGACGTGCCCGCCTACTACGCGCACATGGGCCCGGCCAACGCGGCCGGCCCCGCCCCCATCGACCTCACCCCGCCGAAGCCCGCGGACGCCGAGGAGATCGCCGCCCGGCTGGCCGCCGGGGAGTGGGTGGTGGACCTGCGCAACCGCGTCGCCTTCGCCGAGGGGCACGTGGCCGGTTCGTACAACTTCGAGGGCGACGGCAAGCTCGCCACCTACCTGGCCTGGCTGATCCCCTGGGGCAGGCCGGTCACCCTGCTCGCCGACACGCCCGAGCGGATCGCCGACGCGCAGCGGGAGCTGGCCCGGGTCGGCATCGACCGTCCGGCCGCCGCCGCCACCGGGGATCCGGCCGCCTGGGTCCGCCCGGGCGAGCGGCTCGCCTCCTTCCCGCGCGCCCGCTTCGCCGACCTCGCCGGGGCGCGCGGACGCGGTGAGGACGTCGTCGTGCTGGACGTGCGGCGCGATGCCGAGCGGGCGGGCGGGTTCGTCGACGGCTCGGTCCACATCCCGATCCACGAACTGCCGGGCCGCATCGGCGAGGTGCCTGGTGGGAGGGTGTGGGTGCACTGCGCCGGCGGGATGCGCGCGGCGATCGCCGCCTCCCTGCTCGACGCCGCCGGCCGCGATGTGGTCGCCGTCGACGACGGATTCGAGGCCGCCGCCGAGGCGGGTCTCGTCCTCGCCGGGCCCCACGGCGCCGCCTGACCACCACCCGTACCCGCACCCGCACGGAGCCGAACCGACGATGTCCTTCCTCTCCCGCAGCGGCCCCGGCCGCCCCGCACCGCACCGGCCCCGCCGGCGGGCCGCCGGTGGGCGGACCGCCCCGCCCGCGGCCCGCGAGACACCGCGGCGGCGCACCGGGTGCGCNCCCGGTGCGCCGCACCCGCCGTCGAACCGCCCGACGGCGGACGCCGGTCCCCGCGGGGCCGCGCGGGGCGGGCAGGACGGNCGCGGTCCGCCGCCCCGGGAACGGCCCCCGCGCGGCCGCCGGTCCGCTCGCCGCCCTGGGCGGCCGTACCGGCGCCGGCGACGGCGCGACCGCGCGGCTCCGGGGAGGTCTTCCCGCCGTTCGCGGGGGCGCCGAGGGCGGTGTCGCCGCGTGAGCACGCTGATCCTGGCACTGGCCGCCGGGGCCGTGGTCGGGCTCGCCCTGGGCGCCCTCGGCGGGGGCGGCAGCGTCCTGGCGGTGCCCGCGCTGATCTACCTGCTCGGTTTCACGCCCGCCGCCGCCACCACCGCCAGCCTGATCATCGTCACCGCCACCTCGCTGACCGCCCTCTACGTTCACGCCCGCGCCGGGAACGTCCGCTGGAAGGCCGGGGCCCTCTTCGCGGCGGCCGGCCTCCTGCCCGCCGCCGCGGCGGGCGCCGCCGCCGCCCGCCTGCCCCAGCCGGTCCTCACCGGCGCGTTCGCCGTCGTCGCCGCGCTCGCCGCGGTGAGGATGCTGCGGCCCGCCCGGGCGGATGCCGGCCGGGCGGCGGCCCACCCGGCGAAGGCCGCGGGAGTCGGCGCGGGACTGGGGGCGCTGACCGGGCTGCTCGGGGTCGGCGGGGGTTTCCTCGCGGTCCCCGCCCTGGCCACGGTGCTCGCCTTCGAGATGCAGGCCGCCGTCGGGACCAGCCTGCTGGTCATCTCGGCGAACTCCGTGGCCTCGCTCGCCACCCGCGGCGCCACCGCGACCGGCGTCGACTGGGCGGTGGTCGCCCCCTTCGCCGGGGCGGCGATCCTCGGCGCCTGGGACGGCAAGCGCCTGGCGGCCAAGGCGTCCGGCACCCTGCTGCGGCGGGTCTTCGCCGCGGCGCTGCTGGTCGTGGCCGCCCTCATGCTCGCCGACGCCCTCCTGTGAGCCGTGCGGCCCGGTGCGCCGCGCCGGGCCCTCAGGCCAGTGAGAGGAACAGTTTCTCCAGCCGGGCGCGCATCTGCTCCCGGTCGCCGGAGGCGGCCATGTCCGCATCGGTCAGGCAGTGCTGCAGACCGGTGGCGATGATGGCGAAACCGGCCCGGTCCAGGGCCCGGGAAGCCGCCGCGAGCTGTGTGACCACGTCCTCGCAGTCCCGTCCCTCCTCGATCATCCCGATCACGCCGGCGATCTGGCCCTGCGCCCTGCGCAGCCGGTTGACCACCGCCTTCAGTTCGTCGGCCGCCATCGCGAGCTCCATGTCCACATCCCTTCACGAATACCCCCTCGGGTATTCTAGCGAAGGGGGGCACCGCCAAGAGAAAAGGAAGATCCGCGTGACCACCACCTCCCTCACCCCGGACCAGGCCCGCGCCAGGCTGCACGAGCTGACCGTCGTCGACGTCCGCACCCCGGGCGAACACGCCTCCGGCCACCTGCCCGGCGCGCACAACGTCCCCCTGGACCGCCTCGACGAGGCCCTGCCCGCCCTGAGGGCCGCCGCCGGCCGCGGGGACCTCCTCCTCGTGTGCGCCTCCGGTAACCGCTCCGCGACCGCCTGCCGGCGTCTGGCCGAGCACGGCGTGGCCGCCGCCACCCTCACCGGCGGCACCACCGCCTGGGCGGAGCGCGGCCACGAGGTCCACCGTCCCGAGGGGGCCCGCGCCCCGTGGGCCATGGACCGCCAGGTCCGCCTCGCCGCCGGCTCCCTGGTCCTGGCCGGGCTGCTCGCCGGGCGGCGCCTGCCCCGGGCCCGGCTGCTCTCCGCCGGTGTCGCCGGCGGCCTGGTCTTCTCCGCCCTCACCGACACCTGCGGCATGGCCAGGATCCTCGCGAAGCTCCCCCACAACCGGCCCCGGACCGCCGGCCTCGACGCCACCCTGGCCGCCCTGGCCGGCTGACACCGCCCCGCCCGCGGGCGCCGTCCGGGCGGAGCGCCGCCGGAACGCGGGGCCGCCGCTCCTCCCCGGTCCGCACGAGGGGGCGGAGAGGGCGGCGGACCGGAGGGGGCCGCGACGCCGGACGAGCCGCCGGCCGGGGCACCGCCCC
>NZ_CP095474.1:5139551-5150878 GCF_023614315.1 Streptomyces sudanensis | reverse complement strand
CGGCGNCTCNGCNGAGGCGCCGTNNNCNTNTGAGAAGTTGTAAAAGGGCAAGGCGGACCGCGGCCCGGGCGCCCGGCGGCAGGTACCCGCCCGCCGCCCCGGGGGACACCCGGTGGGGGCCGGCGCCGGACCCGGCCCGGCCCGCGACCCGACGGCGTCCGCCCCGTACCGCCGGTACCGCCCGTACCGCCGGGTCGTGCCGGGCGGGGCCGGTACCGGGCCCGGTTCCGCCGCGTCGTCCCGTACGGGTCAGGCGTTCCCGGTGAGCGGGTTCCGGCCGCGGTGCGCCTCGGCGCCGGTCAGGCCGTACGGAGGGGAGGCCGTACGGAGAAGGGCGCGGGGCGGCGGGAGGTCAGCGGGTGGAGCACCGGCTCCCCATGGAGGACATCGCGGCGGGGGACATGGACCGCATGCGCCGCCACATCCCCTGGGCCTGCTCCTCGGGGCGCTGCTGCTCGCCGTGGAGGGCGGTGAGGATCACCAGGCCGCCGGTCAGGGCGGGGACGGCCCACTGCATGCGGGCCAGGAGCCGCTGGGCCTTGTCGGTGTCGATCGGGTGCTCGGCCGCCCTCTCGGCGTCCTCCGGGTCCGGGGAGGAGGCGAGCTCGATCTTCTTCCCCAGCACCCTGCTGTAGGCGGTGGCCGCGAGGGCGGCTCCGGTCAGGACCGTCTTGGCGAGCGTGGAGGCGCCCACGCCCTGCTGGGCGGCGACGCGGGGCGCGTTCGCCACCAGCATGCCGCCGGCGCCGAACAGGTGGGCGGCGATCGCCGCGGCGTTGACGGGCGTCCACTTCGCCCAGCCGCAACTGGAGATCCGCGCGGCCTCGGTCCACGTCTCGCCCTCGTCGCGAGCCGCGCCGTTCAGCCCGACCGCGCCCATCAGGGAGCCGCCGAACCAGGCGGCAAGTCCCACGTCGTGCAGACTGCGCAGCATCGTGTTCCGTTCGGACATGCTGTGATCTCCCTCGCCGTTCGATGACAGGAGCGCCGGCGAAAGCGGCCGGCGCCCTCCTCAGCCTCACCCGCCCCACGGCCGCACGCCATCGCGGCTGGTGCGAACGGGGCAGGGAGCGGGGCCGGCGCGGCGGCCCCCTCGGGACCGGCGTCCCGGTCCGTCCGGGGGTTCCGGCGGCGCCCCGACGACGACGGCAACCGCGTCGAGGCCATCGGCGCGCACCCGTTCCCCATCGGGGACGGCGCGCCGCCCGCTCCGACGACCCGCTGCGCCGTCGGCGGCATCGCCCGCGCCCGCATGCCGGCGATCGCCGAACGCGAGGGCATGGCGTGCACCGTCGCCGACCTGCCGCCCGCGTTCACCGGGGAGGCGGACGGCGTGTTCGTCCGCGGCACCGCCCGCGAGATCCCCCGGTCCCCCGCATCGGCGAACACCGCCACGCCCCGGGCGGACACGAGACCGTCCGGAAGTCGTCCCCCGGCCACCGGCCACCGGCCACCGGCCACCGGCCACCGGCCACCGGCCACCGGGAGATGATCGAGGGCCGCAGCGACGTGACCGTGCCGAACGCGCGGGCGCGGCGGTGACCGGCGCCGCGCAGGACGAGGCCCCGCCCCAGGGGCCGTGAGAGCGGGAGTGCGTGCATGGGAGCGATAGAGGCCCTGGAGAAACTGGCACCGGTGGTGCTGGCCTTCGGATGCGGGGTCCTCCTCGCGAAGCGGAAGGTGGTGCCGGCCGGGAGTTCGAAGGCCTTCGCCGACTACGCCTTCCTCTTCGCCGTGCCGTGCTTCCTGTTCGGCAACATCTACCGCAGCGACCTGGCGGCCCTGTTCGACTGGCGGGCCGTCAGCGGCTATGCCGTCGCGGCGGTCCTCGCGGCCGCCGCGGTGGGCGTGCTGGCGCGGGTCTTCGGGGTGCGCGACCCGCGCGGCGTGGCGTTGCGCATCATGGCGGCGGTCCAGGTCAACACGGCCTACTTCGCCGTACCGGTGTTCATCATGCTGTTCGGGGACGCGGCACCGATCTTCCCCGTGCTGCTCTTCCAGGTCTGCGTCCTGTCGCTGGTCGTCATCTCCATCATGGAGCTGGGGCGGCCGGACCGGACCGGCGGGCCGGGCAGGCGCCTCACGGCGGCCGTCGCCGCCTCCCTGACGACGCCGGTCGTGATCGCCTGCAACGCCGGCATCGTGCTCAACCTGCTGCCCGTGGAGCTGCCCGGAGTGGTCCTCGACAGCTTCGCGTTCGTGGGCGACAGCGCCTCGCCGGTGGCACTGTTCGCCCTCGGACTGCACCTGGGCGGCACGGGCGTGCGGATACGCGGCACCACCGCGGAGGAGATCCGGCTGATCGCCTTCAAGTGCGTGGCCTTCCCCCTGCTCACCTTCGCGGTGTGCCGCCACGTCCTCGACGTCCGCGGCGACTGGCTCCACCACCTCGTGCTGATCGCCGCCATGCCCGCGCCGCAGAACCTGTTCGTCTTCGCCCAGCGCTACGACGTGGACGTCGACATGTCGGCCGCCCTCGTCGTCAAGAGCTCGGTGGTCGCGCTGCTGCTGCTCCCGTTGTGGATGCAGTGGGTGGCGCACTCGGGCTGACCGACCGCGGGGGCGGACGGCGTGACCGGTTCCGCCCCGCCCCGCCCGTGCCGTACCCGCGGGTGAACCCCGCCTTCCGGGACAACCGCGGCACCTGCCGCTTCGCCTCCGCCGACTTCGCGCGCCTCGACGTCGACCGCGTCATGCACCGCGTGACGGTCCTGGGCGAGCCGGTGAAGGGCCCGACCGGGTCCGTGTCCCGGGCGGTGGCGGGAGAGCCGCTGCGGGCCTGATGGGNNGGGCGGGCGGTTCGGGGACCGGCGGGCCCGCGGCCGCCCNNCCCCNGTTCCACGCGGATTCCGCTCCTCCCCGGTCCGCCGCGGTCCCGGTGGGGTGTGAGTACGGTCGGCACCGGTCATCAGGGGTAGTCGTGACGAGTGACACGGGTGTGCCCGCCGGGGGCGCACCGGCGCCTGCCGGGAGAGTGATGCGGTGTCGTCCGGAGCGGACAGGAACGCGAACGGGTGGCGGATGCTGGCGGGTCTGCTGGCGGACAGCCACCTGATGCCGGTGGAATCGCTGCCGGCCAGGGTGCGCGAGAACGCCGCGGTGGCGGGTTTCCCCGAGGTGCTGATCTACCTGGGCGATCTGCAGCGGCACGTGCTCAGCCCGCTGCCCGGGGAAGGCTCGGACGCCGGGGACCGGCAGGCGCGGGTGCCCATCCAGGGCACCGTGGCCGGAAGGGCCTTCCAGTACGGGCAGGCCCTGCCCGCCGGGCCCGCGGGAGAGGAGGGCCGCGACTGGTGGGTGCCGCTGCTGGACGGCACCGAGCGCATGGGCGTGCTGCGGGTCACCGCCGTCCACGACGACGACCGCGCGCAGGAGGAGATGGAGCGGCTGGCCTCGCTGATCGCGATGATCCTCCACAGCAAGCGGGAGAGCAGCGACCTCCTGGCCCGGCTGGAGCGGACCGAGCCGTTGAACGTGGCGGCGGAGATGCAGTGGAAGCTGATGCCGCCGCGCGTCTACGCCGACGGGCGGGTGGTGATCGCGGCGGCCCTGGAACCGGCGTACCGGATCAGCGGCGACGCCTTCGACTACGCCACCGACGGCCCGCTCGTCCACCTGTCGGTCTTCGACGCGATGGGGCACGACACGGCCGCCGGCCTGTCCGCCAACCTCGCCGTCGGCGCCTGCCGCAACACCCGCCGCCAGGGAGGCGGCCTGGTCGCCTGCGGCGAGGCGGTGGAAGCGGAGCTGACCGAGCAGTACGACCAGCGGCGCTACGTCACCGGGATCCTGGCCACCCTGGACACCCGCACCGGGACGCTGTCGTGGGTCAACCGCGGCCACCACCCGCCGCTGATCATCCGGGACGGCCGGTGGGCCACCCACCCGCAGTGCCCTCCCGCCCATCCGATGGGCACCGGCCTGGGGCTGGAGAGCCACGTGTGCCGCGAGCAGCTGCAGCCCGGCGACCGCGTGGTGCTGTACACCGACGGCATCGTCGAGGCCGGCGGCGCGGGCGGCCCCCGGTTCGGCCTCGAGCGCTTCACCGACCTCCTCGTCCGCCACCACGCCGACGGCCTGTCCGTCCCCGAGACCCTGCGCCGGGTGATCCACGCGGTGCGCGAGCACCACGACGACCGGCTCCAGGACGACGCCACCGTGCTGTTCTGCCAGTGGCTCGGGCCCGACCCCGGCCCCACCGGGGAGGCCGCCGACCTGGGCGGGGTGCCCGAGACCGGCCGTCCCCCGGCGGCCAGGCGGAATAGGAGCACCCCGTGACGGGAGACGACCTGCGCCTGGTCCTGGTGGAGGCCCGCGGTCCGCTCGCCGTCGCCGCCGCGAGCGGGGAGATGGACCTGTACACCGTCACCGCCTTCCACCGGCGGGCCGCCGCGCTGATCGACGACCACCCCCGCCTGATCCTGGACCTGTCCGGCATCACCTTCTGCGACTCCTCCGGGCTCAACACGCTGCTGCGGCTGCGCCGCCACGCCGGCGAGAGGGGCGGACGCCTCGTCCTGTCCGCCCCCGCCGACCAGGTCATGCGGATGCTGCGCCTCACCGGCGCCGACACCGTCTTCCCGCTCTACGCCGATGTCGCCGAGGCCCGGGCGGCGCAGCCCCCCGGCGTCCGCTGACCCCGCGGGGGCGGTCCGGTCCGGGCAGCGGCCCGGTGGGCCTACCCGTCCGTGCCCGTACCGCGCCCGGGCGGCAGTGCGCACGCCGCCGTGCCGCCCGGCATGCGGTGCCGGTTGTCCGCCACGAGCCGGTAGACGCGGTGGGCGGCCCACCGTACGAGGGGCAGGGTCAGCAGGGCGCCCAGGACCGGCCACGCCCCGCGTGCGCTCAGGAGCAGCCGGGCGACGGCGCGGGATCCGCCGTACACCTCCCCCGAGGGGGTCACCCACAGCGCCTCGTGCTCGGCGCGCCGCCGGGTGACGCCGAGTTCCTCCAGGTCGGCGAGCTGCCACGGTGTCACCGTGCAGCGGGGTCGGATGAGCCGCTCGGCGAACCCCACCGAGGTGCCGCAGAAGCCGCAGTCCCCGTCGTAGACGAGCACCGGTCGGGTCCGCATGGTCTTCATGGTCTTCTCGTCCCTCCTCGCGCCGCCGCGTCGTCGAGACCGACGGCATCGACGTTACCGCGTGGCCCGCCACGGGCGGGCGGGCCGTTCGCGGTCCGCGACGAGGGGCGGCACGCCGGAGGGCGGTGTGCGCACCCGGTCGCGCACGGGGCGTCCCGTGTGCTCTTACGGGGGCGATACGTCCGATCGGCGGGGGTTTGTCATGAAACGTGAGAGATGCGGCTCCGTGGGCACGCATGGACCGTAAAGGTCGATGCTCAAGGAGCAGCTGATGGGTGTTCGAGTCGCTGTCGTCTACTACAGCGCCACAGGGAACGTGCACGCGCTCGCCAAGGCCCTGGCGGAGGGAGCGGAGGGCAGTGGCGCCGAGGTCAGGTTGCGGCGGGTGGCCGAGCTCGCGCCCGACACGGCCATCGACGCCAACCCGGCCTGGCGCGCTCACGTCGACGCCACGAAGGACCAGGTGACCGAGGCGACGCTCGAGGACCTGGAGTGGGCCACCGCCTACGCCTTCGGCACCCCCACGCGCTACGGCAACGTCACCGCCCAGCTCAAGCAGTTCATCGACCTCACCGGCGGGCAGTGGCAGGCGGGCGTGTTCCACAACAAGCCCGTGACGAGCTTCACCTCGGCGATGAACCGGCACGGCGGCCAGGAGTCGACGATCCTGTCCCTGAACAACGTGTTCTACCACTGGGGCTGCGTCATCGTCCCGCCCGGCTACACCGACCCCCTGCTGTTCGCCGCCGGCGGCAACCCGTACGGCACCAGCTGGCCCAGCGGCGGCGGCGAGGGGCCGGACGAGGCGGCCCTGGCGGCGGCGCGCTACCAGGGCCGCCACCTGGCGGACATCGCCGGCCGTCTCCAGAGCTGAGCACCGACCCGCGGCCGACCGCCGGGAAGGCGGGGCCGGTCGGGCCGGGCGGCCCGCCCGGGAGCCCCGGGGCTCCTCACCGTCGTCGGGGTGACCGTGCTGCCGGCGCCCCGCCCCCGCGGGTCCGCCGCACGGGGCCCGGCGGCGGCCCCGTGCGGCGGGCGGTGGGGCCTTTCAGGCGGCGGGGCCGGCCCCCGGTCCGTCGAGGAGCGGGTGGGAACCGAGCCGCCGCAGAAGCCCCCGCAGCCGCTCCGTCTCCTGTTCCGGCAGCGGCAGCAGCGGCGGGCGCGGGGCGCCGGCCGGCCGGCCCTGGAGCGCCAGGCCGGCCTTGACCGACCGCGGCAGGCCGTGCTCGACGATGAACCGCAGGAACGGCAGCTGCTCCGCCAGCAGGGCGTCCGCCCGCTCCGCCGCGCCGTCGCGCTGGGCGGCGTACAGCTCCAGGCACCACCGGGGCAGCAGGCAGGGTGCGGCGGTGCACCAGCCGGCCGCGCCGGCCCGGAAGGCGTCGAGCGCGAGGGGGTTGCTGCCGTTGTAGACGGACAGGGCGCCCCCGGACCTCTCCAGGATCTCCCGGAAGCGCCCGGCCTCGCCCGAACTCTCCTTCACCATGGTCAGGTTGGGGATCTTCCGGGCGAGCGCGACGACGGTGCGCGGCAGCAGGTCGATCCCGCCGGTGCCGGGGTTGTTGTAGAGCATGACCGGGATGTCGACCGCCGCCGCGACCGCGGTGAAGTGGCGTTCGAGTTCGGCCTCGGAGAGCTTCCAGTACGTCTGCGCCAGGACCATGACCGCGGTGGCCCCGCGGCGTGCGGCCGCGCGGGCGCGCCGCACGGTGGTGTCCGTGCTCCAGTGGGAGACGCCCACGAGGGTCGGCACGCGTCCGGCGACGGTCTGCAGGACCGTCTCGCACACCGCGTCCCACTCGTCCTCCCTCAGGTAGGCGCTCTCGCCCGTGCTGCCCAGCGGCGCGACCGCGTGGCTGCCCGCGTCCACCAGGTCGCCGGTCAGCCGGCGCAGTGCCGGCAGGTCGAGTTCGCCGGTGTCCGGGGAGAAGGGGGTGACGGGGTACGCGATGATCCCCGCCAGCGCGGGGCCGCCGGTCACAGGGCCACTCCCTCGGCGACGCAGTCGGGGTGCCTGCGCAGCGCGCGGCGGGCGTAGTAGGCGAAGTTGGCCTGGTGGCGCCGGGGGGTGGAGGTCCAGTCGTGGGCCTCCTTCGCCAGGTCCGGCGGCAGCGGCTGGACCGTCCCCGCCGACATGGCCAGCAGTTGCAGCCGGGCCGCGCGCTCGATGAGGATGGCGAGGTTGCACGCCTCCTCCACGCTGCGGCCGGCCACGAGCTGCCCGTGGTGGGCGAGGAGGACGGCCCGCTTGTCGCCGAGGGCCGACGTGATGATCTCCCCCTCCTCGTTGCCCACCGGCACGCCCGGCCACTCCTTGAGGAAGGCGCAGTCGTCGTACAGGGGGGTGGTGTCCATCTGGGAGACCAGGAGGGGGACCTCCAGCATCGCCAGGGCGGCCGTGTGCAGCGCGTGGGTGTGGACGATGCAGCCGACGTCCTCGCGCGCCCGGTAGATCCAGGAGTGGAAGCGGTTCGCCGGATTGGGCATGCCCGTCCCCTCCAGGACGTTCAGGTCCTCGTCGACCAGCAGCAGGTTGTCCTCGGTGATCTCGTCGAAGCCGAGGCCGAGCCGCTGGGTGTAGTAGGTCCCCGGCTCCCGCCCGCGGGCGGTGATCTGCCCCGCGAGGCCGGAGTCGTGGCCGCCGTCGAACAGGATGCGGCAGGTCAGGGCGAGCTTCTGCCGGACGGTCAGCCCGGAGTCGCCGAAGTGGTCGCGCATGTTCCGCTCGGCGCGGCCGACGAGGGTGTCCTTCGTCTCCCGGAATGTGGTTGCCATCTCTCCGTCCCTTTCCGGCCGCCGGCACCTCCGGCGGCCCGACCGGCCAGCGGAGCGCCGGAGCGAACCGCTGGACACGTCGTTCACTATAGGACACCTTGTGTCATGAAGGGAAGGGCGGGCCGCCGTGATCACCGTCGGGCCGGGTCCGGGGCCAAAAGGGCGTACTACCATTCCCGTCTGGTCGCCGCGGGACCGCGGAACGGCCGGAAGGGGAGAACGGTGTTCAATCGCGTGCGGCAGCTGCGCAGGGAACGGCTGATGACCCTGGAGGCGCTGGCGGAGCGCGCCGGGGTGACCAAGAGCTACCTCTCCAAGGTCGAACGGGGGCAGAGCACGCCCTCCATCGCCGTCAGCGCCGCGCTCGCCCGCGCCCTGGACACTCCCCTGGACAGCCTCTTCACCGACTCCGAGCAGCTCACGGACGTCACGGTGACCCGGGCCGGGGAGCGGCGGCTCCTCACCCCCGAGGAGGAGCCGGGTTCCCGCTACGAGGGCATCGCCCTCCAGGCCGGCACCAAGCGGATGACGCCGTTCATGCTGTACCCGCCGCACGACGCCGACTCCACACCCTTCCGGGACCACCCGGGCGAGGAGTTCCTCTTCGTGCACCGGGGCCGGGCCGAACTCCTCCTCCCCTCCCGCTCCGTCGAGCTGGAGCCGGGCGACTCCGCCTACTTCACGGCCACGACGCCGCACAAGGTGCGCTCCCTGAGCGCCGACCGCGCCGTCCTCCTCCTCCTGATCTCCGACGGCCCCGGGGGCGACCGCGCCCCCCATCCCCATCTGCCCTGATCCGGGCCCGGCCCGCTCCCCGGGAGCACCGGACGCCCGGAAGGACGCGCCCGAGCGCGCTCCGGGGCCGAAGGGCCCACGGCGCGCACCGCCTCCGTGCGGACGCCGGCACGCCGAACGGCCCGGCGCCGCCGGTGGCGGCCCGACGCGGCGAAGTACCCGAACGCGGCCCCGCCCCGGGCGGGGGCCGCAGCGGTGCCGGGCGGCGGGCTCCACTTCGGCGGGGCCCGCCGCCCGTGCCGGGGCGGGAGGACCGTCGCCGCGGCCCTCGGCGGCCCCACCGCCGGCTTCCGGTTCACCGCCTCCCGGCGCGCGGGCCGGGCCGCGTCCGGCCGTACGGAGGTTCCGCACCGGACGGAACCGGCACCGGAAGCCGTGTCGGAACGGCCGCAACGGTGTTGGCATGATGGGCGCATGACGAATCGCGGGGGGCAGCAGGAACCCACCAGTTACCCGCTCCGGCCGCCGCTGCCGGCGCAGAGGCGGGGCGAGCCCACCGAGGCGGCCGGGGCGGCGGACGGGCCGCCCGCCCCTCCGCCGGGTCCGCCGCGGGCGGAGCCGGCGGCGGCGCCCGGCCCGGATTCCGGCGCGGGGCGCCTGGTCGGCGGACGGTACCGGCTCCTGGAGCGCCTGGGCTCCGGTGGCATGGGTACGGTCTGGCGGGCCCGGGACGAGGTGGTCGACCGGGACGTGGCCGTCAAGGAGCCGCGCCTTCCGGAGACGTTGAGCGAGGCGGAGCGGCACACGGCGCACCGGCGCATGCAGCGCGAGGCACGCGCGGCCGCCCGGATCGACCACCCCTCCGTCGTCTGCATCCACGACGTCGTCACCGAGGACGGCAGCCCCTGGATCGTGATGGAGCTGGTGCGCGGCAGGTCCCTCGCCGACCTGCTGGACGAGGGGACCCTGCCGCCGGCGGAGGCCGCGCGGATCGGCCTGGCCGTCCTCGGCGCGCTCAACGCGGCGCACGAGGCCGGGGTCCTGCACCGGGACGTCAAGCCCGGCAACGTCATGGTCGGCCGCCACGGCAGGGTCGTCCTGACCGACTTCGGCATCGCCCAGGTGGAGGGCGAGCAGAAGCTCACGGAGACCGGTGCCTTCATCGGCTCGCCGGAGTACATCGCGCCGGAGCGGGTGCTGGGGCGCCGCGCGGGGCCCGAGTCCGACCTGTGGTCCCTGGGCGTGACGCTCTACCAGGCCGTCGAGGGGGTCTCCCCCTTCCGCCGCCAGACCACCCCGTCGACCCTCCAGGCCATCCTGCTGGCCGAGTTGCCTCCCGCCCGGCACGCCGAGGAGCTGCACGAGACCATCCGCGGCCTGCTCCGCAAGGAGCCGGAGAGCCGCCTCACCGCCCGGCAGGCCCTCGGGATGCTGCGGTCGGCCGCCGCCGGCGAGGAGCGGCCGGCGGCGGACGCCGAGCGCACCGCGCCCTCCGCCACGGGGCCGGGGGCTCCCGGTGCCGGGTCGCGCCGGAGGCGGTACCTCCTCGCCGCCGCCGCCGGAGCCGCCGTCCTCGCACTGGTGGCGGGCCTCCTCCTCCGGTCCGGCGGGGAGGAGCTGCCCGAGGGGTGGAAGCGCTACGACGAGTACCGGATGCAGTTGTCCGTGGCCGCGCCCGAGAAGTGGACGATCACCACCGAGGACGATCTGGAGAGTTCCGGCGGCCCCTACACCGCGACCCGGTACAGCGCGCCGTCCGGCGACAGGTCCATCCTGGTGGACGAGTTGAAGGGCGTCACCGAGACCGCCGTCGCCACGGCCGAGCGCTGGAAGCGCGAATACGAGGAGGGCACCCCGCCCGAGGGCGGCGAGCCGGCCGTGGCGGACGTGCGGGCCGTCACCCACCAGGGCCGGGACGCCGCGCTGTTCACCGGCTCCTACAACGCGAACACCGAGGGCGCGCCGCGCCGGCTGCAGAAGACCCTCGTCGTGGTCAGCTCCCGCCAGGAGCGGCTGACCCTCACCGTCGCCCTCCCGGCCGGGAAGGGGGCCGAGAAGACCGCCGAGGACCTCCTGGGCAAGGCGCGGCTGGCCTTCGAGATCCGGGACCTCTGACCGGACGCCGGGTCCGGCCGTGCGCGGCACCGGCGGCACGACCGGACCCGGCACGGAGCGGTGCGGGCCGGACCGGACCGGCCGCCGCGGTGGACGCGGCGGCGCGACGCGGACGCGACCGGCGGGCGGCGCGCCCCTCGGCCTCCCGCCGTCGAACCGGTTCCCCTCGCGGTGGAGGCGGGTCCGACGGCGGGCGGCGGCCGTATCGGCGTGGAGGGCGGAGCCCCGCAGCGGAGACCGGCGAGGGGCGCCGGCGTCGGCACTACCCACTCGGAGCAACACCTCCCCGAGTGACGCTTCGTTCACTGCTTGGTGGTGAGTGCGGGTCGGACGCCTCATGGATTGTGACGTCCATGGCAATGGGGGAGTTCTGTGAACTCGGACCGGTGGTCGGCCGCGCGGCTCCCCACCGGCGCACCCACAGGAAAAGCTCTCGAAGGGCAAGACAACCATGAAGCTCAGGAACACCCTCGCCTGCACGTTCGCCGCCCTGGCCGTCGCCGGTGGCGCCGCCGGGACCGCTCAGGCGGCCGACGACGACGTGACGAAGTTCGACAACGGCAGCCAGGTCGCCAGCTGCGACGTCATCGAGCTCCTCGACCAGCCGAACCTGTCGGGG
>NZ_CP095474.1:5126703-5139241 GCF_023614315.1 Streptomyces sudanensis | reverse complement strand
CGTACGCGGCGCGAGCCGGTCGACGCGGAACGTCCGCCAGTCGTCGCGGTCGACGTCCCACGCCACCAGGTACCAGCGTCTCCCGGTCGACACGAGGCGGTGCGGTTCGGCGTCGCGCACGGTGGCGTTCCCGGCGTGGTCGCGGTAGTCGAACCTCAGCCGCCGCCGGTCCCGGCAGGCGGCGGCCAGGGCGGCCAGCAGACCGGCGTCCACGGCCGGCCCGTTCCCCGGCAGCGGCACCGTGGAGGCGGCCAGCGCGGCCACACGGGGCCTCAGCCGGGCCGGCAGCACCTGCTCCAGCTTGGCGAGGGCACGCAGGGACGTCTCCTCGATGCCGCCCACGGTCTGGGCCGCCGCGGTGCGCAGGCCGATCGCCACCGCCACGGCCTCCTCGTCGTCCAGTTGCAGGGGCGGCAACCGAGCGCCGGGGCCCAGCCGGTAGCCGCCCGCCGTACCGGGGGTGGCCGACACCGGGTAGCCGAGGCCGCGCAGCCGTCCGATGTCGGAGCGGACGGTCCTGGTGCTGACTCCGAGCCGGCCCGCCAGCTCCGGGCCCGGCCAGTCGGCGCGCGTGTGGAGCAGCGACAGCAGACGCAGCAGCCGCGCCGCGGGGTCTCTCCTGGTCATGTGGTGCAGTCTCACCCGCATCGCGGAAGCGCGGTTTCCGCGATCGCTGCCATCGTGGGGGCCACTCAGGACGGAAGGGGACATCCATGCACGCGGCGGTGGTGACGGGCGGATCACGCGGGATCGGGCGGGCCGTGGTCGAGCGGCTCGTCCGCGACGGCGCCACGGTGGTCTTCGGCTACGCCTCCGACGGGCGGGCGGCCCGGCAGGTGGAGGAGGCGTGCGGCGGGCGGGCCGTCGCCGTGCGGGCGGACTCGGCCGACCCGGACCAGGTGGAGCGGCTGTTCGCGACGGCGGACCGGGTGTTCGACGAGAGGGCCGCGGGCCCGCTGTCGGCGCTGGTGAACAACGCGGGCGTCATCGACCACACGCGGGTCGACGAGTTGACCGCGGAGGTCTTCGAGCGGGTGATGGCGGTCAACGCGTGCGGCGCGTTCCTCGCGGTGCGGGCGGCGGCGCGCAGGATGGGCGACGGCGGCCGGATCGTGAACGTCTCCTCCACCGCCACCGCCTGGCCCAGCGCGGGCGAGTCGGTCTACGCGGCGAGCAAGGCGGCGGTCGAGCAGCTCACCCGGGTCGCCTCCCGGGAGCTGGGGCCGCGCGGGATCACGGTCAACACGGTGTCGCCGGGCCCCACCGACACCGACATGCTCCGTGCCGGCGCCCCGCCGGAGGCGGTGGCGGGGGTGGCCGGGCTGACCGCCCTGGGCCGGGTGGGCACGCCCGCCGACGTCGCCGCCGCCGTCGCCCTGCTGCTCGGCCCGGACGCCGCGTGGGTGACCGGTCACAACCTCGTGGCCGACGGCGGCCTGGTGTGACGGCGGCGGGGCGGGGAAGCCGGGTGACCGGTGGTCCCGGTCCGCCGTCACCGCTCGTGCGGCGGCGTTCCGCACCGGGGCCGGTTCGGATCGGCCGCGGGATCTGCGGATGCCTGCGGACTCACGGGGCACGCGTAGTCCGTGCTCGCGCACGAACGGGCTCACGATCGGGCACCCCCGTGGCGGAGACCGCAGGGGGCAGGAGTCGGACACGGACCGGACGCGTCCGGGACGACGGCGGGTGGGCGGGCGGACGGCAGGTGACGGCAGAGCGCAGGGAGCAGAGATGAAGGTCCGCCCGTGGTCGACCCCACCGGACTGGCGGCTCACGGCCCACGTGGTCGCCGGCCGCTACCGCCTCGACGAACTGCTGGGACGCGGCGGGACCGCCGAGGTGTACCAGGGGCTGGACCTGCGGTTGCGGCGGCCGGTGGCGGTCAAGGTCTTCCGCCCGGACGGCGACGGCCAGCCGGAGGAGCGCTTCGACGACGAGGGCCGTCTGCTGGCCCAGCTCCAGCACCCCGGCCTGGTGACCGTGTACGACTCGGGCCAGGAGGACGGGCGGCCCTACCTGGTGATGCAGCTCGTCGAGGGGACGACGCTGCGCCGCCGCATCGCCGCGGGCCCCCTCGATCCCGCGGAGGTCCGCCGCATCGGATCCGCCCTGGCCGCGGCGCTGGCACACGTGCACACGGCGCACGTCGTGCACCGCGACGTCAAGCCCTCCAACATCCTTCTGGACGATTCGGGCGCCCCGTACCTGACCGACTTCGGCATCTCGCGGCTGCTGGACTCCACCACCCACACCGCCGCCGGCGCGCTGGTGGGGACCGCGGCGTACGTGGCGCCCGAGCAGGTGCTGGGCCGGGGGGCGGGGCCGGCCGCGGACGTCTACAGCCTGGGCCTGGTCCTCCTGGAGTGCCTGAAGGGCGAAGTGGAGTACCCGGGCATCCCCCTGGAGGCCGCCGTCGCGCGGCTGCACCGGCCGCCGGTCGTCCCGCCGGACCTGCCGGACGACCTCGCCGAGCTGGTGGCGGCCATGACGGCGACGGACGAGGAGAGCCGGCCGGACGCCGCCGCCTGCGCGCGGGCGCTGGCCGACGTACCGCCGGGCGCGCCCCTCGCGGCGCTCCCCCGTGCGGGCGGGGCCGCGCGGGGCGGGATGGAGGCGGGGGACGCCACCCTGCGGTCGTTCCCCCCGTCCGCCCGGGTCCGTGGTGCCGGCCGGGCGGACGGGGCGGAGACCGGCGGGGAAGCTGCCGGAAGGACCGGGGACGCCGGGCCCGCCGGCTCCGCGCGCGCCCCGTTCCGTGCCGACCGGGCGGTGCTGACGGCCGGTGCGGTGCTGACCGCCCTCGCGGTCACGCTCACCGGTTCGATCGGCGACCGGACCGCCGAGGCGGAAGGGTCGGCCTCCCGGCCGCCGCGTCAGGCGGCGTCGGAGCAGGCGCCCTCCCCGACGCCGCCTGACGCGGCGGCCGGGAGGCCTCTCCCCCTCGCCTNTCCGCACCGGCTCCCGACCCCGATCCGCCGGCGGCCTCCCCCGCCACCGCCGGATCGCCCCGGGAGGACCGTTCGGCCACCGGCGGATACCGGGCCTCCGCTCCCCCGGCTCCCCCCGTCTCCCGGGCGGAGCCGGGCGACCCGCAGGACCGGTACGGCCAGGACGGCCGGCGCGGCGGCTACGAGCGCGACGGCGAGGAGTACGGCCGCGACGCGGAAGGCGGCCAAGGCGCCAAAAACGCCCCGGAGGTGGAGGGCCCGGGCCGCGACGCGGGCGAACTCCCGCCGGGGAAGGCGAAGTCCCCGAAGAAGCAGAAGAACTGAGGCGGGCGGAAGCCCCGGCCCCGCGGCCACCCGTACGGGCTTCCCGTACGGGCTCCCGTACCGGCTCCCGGTCGGCCGGCGGGCCCGCTGCCCGCGGGCGACCCGGCCGGCGGGCCCGGGAGGGGCGGGCGGCGGGCCGCCGGTACGGGGCGATGATCGCCGCCGGGCGGATGCGGCCCGTTCGCACACTGCGGCACCCGCCGACGGTTCCGGCCGCTCCGGCCGGGACGTCCGCGCACCGGTCGCACCGCGCACCGGCCCCCTCCGGTGCCCGCCAACCGGTCGCGCCCGGCCGTGCCGCTCGCCCCGGGTCCGGCACCGCGGCGCGCCCCCGGTGAGCGCCGCCGCGCCCCTCCCGGTCCCGCGCCTCCATCCCCCCCCCGTACCGCCGCGAGCGGTTCGCCGTCCCCTCCCGCCGGACGCGCCCTTCCCTTCCGGTCGGCCGCGGGGCGGCGCGCCCCGGGCCCGCGCGGACGGCCGGCGGTCAGCCCGAGGCGCCCCCGGCCGACGAGTCCCAGGCCGCCGCGAGCCCCTCCAGCCACGCGGGCGGCAGTTCGGCCGCGTCCCACTCCTCGCGCAGGGCCGCCGGCGCCGCGGCGAGCCGTTCCAGTACGGCGGGACTGGCCGGTGAGTGGAGGAGGGAGTAGCGGCCGTGGATCGCGATGGGGCTGCCCGGCCCGTACTCCGCGTACGACCGCTCCAGGCGTGCGCGATGGGCCTCGGCGAACTCCGCCAGCCGCCCCGCGTATCCGGCCCGCTCCCGGGGGCCCATGGTCCCGAGGACGGCGGCGAGGACCTGTTCGGAAACCTCGGGATCAAGGTCGGAGACGGTGGTCAGGGAGAGGTACAGCGGTACGACCGCCGCCTTCGCCCGCTCCACCTCCACCCTCCCGGCGGGAGGACGCGGGTCCGGGGAGGCGTCCGACGGACCGGAGGCGACGGCGCGCCGCAACGCCCGTTCGGCGAGGTCGCCGAGTTCGTCGGCGACGGCCCGGGCACCGTCGAGCCACCCGGACTCGTAGGGCTCGCCCTTGTCCCCGGGGGCGGTCCGCCCGCTCCCGCCGATCTCGCGGTGCGCCAGGGCGAGGGCACCGGCCTCGACGAGTTCGACCAGCTCCTCCGCCTCGCCGGAGGGGACCCCCGCCCGGCCGAGGAGCTGGAGGAGCGTTCTCCTCGCGTTGAGGACGCTGACCGCGTCCAGTTGCTGCCGTCCTTCTCCGGCGGCGTCCATGGAGTCCTCCTCATCGCGTGGGCGGCGTGACGGACGTACGCGAAACGCTCCGTCCCAGAGTGCAACGCCCGGTGGTCGTGCCGTGCTCCCCCGGGTGCGGAGGCGCGCGTTCCCACCCNNNGGTCCTCACCCGGCCTTCCGGCCTCCCGGCCGGAGGGTGGTTCCGCGTCGTCGGCCGTGTTCCCCGAACGGCGGCCGTTACCGCCGGTCCCGGCGACGGCTCCCGCCCGGGGCGGGCGCCGCGCCGTCGCCGGTGGCGGCCCTCGCACGGGCAGGTGGCGTGACGGCCGGTGTCCGCCGTCGCCGGCGGTGTTCCGGACGGGGTGGCGCCGGGGCGGGCACCGGCGGNGACGGGGGAGGCGTCCGGGTCCGGAGTCGCGTCCGGGTACGCGGGTGGGCGGCGCGGCCGTGAGCGCCCCGCCCGCCGGGCCGGGGTACGGGTGCCGCGTCGCGGTCCGCGCCCGTGCGGGGAGGAGCCGGCCGTCGAAGGCCGGGCCGTCGCCGTGCATGCGGTCACCACACTCCGGAGTGTAGGCAACGTGCTTACGCGGCAAGCAAACTGACGGGCAGTCGAGTACGCCGCGGACGTGGACCGGTGCCGGGGCCGCCGCGGCCCGCCGGGCGGGTGGCCGAAGGGAGCGGTTCCGTACCGGGCTTCCGGGAACCGGCGGGGGCGTGCGGAAGGGCCGCACCCGCTCATGAGCGGGCCCGCGGCGGGCACACGTCTGCGACGGCACACGGCGCTCCCCCGCCGGCACCCGACGCGACACGGTAGTGGAGACATGGAACAGACACGGCACGCCGGGCTCTTCACCCGACGGTTCGGCCCCCCGCCGCACGAGGGGGCCCCGTCGGTGGTGCTGGTGCACGGACTCGGTATCTCGGGGCGGTACTTCGTGCCGCTGGCGCGGCGGCTGGCGGCGGGCGGGGCGAGCGTGCTCGTGCCGGACCTGCCGGGCACCGCGCGGTCGCGGGCGGCGGCACGCCGCGCGCCCGGCATCGGAGCCGTCGCCGACGCGGTGGCCCACTGGCACCGGCGGCTCTCCCTGGGTCCGTGCCTGTTCGTGGGCAACTCGGTCGGCTGCCAGGTCATCGCGGCCGTCGCCGCCCGCCACCCCCGCCTGGTGCGCGGGGCGGTGCTGATCGGGCCGGCGCTCGAACCGGGGGCGTCCGGCTGGCGCCAGGCGGGGCAGCTCCTCGCGGACGCGCCCCGGGAACCGCTGTCCCTGCTCGGGGTGGCGATGGCCGACTACCTGCTGACCGGTCCGCTGCGCTTCGCCGTGTCCTTCCGCCACGCCCTGCGGGACGCGGCCGGGGCCTTCGAGGCCAACCTGTCCCGGGTCCGGGCGCCGACGCTGGTCGTGCGCGGGGCCGCCGATCCCGTCGCGTCGGGCGCCTGGGCACGGCGGGTGGCGCGCACGGTCGCCGACGGGCGGGTCGCCGAGGTCCGGGGCGCCGCGCACGCGGCCCACTACAGCGCGCCGGACGCCGTGGCCGCGCTGATCGGGGCGTTCACGGCGGGACGGCGCGGGTGAGGCGGTCGTAGTACCCCGGCCCGGGGTGCCGGCCCGCACCTCTCCGGGACGGACGGGGCGGACGGGGCGGACGGGACGGGCTGCGGGTCGGGGACGCGCCCGGGGCGGGCGGCCGGCGCGGGGCCGTGAGCGGCGGGTTGCCCCGTTCGGCCGTGCCGGAGACCTGTGGCTGTGCGCGCCCGGTGGTCCTGCCGTTAGCGTCGAGGGAGCCGGCGGCCACGGTGGCCCCGGCCGGCCCGCATCCCGGCGACGGATCTTGGAGCTGCTCGTGGACAGGTCAGAACTGGCGGAGGCAACGGCCCGCAAGGCGGCGGAACACGGCGGCGAGATCCCGGCCGGCGACGTCGAGCGGGTGCTGGAGGCCCTGTTCGGCACGGTGACGGAAGCGGGGGCCCTGGCCGAGGGGCTGCGGCGGGACCGCAGCGTCAGCCTCATGGGCTTCGGCAGTTTCCACCTGGAGGACGGGACGGCGGTCCTGCGGCCCGGGCAGGCGCTGAACGAGTACCTCAAGGGCGACGTCGGCTGACGGCGAGGAGGTGACGCGGCAGCGCCCGCTCCCCGCCGGACGGAGTGCCGCCGGGCTCCCCGTCCGCCCCGGCGGCCGGAACGGCACCCGCCGGCGCCCGGAGGTGACGGCCGGCGCCGTCCCCCGCCCCGGCGCCGCGTCGTAGCGCGGCCGTACGGCCGGGCACCGCCATCCGCGGCTGGGGCAGAACGCCGGGAACGGCCCCCGCTCCCGCACGGCCGGGCCCCGGGGCCGGGGGCGACGGCCCTCCGTACGGCCCCGCGCAGCCGGACGGGCCGTCCGGACGCTTCCGGACGGCCCGGGCCGCGGTGGTGCCGCTCCGCCGGACGGCGGTGCGGCCGGTGGGCGGGGCTCAGACCTCGCCGCGCCACGCGCCGGTCTCGGACCCCCGGCTCTCGATGAAGGACTTGAAGCGCTTCAGGTCGCCGGCGACCTGCCGCTTGACGAAGCCGAGCTTGTCGCCGACGGTCTCCACGAAGCCCTCGGGGTCGACGTCCATCTGGAGCATGACCTTGGTGGTGGTGTCGTCGATGCGGTGGAAGGTGACGACGCCGGCCTGCCTCACCTCGCCGCCCACGGTCGTCCAGGCCACCCGCTCGTCGGGGATCTGCTCGGTGATCTCGGCGTCGAACGACCTCTCCGCCCCGTTCACCTTGGTGGTCCAGCGGGTGAGGGTGTCGGTGACCTGCTCGATCCGCTCCACGCCCTCCATGAACTCGGGGAAGCTCTCGAACTGGGTCCACTGGTTGTACGCGGTGCGGACCGGGACGTCGACCGTGATGGATTCCTCGACCTGCGACATACGGGTGGTCCTCCTGTGGTTCGGCGCGGCCCCTGGGCGGGGCCGCGGGCTTCGTTTGCCGGAGATGCCCGCATACCCCCGTATCCGGACGCCATGACGGCCGCAAGGGCCGTCTCCGGCCCGTTTCGACCCGTCCGGCCCAACCGGCCCGACCCGTACGGCCTATCCGGCCCACTCGGCGCGGCGGCTTCCCAGGCGCGGAACCGGTGGCCGCGAAGGGCCGGTGGCAGGGGTGTGACGCGCGGTCCCCGCCGACGATGATCGGACCGCGGCGGGGTAGAAGGACGGCGAACCCCCACGACCGCTCCCCCGAAGGAGGCTCAGGTGACCGACGACGCCTACCTGTTCCTGCTGGACGACCCGTCGGGTCCGCTGGGCGTGCCGCCGGCCTCCGTCGGCGACCTCGCGTGCCTGGAGACCCCCGCCGTACGGGCGTGGTTCGACGCGCACGGCGTCACGGCGACGTCCCCGCGGCTCCGGCTGGTGCCGCCCGAGGAGACGGCGGCCATTCCGGAGGGGGCGGAGCGGCTGCCGGTGCCCCTGGGCGACGACGAGCTGAACCGGCTGCGGCACCGCACCGCCCCGGAGTCGCTCGCCGGGATCGAGGAGCAGCTCCTGGCCTACCGGGAGTACGCGGACGGCCGCGACGCCCTGCTGGGCCGGGCGATCGCGGCCGGCGTGCCCCTGGAGCGCATCGTGGAGCTGACCGGCGAGGACCCCGCGACCGTGGCGGCCGCCGCCCGGTGACGCGGCGGGCGGCGGGGAGCCGGGCGGGCGCTCCCCGCCGGGCGGGGCGCCCGCCCGGCGCGTGCGGGTGCCCGGCCGGTCAGGGCTGCCGCGGTGGGCGGGTCTGCGCCTCCGTGTCCCGCTCGCCCGCCCGGCCCGTGCCGACCAGGTGGTCGAAGGTGCCCGTCTGCTCCAGCAGGCGGTCGAGGAGGGCCGGGCGGTCGCGCAGGTGGAGGGCGGTGCCCGTGCCGGCGGTGAGGCGGCGGACCATCAGCAGGGCGGCGAGGCCCGTCGAGTCGCAGAAGGCGAGCCGCGCGCAGTCCACGCTCAGGACGTCCGGGGCGGGATGCTCGGCGAGGTACTCCCGTACGGCGTGCGTCAGGTCCTCGGCGGTGTCGTAGTCGAGGTCGCCGGCGAGGGCGAGGCACAGCTCGCGACCGCCGTCGGTGACGGTGAGCCGGAGGGAGTCGTCGGGCGAGGTGGTCATGTGGGTGTTCCAGGGACGGGGGTCGGGGGGCGGGAGCCCCGGGTGTCGACGGTGTCGCGGCCGAGGGTGAGGACGCCCAGCGCGCGCGGGAAGTCCTTCAGCTCCTCGGCGAGGAGGTCGAGGCCGGGCAGCAGGCCGGCCGCGGGGACGCCCCGCGCTTCGAGGACGTCGCCGGTCCAGTCGACGAAGTCGGTGAACACCTCCGGCGCGTCGGTGTAGAGGGCGGTGGCGAGGAAGTCGACGATGTGGGCGACGTCCTCGGCGGTGCGCTCCCGTTGCGCCGCGGTGTACGCGCGCATGGCGGGCAGCCGCTCCTCCAGGCCGGCGAGGGTGCTCCTCACCAGCTGCCTCTTGGCGCGGGTGACCAGGGTGTACTCCTGGTCGGCCAGGTGCGGGAGGTCGTCGCCGGCCTGCCGCAGGACCGAGGGGACCGGCCGGGGCAGGCCCCGGGCGAGGAGGTCCGCGGCGGTACGGGCGTCGGGTGCCCAGGCGTCGGCGCCGATGAGCCGGGCGTGGCGGCCGTCGCGGCCGAAGGCGGCGCCGCCGACGAGCACGGGTATCCCCAGGGCCTGCACGGCGGTGACGGCCGCGTGCGCCCGGGGCAGCCGGGTCGGGATCGAGGAGGACAGGGCGAGGACGCCCGGCGCGGTCCGGTGCAGGTGCTCGACCAGGTGGGGGGTGGGGACCTGGGCGCCGAGGAAGTCGACCCGGTGGCCGCGGTCCCGCAGCACCTCGGCCAGGATCCTCGCGGGCAGCGCGTGCCATTCGCCGTCGACGCAGGCCACCGTCACCGTCACCCGCCCGGCGTGCGCCGTGTCCGCCGGGGGCGGGTCGCGGTGCGCCATCGCTGCGATGATCCGCTCGTGGATGGCGGTGGCGGCGTGCTCCTGCGCGACGCTGATGCGGTCGGCGGCCCACTCGGTCCCCACCTTCGTCTGGACGGGGGCGATGACGTCGAGCAGCACGCTCTCGGCGGTGATCCCGTCGTCCAGGAGGCCGAAGGCGACCTTCCCGGCGGCGTGTTCGTCCCGCGCCTGCACGGCCTGCCACAGTTCGGCGCGCGCCCGCGCCAGGCGGTCGTCCGGGGCGTGGCCGCCGCCGGTCCGCGTGTCGGTCTGCGTCATGCCGTGTACCTGCCCGGAGTGCGGCCGTCCACGGCTGTGAGCTGCGCCCCGTTGGGGGCGGTGATGGCCAGGAGCGCCATGTCGTCGTGCGGGTTGCCGCCGACCCACTCGGTGGCGAGCATCTGGACGCGTTCGACGATCGCCTCGGCGGGCATCCCGGCGCACTCGGCCAGTGCCGCGCTCAGCCGCTGCTCGCCGAGGAGGACGTCGCCGAGGGGGCCGCCCCTGGCCTCGGTGATGCCGTCGGTGTACAGCAGGCACGTCTCGCCGGGCGCCAGCTCCACGTGGGCGGTGACGGCCCGGACCTGGGGCAGCGCGCCGATGAGGGTGCCCCGGGTGTCGGCCTGCTCGACCTCGCCGGTGTGCCGGACGATCAGCGGCGGCGGGTGGCCCGCGCTGGTCAGCCGGAGCCGGACCTTGCCGCCGCGGCGTACGACGGAGGCCAGGGCGAGGGTCGCGAAGCGCGAGTGGCGGCTGTTGAGCAGGGCCCTGTTGAGCAGCCTCAGCACGCGCTCGTGGTCGTCGGTCAGGGGGAACAGCGCGTGGAGGGTGTTGCGGATCTTGCCGGTCAGGACGGCCGCGTCCAGGCCCTTCCCGCACACGTCACCGAGTACGGCGAGGGTCTCCTGGCCCTCCTCGGCGGCGGGGTGCACGTCGTAGAAGTCGCCGCCGATCCGCTCGGTGTCCTGCGAGGGCCGGTATCCCCCGGCGAACTCCACCCCGCGGACCTGCGCGAGAGGGGGCGGCAGCAGCTCCGCCATCAGGGTGGCGGTGATGCCGGCCTGCTCGGTGTAGAGCCGGGCCGCGGACAGGGCCGCTCCCGCGCGTGCCGCGAACAGGCCCGCGAAGACCTCCTCGGCCGCGTCGAACGCCTCCCGGTCGCCGTGCCGCAGCAGGATCAGCGCCCCGGCCGGCACGCCGTGCCCGGGCAGGGGGGTGACGACCGCGGAGCCCGCCCGGGTGCCGAACCCGTCCGGCACCGCCCACGGGGGCAGCGACGCCGGGTCGATCCAGCGCGACGGGACGGGGGGGAAGCCCTGCAGGGCCTCGCTGAGCCCGGGTACCTCGGCGGGGTCGACGCGGACCGTCCGGTACCGCGCCGCCGCCCCGCCGACACAGGACGCCAGCGGGTGGCGCCGGCCGCCGGCCGGGGCGATCAGGACCGCCGCGTCCGCCAGGTAGGCGGACGCCAGCTCCACCGCCACCTCCATGCAGCGCTGCACGTTCAGCGAGGCCAGCAGCCGGGTGGACGCCTGGGCGAGGAACGCGGTCCGCTCCTGCTCGTGGCGCAGGGCCCGCTCGGCGAGGAACCGGTCGGTGTCGTCGATCAGCCACCACACCACGGTCCCGTCCACGCCGGACGTGGGGTGCGCCTCCAGTGCGAGGGAGCCGTGCCGGCCCCGGACCGGGCGGCCCGGCACCCCGTCGCCGCCGCCGCGCCGGGCGAGGTCGCGGTGCGCCTCGGCGAGCCACCGGGGGACTGTGCCGTCGAGCAGCGCCCCGGGGGCCGCGCCGGGGAACAGGGCGGCCGCGGCGTCGTTGGCCTGCACGATCCCGCCGTTCTCGTCCGCGACGAAGGCGGGGTACGGCGCGTGCGTCCAGGAAGTGCCCACACTGCGGGTGGAACCTGGTTGTAGGGGCGTGGCGCCCTCGGAAGTCGTCATGAGTGGAGACCCGGCAGTCGGGCCTCACCACCTTCCACTGGAGGACAAGGCTCTCCACCATCGCTCACGCACCGTCGGGCCATCAAGCCGGGGCGGACGGCGGACCTCCCGTTCCCGCCGCGCGGCGCGGCGGCGCGCGCCCTCCCCGCAGCCGTGCGCGCGGGGCCNGGCGNNNNCGGCCGGCCTCGGGGCGCGGCGGCGGGGAGGCGTCGCCCCCGCCTGCCCTCCCGGGCGGAACGGGGCGATGGGATGATGCTCCGATGAGCGATGACCCCGAAGTCCTGACGACGACGGCCGCCGGTCTGCGGATCGTGCGCGTCAGCGGCGAGTTCGACTTCGACTCGGCCGAGAACCTCGCCCGCGCGCTCGCACCGGCACCCGGCGACGCCCCCGCGGGGACGGTCCTCGACCTGTCCCAGGTCACCTTCGCCGACTCGTCCTTCCTCCACGTCCTCCTCCGGGCGGCGGGAGAGCACCGGGCGGCCGGGACGCCGCTGCTCCTGGTCCGGCCGAGCCCGCCGGTCGCCCGGTTGCTGGAGGTGACCGACACCACCGGCTCCTTCACCTTCGTCGACTCGGTGACCGCGGCCGCCTCGGCCGCCCGGGCGGCGCCCGGCGGGGAACACGGGGAGGTGCGGCCGGTATCGGGTCCGCCGCGGCGGGCAGACGGAGCGGGACGACGGGAAGACGACGAGAGCGAAGGAGGAGAGCATGGCGGCCCCCGACACCGCGACGAGCCGTGCGCACCGCCCCACCACCGCGGGGGCGGCGCGTGACCACGTGCGCCGCCTCCTCTCCGCCGGGGCCGGCCCGCCGTCCGGGACGGTGCTCGACGACATCCTCCTGGTGACCTCCGAACTGGTCACCAACGCCCTCCGGCACGGCGGCGGGGTCAGCGGCTTCGACGTCTCGCTCGACGGGGACGCCGTCCGCATCAGCGTCACCGACCGCTCGCCGGTCCCGCCCCGCACCGTTCCCCGCGACGGCCCCGGTACCCCCGGCGGCTACGGCTGGCCCCTGATCCGGCGCCTCAGCACCGCCGTCACCGTCACGCCGGCCCCCGGGGGGAAGACGATCACGGCCGTGGTCGCGTCCCGCTGATCCCGCGCGGGGCACCGGCCGGGCGGCCGGTGCGCTCCCGGCGGCCTCGCGGCGGTGCCCGCGGGGGCCG
>NZ_CP095474.1:5106627-5126686 GCF_023614315.1 Streptomyces sudanensis | reverse complement strand
GGCGGGCCCCGAGGCGGTACGGGAGCGGCGGCGGGCCGCGGGCACCGCCCGGAACGCCGTGGGGTGCACCGGGGCCCGTTCCCGCGGGGCGCGGGTCAGGGCCCGGGGTCGGCGGCGCGGGGCGCGGGCGGCGGGGCGGAGCCGCCCAGGAGGCGGTCCAGGGCGCCGGTGACGAGGCGCGTGACCTCGGCGGGGTCGGCGTCGGCCAGGGGCCGCTTGCAGATGACGACGCGCACCAGCCCGATGCCCAGCAGCCAGGAGAGGGCGAGGTCGGCGCGGAGCGCCCGGTCCTCGGCGTCGCTCAGCGTGGCCAGTACGCGGGCGTAGTCGGTGCCCAGGGCGGCGACCGCCGCCGTCACCTCGTCCTGCGAGCCGATCGACCGCAGGAGCGTCTCCAGGGACCTGGCGGCCCCCTCCCCGGAGCCGCCCCGGCCCGGCGGGGGTGTGAGCATGTCCGACAGGACGGCCTCCACGAGCCGCTCGGGCGGGGTGGTCCGCAGCCGCTCCAGGCCGTCGCGCGACACCGCTTCGCCGAAGAGGGCGCGCTTGGAGCCGAAGTGGCGGAAGAGGAGCGCCTGGTTGACCCCCGCGCGGGCCGCTATGTCCCGGACGGTCGCCCGCTCGTACCCGCGCTCGGCGAACAGCTCGGAGGCGGCGGCGAGCAGCCGCTCCCGCGTCGATCCGCCGCCCGCCGGGCCCCGGGCCGGCGTCCCGCCGCCGGGGCGCCCCGCCCTGTCCGTCCCGTCGGCCTCCACCCACGTCCCCNNCCCCNGCCGCTCCGCCCCCGTCAGGGGACGTCGAGGCGCCGTTGACCGCCGTCACGGCCCACTCTAGGTTGGTAAGCACTCGCTTACACCAGGGAGGTTTCCCGTGACGACCGCGCGCGAACAGACGCCGCTGGCCTACCCGTTCAACGAACCCGAGGGGCTGGAACTCTCAGAGGCGTACGAGGAGGCCCTCCGGCGGCCGGGCCTGTTACGCGTCCGCATGGCCTACGGCGAGCCCGCCTGGCTGGCCACCCGGTACGCCGACGCCCGCCTCGTCCTGGGCGACCGGCGCTTCAGCCGGGCCGAGGCGCAGCGGCACGACGAGCCGCGGCAGTCCGAGGCGCAGCAGGACACGGGCATCCTGAGCATGGACCCGCCGGAGCACACCCGCCTGCGCACCCTCGTGACGAAGGCCTTCACGACGCACCGGGTCGAGAAGCTCCGCCCGCAGGTGCGGGAGCTGGCGCAGGGCCTCCTCGACGGGATGGAGGCCGCCGGGCCGCCCGCCGACCTCGTCGAGCACTACGCGCTGCCCCTCCCCGTGGCCGTGATCTGCCGGATGCTGGGGGTTCCGGAGGAGGACCGGCCGAAGTTCCGCGTGTGGAGCGACGCCGCCCTGTCCACCAGCTCGCTGACGGCGGAGGAGTTCTTCCGCAACCGCGAGGAGCTGCGCGCCTACATGACGGGGCTGATCCGGGACCACCGGGAGAACCCCCGCCAGGACCTGATGACCGCCCTGATCGACGCCCGCGACACCGGCGACCGGCTCACCGAGCTGGAGCTGGTCGACCTCTGCGTGGGCATCCTGGTCGCCGGTCACGAGACCACGGCGAGCCAGATCCCCAACTTCGTGTACGCGCTGCTGGAGCACCCGGACCAGCTCGCCCTCCTCAGGGAGCGGCCGGAGCTGGTGGCGGGCGCGGTGGAGGAGCTGCTGCGGTTCGTGCCCCTCGGCAGTGCCGCCGCCTTCCCCCGCTACGCGACGGAGGACGTCGAGGTGGGCGGGACGCTGGTGCGCGCCGGGGAGCCGGTCCTCGTCGCGATCGGCGCGGCGAACCGCGACGCGCTGAAGTTCACCGAGCCCGGCCGGCTCGACATCACCCGCACGGGGGTGCAGCACCTCGGGTTCGGTCACGGCGTCCACCACTGCCTCGGCGCTCCCCTGGCCCGCGTCGAGTTGCAGGAGGCGCTGCTGGCGCTGCTGACCCGCTTCCCGGACCTGCGCCTCGCGGGGGACGTGGTGTGGAAGAACCAGATGCTGGTCCGCGGGCCGCGCGAGATGCCGGTGGGGTGGTGACGCCGATGGTCTGGAGGGTCGGCGTCGACTCCGGGGCGTGCATGGGCTCGGGCATCTGCGCGGCCCTCGCCCCCGACCTGTTCCGGCTGGAGGGGACGTACGCGGAACCGGTCCGCACGGAGATCCCCGAGGACGAGCGGGCCCTGGACGCGGCGGACTCCTGCCCGGCCCTGGCCATCGTCGTCCGCGACGGCCCCACGACGGTCGGGCCTCGGCCCTGAGGCCCGCGCCCCCGGCCCCTCCGGGCGACCGGCGGGCCGGTGGGGCCGGGNNGCGGGAGGGTCCGGGCCGCCCGGCGCGCACCGCGGTACGGCGGAACGCACCCGGGCGGCGCCGGCACCGCGCCCGGGGCGGTGCGGAGGGACGGGGTGCGGGGCGGGCCGGACACCGGACGGGTCCGGAGCACCGCGGGCCCGGACCGCCCGCGCCCGGTGACGGTACGCGCCCGGCGGCACCGCGGGTCCGGGGGCGGTACGGGTCCGGGGGGTCCGGGAGCGGGCCGCCCGGAGGCTTCGCGCCGCTCGCGGCCGGGGTCCGGGGGCGCACGGTCCGAGGAGGCGCCCCGGGGCCCCGTCCTGGTCAGAGCGCCTGGCGGTTGTCCTTCAGCGCGCCCCAGCCGTGCCAGCGCTCCACTTCGATCCATCCGCTGACCCGGCCGCGGTCCCGCCGCCGGTACTCCCTGCCGAGGTAGTGCCGGGACAGCCGGTCGATGTCCGCCAGTCCCCCGTCCCCGCGCAGCCCCACCACCCGGCCGATCAGGCTCACATGGGTGTACCAGGACCGCTCGTCCAGCACGGTGAGCGTCACCCGGGGGTCCGCGCGGATGTGGTCCAGCCGCCTGCGGCCCTCGTCCATGTTGATCAGGACCCGGCCGTCGTCCTCCCACAGGTACCAGGTCGCCGTCGAGACGGGCTGCCCGTCGGGGCGCAGCGTGGCCAGCACGGCCGGGTTCGGCTTGCGCAGCACGGCGACGGCGTCCTCGGGCAGGGGCGGTCTGGACACGGCGGCTCCTCCTCGTTCGGCCCGCCCGGCCGCTGCGCCGGGCCGGTTCGCAGCCTACGCCCGGCGGGCGGCACCGGCGGTGCCTCCGCCGTGCCCGGCCGTGTCCCGCGCCCGGCCCGCGTCGGCCTCACCACGGCACCGTCCCGTCAGGTGTACACCACCGTCACCTGCGTGAACCCCAGGGAGCCGAGCAGTCCCTTCAGCATGGCGGTGGTGTTCCGTTCGGCCCTTTCGGTGAGGCCGCTCTCCTTCGCCGCCTCGCCGATGCGCTGCGCCGCCAGCCGCTGCACCGCGCGCTCGTCGTTGGGGTTGTCGGAGAAGAGGTCGCCGAGCCGGTCCAGCAGGCCGCGCTGCTTGGACACCGCGTAGGAACGGTCCGGGTCCAGGGCCGGCCGGTCCAGCACGGCGCGCGACAACCGGATCACGGCGGACGTCCGCTCCTCGTTCACGGTGACGTCCCGGGGTCCGGTCTTCCCGAGGTCCACGTACGCGCCGACGGTGCCGGCCGCCACGTACAGGGTGCGCGTGCCGCGAATGGCGTCCGGCAGGAACCGGGCGTCCTTCTCCAGGTCCACCACGATCTGGTAGGAACCCGCCGCCCCCTCGTAGCGGCTGAGGTCCTGGATCGACTGGAGCAGCGCGGGCCCGGAGCGGTCCCGGGTCTCCTCGCCGAACAGGCCGGCCCACCCGGGCACGACGCCGAACCGCCCCGCCACGGCCACCAGGACCGTCAGCGCCAGCAGGACGGCGGGGACGGCGAACCACCACGGGGTCCCGGAACGCGCGGCCCTCGCGCGCGGAAGCTTTTCGTCGGAGGTCTCCACGTGTCGTGGATGCCCCCGTCCGGCCGGGGTACTCCCCCGTCCCTTCCGGCCGCCGGACGCGGTCCAGCCGCCCCGGACGGCTTCCGGAGCGGCTGGACCGCGTGGGCGACGGCTCCGCCCTCCTCGGGAAGCGAGGCGGGCGGAGCCGCGCGATCAGTGCTGGCGCGGGAGGAGCACCGCGGTGGCGTGCGCGTTCTCCTCGTCCACGATGTGCACCGACTTGCTCTTCTCCTCCTTGACGTTCTCGGAGCAGTCGATGTTGTTGTTGGCGGCCGAGAGGATCGGGATGTCGATGATCTCGAGGACGTTGCAGCTGAGGACCTGGCTGCTGTTGTCGAACTTCGCCGAGTCGTCGTCGGCCGCCTGGGCGGTTCCGGCGGTGCCGCCGGCCACGACCAGGGCGGCGAACGTGCAGGCGAGGGCGTTCTTGAGCTTCATGCTTTTCTTTTCCTTCTGTGTATGGGGATTTTCGTGTCGTCGCGCCGACGGGTGGAGGTCCGCGAGACTGCTCGTTCGGCCGGGTCCGGCCGCGATTCCGGGCGTGATCGTGTCTGCCGTCACGGCGCCGACCCGGAAGGGCACGAGTGCCGCGTTCGGCCGTCACCGACCGGTCGACGAAGCGCGGTCCGCGGGGGGTATCGCTCCAACCGAGCGGCGGCGTTCCCCGCTCTCCCGACCGGTGCGATCGCCCCGTCCGGAACGGTGGTCCTCCGGGCGGCCGGGAGAACCGGCCGTCGCGGGGACCGCCGGAACATCCGGGACTTCCGCAGCGGGAGGGGAGGGGACCCGGGTTCCGTCCGCCGACCCGGAAACCCCGTCCGCGTGCGCCGTGCCACCGGTTCCGCCCGCCGGGAGGGCCGTGGCCGGCGGAGCGGGCAGCACGGTTCCCTTTCTGCGCATGGCGGCCTCCAGTGGACCGAATCGTCGGCGTGCCCGCGAACGTGCGGGGAATCGAAAGCTACCCGTCCGCCCCACCGGAGGACGGTGCGCGAAATGCGCCGCACCCCCATCGGGGTGACGGAATCACTGCGGCAGCGGAAGGGAGCGGATACGGCGGGAAAAGGGGCGGAGCCGCCTTTTTCACGGGAAAAGGCGGAGAACGACGGGTCCGCGCCGTGCGCCGGAGGCCGGAATTCTCTTTCCGGGAAGCACCGGGCCGGGGCCCGGCCGGTGCGCGCCGGCGCGGGCGGAGGGCGCCGGACGGCTCCCCGGCCCGCGGGGCCGGGGNGNNCGGGCCGNGTCCGCGACGGGGNTCAGCCGGCGGTCTCCCCGCCGCCCGGCCGCCCGTGCCAGTCGAGGCACAGCACGAGGGCGTCGTCCTCCTGGGACGGCCTGCCGTGGTATTCGGCCAGGCCCCGCAGCACGGCGTCCGGGACCTGGGCGGGCGGCAGCAGGCGCGTGGAGGCGACGGCGCGGAGCAGGGCCTTCGCCCCGTACCGCTCACCGGTGCCGGAGAGGGCGTCGTACACGCCGTCGCTGGCGAACAGCAGCCGGTCGCCGGGGAGGACGGTGAAGCGCTCGGGTACGTACACCGTGTCCTCGAACATGCCCAGGGGGAGCTGCGCCTCGAACGGGTGCGCCTCGACCGCGCCGCCGCGCAGGCGCCACAGCCGGGGCGAACCCGCGTCCACCACCTCCACCTCCCCGGTGGCGAGGGCGAAGCGCAGCAGCAGTACCGCCACGTGCGCGGAGCCCCGGTACTGGGCGTACACCGCCTGGTCCGCCAGGGCGGCCTGGCCGGCGAGGTCGAGGCCCGCGCGCCGGGCGTTGCGCAGCGCGTTCACCGCGAGGTTGGTCAGCAGGGCGGCGTCCATCCCCTCCCCCATGCCGTTGGCGACCGTCAGGGTCAGGTGGTCGGCGGAGACGGACCAGTCGTAGGTGTCCCCGAAGACGGCGTAGGCGGGCTCCAGTTGCGCGCCGATCGAGAACTCGGGGCGGGCGCACGAACGGCCGGGCAGGAGCTGCCACTGCATCTCCGCGGCGAGGGTGAGCCGGGTGGCGCGCCGCGCCAGGACGTACAGGTCGGTGTCGCGTTCGGCGACGAGGATCTCGTGGCCCAGGGCGTCGCAGACCCGCCGCAGCTCCGGGAGGGCCAAGCGTGCGCCGCCGCGCCGGGGCAGCTCCAGCGAGAGCACGCCCAGGCGGTCGCCGCGGACGGTGACGGGCAGGTGGGCCTCCACGGGGCCCTTCTCCTCGTCGCCCAGGAGGTACGGCTCCTGAGCGCCGAACGCCCGGCCCTGGGGGCTGCCGTGGACGGGCACCTGCCCCGGCGCCGCGCCCGGAGGGGCACCGACGGCCTGCAGCGAGCGCATGCCGTGGTCCACCAGCCACAGCTCCACCCGCCGGGCCCCGTACCGCCGCGCCAGGGCGGTCCTGACGACGTCGAGCAGGGTGTGCGGCGCGGCGCGGCGCAGGGCCTCCTCCAGGGCGGCGGTCTCTTCCACGTCCTTCGTCTTCTCGTGCGTTCCGCGGCGGCGGGGGCGTCCCACCGCCGGCGAGGGGTCGGGTGGCGGTGCGCGACGGTGCCATCGCCGCCGCGCGGGAGGAGCGTACGGCACCGGGGCGGCCGGTTCCGGCCGGACGGAGGCCTCCGGGGCCGCTCCTCCCGCCTCCGGGCCGGCGCGCGGCGGGCCGGAGGCGGGCAGTCGGCGAGGGGGCCGGGGGTTTCCGGTCCCGCGGACGGCCGCGGGACCGGATCCTCCCTCACTCGATGTGGATGCCGATCAGGCAGGTGTCGTCGTCCGTGTCGGAGCGGCTGTGCGTCAGCAGCCGGTCCAGCCGGTGCCCCAGCGACGGCGACGGGCTCCGCGCCGTGGTCAGCAGCTGCCTGATCGAGTCCTGCACGGCGGTGTCCCGCCTCTCGACGAGGCCGTCGGTGTACATGAGCAGGGAGTCGCCCGGTTCGAGCGTGACCACGCTCTCCTCGTACTCGGCCTCGGAGAGCGCGCCCAGGAGGAGGCCCTGGGGCATCGGCAGCGGCTCGGCCGTCTCCTCGCGCACCAGGACGGGCGGGAGGTGCCCGGCCCGCGCCCAGCGCAGCGCCCGCGTCGCCGGGTCGTACACGCCGCACACGGCGGTGGCCGTGACCTGCTCCGTGAGGTGGTGGGCCACCATGTTGAGCCAGGACAGCAGCTGGCCGGGGCCGGCTCCGGTGACCGCGAGCCCGCGCAGCGCGTTGCGCAGCACCACCATGCCGGTGGCCGCCTCGATGCCGTGCCCGGCGACGTCGCCGACGCAGAGCAGGATGTGCTTCGACGGCAGGACGACCATGTCGTACCAGTCGCCGCCGACCAGCGACTCGGATTCGGCGGGCCGGTACCGCACGGCGACGTCGAGGCCCGGCACGTCGAGCGGGGACCGGGTGGGGGGCATGATGGCGTGCTGGAGCTGCAGCGCCAGCCGGTTGCGCTCGGCCGCCTCCTGCTCGGTCTGGGCGAGCTGGTCGCGGGTCGCGGCGAGCGCCACCTCGGTCCAGTGCTGCGACGAGATGTCCTGGTACGCGCCGCGGACCGCGGTGAGGTGGCCGTCGGCGTCGACGACGGGCTCGGCGGTGACCCTGATGTGCCGGGTGACGCCGTCGGGGCGGCGCAGCCGGAACGCGACCGTGTCGGGCCGGCCGTGGTGCAGGACCGCCCGCAGGAACCGGCCGATGGTCACCGCGTCGTCCGGGTGCGCGTGGGACGTCAGCTCCTGGAGCGACACGGGGCCCTCGGCGTGCGACCGGCCGTACAGCGAGAACAGCTGGCCGTTCCAGGTGATCTCCCCGGTCGTCAGGTCCTCCTCGAAGCCGCCGACGCGACCCAGGCGCTGGGCGTGCTGCAGCAGGCGGGCGAGGCGCGCGGTCTCGTCCTCGATGCGCCAGATGAGCAGGACGGCGCCGCCCTGCCGGCTGATGCTGATGTCCGCGAACAGCGGGAGGGAGATCTGGTCGACGAGCGCGGTCAGCGTCGTCCGCCGCGCCCGGAAGGGCTCACCGGTGGCGTAGACGCGCTCCACCTTGCCGAACAGGTCGCTCTCCCCGGCGGCCGTCGGGTACGCCTCCAGCAGCAGCGCGCCGGACACCGTGCTGCGGGGCCGGCCGGCCGGGTCCTGGAAGCGGTGGTTGACGTGGCGGATGCGGAAGTCGGCGAGCCGCCCCTCCGCGTCCAGGTGCGGGGTGAGGACCAGTGCCGGGTCGTACAGTCCGTCGGCCAGGTCCACCAGCTCCGACACGTCGGCGAACTCCCGTGAGATCCCCGGCGGGTACACCGTGGAGGACGGGAGGGTCTCCAGCGTGTGCGCGCAGAGCTCGGCGAGCGCCTCCAGCTGGCGCACGACGGGCTGCGGCTGCGGGCCGATCGGGGCGGGCCAGCAGATCTCCAGCACGCCGTGGATGCGGCCGCCCGTGCCGGCGGGCAGGGCGACACGGCCGCCCTGCGGGTACTCGGAACGGCCGATGGAGGGGACGCCGGAGCCGGTCAGGGAGGTGATCCACACCGCTTCCCGGCAGTCGAGCGCCCGCCGGGCCACGGTCGCCACGCCCGGGGGCACGTACCACCAGCGGCCCGCCTCCTCCACGCCGAAGCCGGCGTGGCCGGAGAGGGTCAGGGACCCGTCCGGGCCGGCCGTCCACACGGCGGCGCCCGTCGCTCCGAGCGGCGCCAGCGCGTGTTCCAGCAGGGACTCGGCCATCCTCTGCGTGTCCCCGGCGGCCAGTACGGCGCTCTCCGCCGTGCGCAGCCGCACACCGACGGACGTGTCGCCGCCCTCGCGGGAAGCGGCCTCGCCGGCGGCGCGCCGGACGAAGTCGTCGACGACCTCGGCAACGTGGTCCCGGGCGGCCTGGTTGACGATGTCGGCCGCCAGTTCCAGGGGGGCCACCCCGGCCTGCTCGGCGAGCTCGGACAGCTGCCGGGCGGCCTGGGCGGGCCCGCACCGCAGCCGCTCGATCAGCACGCCCTTGGCGAGCTCGATCAGCGCCCGCCCGTCGGCGGCCGCCTGCGCGGCGCGCACCTCCTGCCGCAGCCGCTCCACGGTGGCGGCCAGCCGGCCCACCGCGGAGTCCTGTTCCGGCCGGACGGCCGGGAGCGCGTCCCCGGAGCGCTCCCCGCCGCCCCGGCCGGGGCGGTCCGCCACGGCGCCGGGGGCGTCCTCGGCGTCCGGCCCGGCGGGGGAGGCGGCGTCGCCCCTCGTGTCGAAGGCGGTCATCGCGTCGACTCCGCCCCGTCGGTGCGGACCCGCATCCAGTGGCGCACGCGGGCGATGAGGTCGTGGGCGTCGACCGGCTTGGTGACGTAGTCGCTGGCGCCCGCCATGATGCTCTTCTCCCGGTCCCCCGGCATCGCCTTCGCGGTGACGGCGATGACGGGCAGGTCGGCGTACTCCGGCATGCGCCGGATCTCCGCGGTGGCCGCGTACCCGTCCATCTCCGGCATCATCACGTCCATCAGGACGAGATCGATCTCGGGGTTCTCGTGCAGCGCCTCGATGCTCCTGCGGCCGTTCTCCGCGTGCAGCACCCGCACGCCGTGGAGTTCGAGGATGCCGCTCAGCGCGTAGAGGTTGCGGGCGTCGTCGTCCACGACGAGGACCGTGCGGCCCCGCAGTTCGTCGTCGGCCTCCTCCACGGGCGCCGGGTGGGCCAGCTCCTCCGTGCGGACCAGGGGCACCACCACGTCGCCGGGCTGCTCCGCCGACAGGTGCAGGGCGATGCGCTCGCGGAGTTCGTCGAGGCTGGACAGGAGCTCCAGGGGGCGCTTCCCCGCCCGTCGCCGCAGCTCGAGCTCCTGGGCGCTGTCGTGGCGGCGGTTGGTGTGGGCGAGGACCGGCACGGTGCGCAGCGCCCTGTCGCCCTCCATGGCCTCCAGGAACCGCAGGGCCTCACCGTCGGCCATGTCGAGTTCCAGCACGACGCAGTGGAACGGCTCCGCGGCGAGGGCCGCCGCGGCCTCCTGGGCTCCGACGGCGGGGATGACCTCTATGTCCACGCCGTCCGCCGGTCGCCCGTCACCGCCCCCGACCTCGGCGACGGCGCTCTCGGCGACGAGGGAGAGCAGGCCGCGGGGCCGCTCCTCGATCACCAGCAGCCGGCGCGTCGGGCGCGGCGCCGGGGCGGCGGGCCCGCGCCGGGTCCCGCTCGGCGCCTCCTCGGACGGCTCGGCCTCCTCCAGTTCGGCCCGCTGGGGGGCCGGCTCGAGTTCGGCGGGGAAGTCGGTGTGCGTCACCGGGAGGTACAGGGTGAAGACGCTGCCCTGGCCCGGTGTGCTCTCCGCGGTGACGGCGCCGCCGAGGAGGTGGGCGATCTCCCGGCTGATGGACAGGCCGAGGCCGGTCCCCCCGTACTTGCGGCTGGTGGTGCCGTCCGCCTGCTGGAAGGCGCCGAAGATGCTCTCCAGCTGCTCCTCCGCGATGCCGATGCCGGTGTCCTCGACCCGGAAGGCGACCACGGGGCCGTCGCGCCGGGAGACGGAGACCGGCACCTCGGCGTCGGGGACCGGCTCGATGACCAGCTCGACGCTGCCGTGCTCGGTGAACTTCACCGCGTTGGACAGCAGGTTGCGCAGGACCTGGCGCAGCCGCGAGTCGTCGGTCAGCAGGTCGGCGGGCGTGCCGGGCGCGGTGGTGATGGCGAAGTCCAGGCCCTTCTGCGTCGTCATGGGCCGGAAGGTGGCCTCGACGTAGTCGAGCAGGCGGCGCATCGGGACCCGTTCGGGGTTGATGTCCATCTTGCCCGCCTCGACCTTGGACAGGTCGAGGATGTCGTTGATGAGCTGGAGCAGGTCGGAGCCGGCCGAGTGGATGATGCCCGCGTACTCGACCTGCTTCGGCGTCAGGTTGCGCGTGGGGTTCTGGGCGAGGAGCTGGGCGAGGATGAGGAGGCTGTTGAGCGGGGTGCGCAGTTCGTGGCTCATGTTGGCCAGGAACTCGGACTTGTACTTCGAGGCGAGGGAGAGCTGCTGGGCCCGTGCCTCCAGTTCCTGACGCGCCTGCTCGATCTCCAGGTTCTTGCGCTCGATGTCGCGGTTGCGGTCGGCGAGCAGCGCGGCCTTCTCCTCGAGTTCCGCGTTGGAGCGCTGCAGCTCCTCCTGCTGGACCTGGAGTTCCTCGGAGCGGGACTGGAGCTCCGACGCCAGCCGCTGGGACTCCTCCAGCAGTTCGTCGGTGCGCGCGTTGGCGACGATGGTGTTGACGTTGACGCCGAGCATCTCCATCAGCTGCTCGAGGAAGTCGCGGTGGACCGCGGTGAAGGGGCTGAACGAGGCCAGCTCGATGACGCCGAGGACCTGGTCCTCGACCAGGATCGGCAGGACGATCACGCTGCCCGGCTCCATCTCCCCCAGGCCGCAGGTGATGCTGATGTACCGGCCGGGCACGCCGTCGGCGACGATGGTGCGCCGGCTCAGTGCGGCCTGGCCCACCAGGGCCTCGCCGAGGCGGAAGCGGTCGGGGCCCTTGTCGCCCACCGGGCGGCCGTACGAGCCGACGAGCCGCAGCTCGGTGTCGTCGGCCGAGTCGTCCGCCAGGTAGAAGGCGCCGTACTGGGCGGACACGAGCGGCGTCAGCTCCTCCATGACCAGTCCGGCCACGGTGGCGAGGTCGCGGTGGCCCTGCATCAGGCCGGAGATGTGGGCGAGGCTGGTCTTGAGCCAGTCCTGCTCCTCGTTGGTGCGCGTCGTCTCGCGCAGGGACTCCACCATCGCGTTGATGTTGTCCTTGAGCTGGGCCACCTCGCCGGACGCCTCGACGGTGATGGACCGCGTCAGGTCCCCCTCGGCGACGGCGCTGGCGACCTCGGCGATGGCGCGGACCTGCCGCGTGAGGTTGCCGGCCAGTTCGTTGACGTTCTCCGTCAGGCGCTTCCAGGTGCCGGAGACGCCCTCCACCTCGGCCTGGCCGCCCAGCCGGCCCTCGCTGCCGACCTCGCGGGCGACGCGGGTCACCTCGGCGGCGAAGGAGGAGAGCTGGTCGACCATGGTGTTGATGGTCGTCTTGAGTTCGAGGATCTCGCCGCGCGCGTCGACGTCGATCTTCTTCGACAGGTCGCCGTTGGCGACGGCGGTCGTGACGAGGGCGATGTTGCGGACCTGGCCGGTCAGGTTGTTCGCCATCGAGTTGACGTTGTCGGTGAGGTCCTTCCAGGTGCCGGCGACGTTCGGCACCCGCGCCTGGCCGCCGAGGATGCCCTCGGTGCCGACCTCGCGGGCCACGCGGGTCACCTCGTCCGCGAACGCCGAGAGGGTGTCGACCATCGTATTAATAACGCCCGCCAGCGCGGCGACCTCGCCCTTGGCCTCGACCATGATCTTCTGCGACAGGTCGCCGCGCGCCACGGCGGTCGCGACCTGGGCGATGGAGCGCACCTGCCCGGTGAGGTTGGACGCCATGACGTTGACGTTGTCGGTGAGGTCCTTCCAGGTGCCCGACACGCCCCGGACGGTCGCCTGGCCGCCGAGGTTGCCCTCGGTGCCGACCTCGCGGGCCACCCGGGTCACCTCGTCCGCGAACGCGGACAGCTGGTCGACCATCGTGTTGATGGTCTCCTTCAGGGCGAGGATCTCGCCCCGGGCGTCCACCCGGATCTTCTGCGACAGGTCGCCGCGCGCCACGGCGGTGGTGACCTCGGCGATGGAGCGGACCTGGGCGGTGAGGTTGTCCGCCATGACGTTGACGGACTCGGTGAGGTCCTTCCAGGTGCCGGAGACGCCCTTGACGTCGGCCTGACCGCCCAGCCGGCCCTCGGTGCCCACCTCGCGGGCCACCCGGGTCACCTCGTCCGCGAACGCGGACAGCTGGTCGACCATCGTGTTGATGGTGTTCTTCAGCTCCAGGATCTCGCCCCGCGCGTCCACGTCGATCTTCTGCGACAGGTCGCCCTTGGCCACCGCCGTCGCCACCTGGGCGATGGATCTCACCTGGGAGGTGAGGTTGCCGGCCATGAAGTTCACCGAGTCGGTCAGGTCGCGCCAGGTGCCGGAGACGCCCTTGACGTCGGCCTGACCGCCCAGCCGGCCCTCGGTGCCCACCTCCCGGGCCACCCGGGTCACCTCGTCCGCGAAGCCGGAGAGCTGGTCGACCATCGTGTTGATGGTGTTCTTCAGCTCCAGGATCTCGCCCCGCGCGTCCACGTCGATCTTCTGCGACAGGTCGCCCTTGGCCACCGCCGTCGCCACCTGGGCGATGTCGCGGACCTGGGTGGTGAGGTTGCCCGCCATGGCGTTGACGGAGTCGGTGAGGTCCGCCCACGTGCCGGACACCCCCGGCACCACGGCCTGGCCGCCCAGCGTCCCCTCGGTGCCCACCTCGCGGGCGACGCGGGTCACCTCGGAGGTGAACAGCGCCAACTGGTCGACCATGCCGTTGAAGACGGTGGCGATCTCGCCGAGGAGGCCGTCCGCCCCCTCCGGCAGGCGCGTCCCGAAGTCGCCGTCGCGCACCGCCGTCAGACCGGCCAGCAGCCCCCGCAGCTCCGGTTCACCGACCGCGCCGGTCTGACGCGTGCGGGACCGCGGCACAGGGCGGGGGTTGTCGACTTTCTCGGCCATGACCATCCTCGTGAGTGCTGCCTGGGCCCGAGAGGATGCCCCCGCGAACCTTTGTCATGCGGCAAATGTCGTCAGCCTACCGTGCCGTAGCCCCGGGCGGAGAACCGTCCGGCCCGGACTCCCCGCCACCCGGCGGGACCCGGTGGCGGGGTGACGCGGGGCACACCGGGCGGCGGGGAGTCCGGCGCCGCGACCGGGCGGGACCCGCCCCGGCGGGAGTTCGCCCCCGGGCCGTCGGACGGCGGAAAGATAGGGTTGCGCAGCGGGCCGGTGCCCCGTTGCCGACGGCGCGCCGCGCGCAGTGCGTTCCCGTTCCCGGCATTGCGACGCGGGGCCGGCGTCTTGAGCCGACTACGTGTGATCGGGAGTGCACTGATGGACGCGAGTCCGACATCGTCGCCGCACGGGTCCGACGTCGTCACCGCGCGGGTGGCGGGTGAGGTCATCGAGCTGCTGGAGATCCTCTGGGAGTACGGCCGCGAGATGGTGTCCCCCGCGCCCGTCTCGGCTACCCAGCTGAAAGTGCTGTACGCACTGGAGCGGGAGGACGGGGTCAACCTGCGCACGCTCAGCGAGCTGCTGGGCTCGGCCCCCTCGTCGACGAGCCGCCTGTGCGACCGGCTGGAGGCCCTGGGCTTCGTCGAGAGGCTCCCCAGCTCGGTCAGCCGCCGGGAGCTGGAGCTGCGGCTGACGGGTCCGGCGAGGACCTACCTCGGCGACCTGCGGGCCCGCCGCGAGAAGGTGCTCGCCGCGGCCGTCGCCGCCATGCGCCCGTCGGCCCGGGAGTCGCTGCTGGAGGGCCTGTCCGGCTTCCGCACCTCGCTGGCGGACGCCCGGCCCGGCCGGCTGCGGACGGCCGGGCCGGCGAACGCGGAGTCCGCCTGATCCGGCCGGTGGCCGGCCGGCGGCCGCGGCCCCGTACGGCCGCGGTCCGCGGCACGGCGGTGCGGGTCCCGCGCCGACCGCGTTCCGACCGCGTTCCGACCGCGTTCCGACCGCGTTCCGGCCGTGTTCCGGCCGTGTTCCGGCCGTTCCTCACAGGCTGTTTCCGGTGGATGGCCGTGGGTATCCGGACGCGGCTCATCACTGCGCGGAGGTGACCCATGACACAGACCGGCCCGTCCCGGCACGAGACCGTGACGACCCGGGTGCCCGCCCGTCTGGACCGGCTGCCGTGGTCGCGGTGGCACTGGATGGTCGTGATCGGGCTCGGCACGGTGTGGATCCTCGACGGGCTCGAGGTCACCATCGTGGGCAACATGGCCGCCCGGCTCTCGGAGGAGGGCAGCGGCCTCGCCATCAGCAGCGCCCAGGTGACGGGCGTCGCCGCGGCCCTGTACGTGGCGGGGGCCTGCTTCGGCGCCCTCCTCTTCGGCTGGCTGACCGACCGCTACGGCCGCAAGAAGCTCTTCCTGATCACCCTGGCCGTCTACCTGGGGGCGACCGCGCTAACGGCCCTGTCGTACTCGTCCTGGTGGTTCTTCGTCTTCCGCTTCCTCACCGGCATGGGCATCGGCGGTGAGTACGCGGCTATCAACTCCGCCGTCGACGAACTGATCCCCAGCAGGTACCGGGGCCGGGTGGACCTGATCATCAACGGCAGCTTCTGGCTCGGCGCCCTGGGCGGCTCGCTGCTCTCCGTCGTCCTGCTCGACACCGACGTGCTGCCCAAGGACGTGGGCTGGCGGGTCTCCTTCGGCCTCGGCGTGGTCCTGGGCCTGGGCGTGCTGCTGGTGCGACGCCATGTGCCCGAGAGCCCGCGCTGGATGTTCCTGCACGGACGGGCCGAGGAGGCCGAGCGGATCGTCGCCGACGTGGAGCGGCAGGTGGAGCGGGAGACCGGCGGGCCGCTGCCGGAGCCCGCCGGGCCGATCACGGTCAAGCGGCGGCACAGCGTCGGCTTCGGGCAGATCGCCCGGACGCTGGTGCGGACGTACCCCCGCCGCGCGGTGCTGGGCTTCGCGCTCTTCGTCGGGCAGGCGTTCCTCTACAACGCCATCACCTTCGGGTTCGGCGCGATCCTGGCGGCCTTCTACGACGTGCCCAGCGGATCGACGGGGTACTTCTTCGCGGTGATCGCGCTGGGCAACTTCCTCGGCCCGCTGCTGCTGGGGCACCTCTTCGACACCTGGGGCCGGCGCCCCATGATCGCCGGGACGTACCTCCTCTCCGGCGGGCTGCTGTTCGTCACCGCGTGGCTGTTCGGGCAGGGGCACCTCACCGCGACGACGCTGACGGCGTGCTGGTGCGTGGTGCTGTTCTTCGCGTCGGCGGGCGCCAGTTCCGCGTACCTGACGGTGAGCGAGATCTTCCCCATGGAGACCCGCGCCATGGCCATCGCCTTCTTCTACGCGATCGGCACGGCGGCCGGCGGGATCTCCGGCCCGCTGGTCTTCGCGCACCTGACCGAGAGCGGAGCGGTCGCCGACACGGTGCTCGCCTTCTGCCTGGGCGCGGCCGTGATGGCGGCCGGGGGCCTGGTCGCGCTGTTCCTCGCGGTCCCGGCCGAACGCAGGTCCCTGGAGGACATCGCGACCCCGCTCTCCGTCCACCACGCCTCCCCGCCGGCCCCCGAGGACGAGGCCGCCGGCACGGCACCGCTGCGGAACTGAGCCGTACGGGAACGGGGCGGGGCGGGGCGGGTGCCGCGGGACGGAACCGCCCCGCGGCGCCCGCCGGATCGCGTTCCGTCCGCGTGGGCGGCCGAAGGCGGTCCGGTGGCTTCGGCGGGGGCGGGCGCGGGAGCCTTCCGACGGGGCGCGGGACCGTCCCGTACGGCTCCGAGGGCCCCGCTCAGTCCGCCCGCCGTCCCGTCCCGGAGACCCCGCCCGTCCCGCCGGTGGCGCGGGCGACGGCCGGGTGGACCGGCGCGGTCTCCGGGACGCCGGGCGGGCGCAGGCGCGCGAACTCCTCGCGCAGTACCGGGACGACCTCTCCGCCGAGGAGGTCGAGCTGTTCGAGCACCGTCTTCGTCGGCAGTCCCGCGTGGTCCATCAGGAACAGCTGGCGCTGGTAGTCGCCGACCGCCTCGCGGAAGCCGAGGGTGCGCTCGACGACCTGCCGGGGGGAGCCGACGGTGAGCGGGGTCTGCTCGGTGAACTCCTCCAGCGACGGGCCGTGGCCGTAGACCGGGGCGTTGTCGAAGTACGGGCGGAACTCCCGTACGGCGTCCTGCGAGTTGCGGCGCATGTACACCTGCCCGCCGAGGCCCACGACGGCCTGCTCGGGGGTGCCGTGGCCGTAGTGGGCGAACCGCTCCCGGTACAGGCCGACCATCCGCCTCGTGTGGGACATGGGCCAGAAGATGTTGTTGTGGAAGAAGCCGTCGCCGTAGTACGCGGCCTGTTCGGCGATCTCCGGGGAGCGGATCGAGCCGTGCCACACGAACGGCGGGACGCCGTCGAGCGGGCGCGGGGTGGCGGTGAAGCCCTGCAGCGGGGTGCGGAACCTCCCCTCCCAGTCGACCACGTCCTCCCGCCAGAGCCGGTGGAGGAGCGCGTAGTTCTCGACGGCCAGCGGGATGCCCTGGCGGATGTCCCTGCCGAACCAGGGGTAGACCGGGCCGGTGTTGCCGCGGCCCAGCATCAGGTCGACGCGGCCGTCGGCGAGGTGCTGGAGGTACGCGTAGTCCTCGGCGATCCTCACCGGGTCGTTGGTGGTGATCAGCGTCGTCGACGTGGACAGGGTGATCCGGTCGGTGAGGGCGGCGAGGTGCCCGAGGAGCGTGGTCGGCGAGGACGGCACGAACGGCGGGTTGTGGTGCTCGCCGGTCGCGAACACGTCCAGCCCCACCTCCTCGGCCTTGCGGGCGATGGCGACCGTGGCCTTGATCCGCTCGTGCTCGGTCGGGGTGCGCCCGTCGGTCGGGTCGGTCGTCACGTCGCCGACCGTGAAGATGCCGAACTGCATGGGTGACCACTTCCTCCGGTTGCGCGTCCGATCGGTCGGCCCGGCGCCTCCGCTCCCCCGCCGNCCCCTTCCCCGCCGCCNCGGGCCGNGNCGCCGCCCTTCCGGGGCCTGCACCGCGCGCGGCGCGACGGCGGGGGCGGTGCGGTGGCGGCGCGGGCCCGGTGCTCAGGCCGGGCCCCGCAGGAGGCGCTCCATGGGTGTGAAGTCCTCGGCGCCGGGCTCGCGCCGCGCGCGGGCGCCGCAGCCCCGGACGAGGCGGGCGTAGTCGGCGGCGGCGGCCCCGACCCGGTTCCCGAGCGCCCCCGACCGGGCGTCCTCCGTGCCGAAGTCGCCGGTCGCGGCGTACACCCCGCGCGGCGAGACGATCGCGTGCAGGTACGAGAACATCGGCCGCATCGCGTGCTCCAGGACGAGCGAGTGCCGTTCGGTGCCGCCGGTGGCGGCGATCAGCACGGGCATGTCCTCCAGGGTGCCTTCCGGCAGCACGTCGAAGAACGACTTGAACAGCCCGCTGAAGGACGCGTTGAAGGCGGGGGTCACGGCGATGACCCCGTCGGCGGCGCCGACCGTCCCGAACGCCTCCTCCAGCGGCGGGGTGGGGAACCCCGAGAGCATCGCGTCCATGACCGCGCGGCCGAGCGGGCGCAGTTCCACGAAGGACGACTCGACGTCGTGCCCGAGCGCCTCCAGCTCCGCGCGCACCGCCCTCTCCAGGCGGTCGGCGAGGAGCCGCGTCGAGGACGGCTGCCGCAGGCCGCCGCTGATGATCACCAGGTTCGTCATCGTCTCACCGGTCCCCTGCCGCCCGCCCCGCGGCGTACGGCGGTCGGCCGCTCCGTACCCGCGGCGCGGTGACCCGGCGCGGGGCGGCGCGGGCGTCCCGAACTCCTTACAGCGTACGTGCGGCCTCCCCGCCCGGCAGGTCCGGCGCCCGGGCCGGCGGGGCNGGCGGGACGGNCGNACGTACGNTGTCNGGCCGGGCGGGGAGGCGGGGCGGGTCCGGAGCGTCGCCCGCCGTACGGGGGCGGGACCGGTTCCGCCGTACGGACGGGAACTCCGGGAGGCCGTCGCACGCGGGCAGGCCGGCGAGGCACTACCGTCGGACCGGTGGAGCTGCTGCTGATGTCCGACACCCACGTCCCCTCGCGCGCCAGGGCGCTGCCGGGCGAGCTGCTCGACCTGGTGCCGGCCGTGGACGTCGTGATCCACGCGGGCGACTGGATCGACGCCGCCACGCTCGACCTGCTGGAGGGGCGCGCACGGCGGCTGGTCGCGGTCCACGGCAACAACGACGGTCCGGACCTGCGGGCGCGGCTGCCGGAGGTGGCGTACGCGGAGCTGGCGGGGGTGCGGTTCGCCGTGGTGCACGAGACCGGTGCGGCGCGGGGGCGCGAGCGGCGCTGCGCCGAGCGGTTCCCCGGGACGGACGTGCTCGTCTTCGGCCACAGCCACATCCCCTGGGACTCCACGGCCGGCGGCCGGCTGCGGTTGCTCAACCCCGGTTCGCCGACCGACCGGCGGCGCCAGCCGTACCGCACGTACATGACGGCGCGGGTCTCGGACGGCCGGCTCGCCCGGGTGCGTCTGCACCGGCTGCCGCGCACCGTGTGACCGTCCCCCGCGTGACCGTCCCCCGCTCGCCGCTCGCCGCGGTCCGGGGGCGGCCGTCCCGCGTCCGGTCGCCGAAGGGTGCGGGGCGCCGGGGGGCGGGAGCGGAGCCGGGGACCGTGCCCGAAGCCGGGGGGGCGGGAGCGGACGCACGCCGTCCCGGTCCGTGCCGCACCCCCGTGTCACTCCCCGGGGCTCTCCCCGGCCTCCCCGGTCTGCTCCGCCTCCCAGCGCAGCAGGTCCCCCGGCTGGCAGTCGAGGGCCTCGCAGAGCGCGGCGAGCGTCGCGAACCGCACCGCCTTGGCCCGGCCGTTCTTGAGCACCGCCAGGTTGGCGGGGGTGATCCCGACGCGCTCGGCGAGCTCCCCCACGGACATCTTCCGCCTGGCCAGCATCACGTCGATGTCGACCGCGATCGGCATCAGATGACCTCTTCCAGCTCGGCCCGCATCCGCGTCGCCTCGGCGTCGCGGGCGACAGCCTGGGCGAGCAGCATCCGCAGCACCAGGACGATCAGCGCGACTCCCAGGACGGCCACGCCCGCGCCGCCGACGAGCAGGACGACACCCGGAGGGACGGCCTCGCCGGGCGCCAGGAGGACGCCCAGCGTGAACACCAGGAGGGCGGCCGCCACCATCGCCCCGATCACGACGTGCACGTAGCGGAAGGCCGCGTGGGAGAACACGGTCCCGCGGCGCGCCATCGTCACCAGCCGCCACACGCAGACCAGGACGACCTGGGCCGCCACGATCCCCAGCAGCACGATCACGACGAGCGGGACCCGCAGGTGCCCGAGGGCCCCGTCGGCCCCTTCCAGGTCGGCCGCGAGCAGCGGCACCATCACCGACTGCGCGAACACCGACCCGGCGAGCAACGCCACGATCACGGCGCGCAGCGCCAGTACCGGCACGTTTCCCATGACTCCCCCTCCATCCATCGAATGACGATGAGAATCTATCGAGATTCGATAGGCGAGGCAAGGTGGGCATGGCGGCACGAGCAGGCACCGCGCACCCCCGCCGCCGCGGACGCGACCGGCGCCCCCGCCGGGACGCCGCGCGCCGGACGGGCGCCGGCCGGCCACCGGGCCGGGCACCACTCGCGGGCTCGCCGGGCTCGCGAGGCGCTCCT
>NZ_CP095474.1:5102991-5106576 GCF_023614315.1 Streptomyces sudanensis | reverse complement strand
CCTCACAACCCGCCTCATCCCGGCCGGGGGAAGCCCCCCGTCCCGCCCCGCGCCGCGGGACGCGCCGCCGCGCCGCCGCACCGATGGGGACGGCCAGGACCGGCCGGGCGGCGCCGGTCAGGACGCGCGCCGCGGGACGCCGGCGGCCCGCGCGCCCGCCGCCGCGATCGCGGTACGCGCCCGCGAGGCGGCCCGGCTACAGGCCGCCGAGGCGGGCGGGCCGCTTCCCGGCGGCGGCGAGGACGGCGTCCAGGAGGCCGGGGAACAGCGCGTCGAGGTCCTCCCGGCGCAGGGCGTTCATCTTGGCGGTGCCCCGGTAGGTCTGGCGGATGACGCCGGACTCCCGCAGCACGCGGAAGTGGTGGGTGGTGGTCGACTTGGTGACGGGCAGGTCGATGCGCGAGCAGGCGACCTCCGCCTCCGCCGCGGCCAGTTCGCTGACGACGCGCAGCCGCATCGGGTCGGAGAGCGCGTGGAGCACGCCTTCGAGCCGGATCTCGTCGCGTGCGGGATGGGAGAGCTCGCGCGGGGCGGCCGCGGCGGTCACACGGGTCACGGGGGCTCCAGACTCCTCGGGTCCCCCCATCGTACGAGAGTCCTCGTAGTTTGACAGACGACGTAGTACGACGACTATCGTACGAACCGTACACCGGCCCCATCTGAACGGAGTCCGCCGTGAGCGCGCTGTTCGAACCCCGCACCCTGCGGTCGCTGACCGTCCCCAACCGCGTCTGGATGGCGCCGATGTGCCAGTACAGCGCCGAGGCGTCCGGCCCGGGGACCGGGGTGGCGAACGACTGGCACTTCGCCCACTACGCGGCCCGCGCCACCGGTGGCACCGGCCTGATCCTGCTGGAGGCGACCGCGGTCTCCCCCGAGGGGCGGATCACCCCGTACGACCTCGGCATCTGGAACGGCACCCAGGTCGAGGCGCTGCGCCGGATCACCGGCTTCCTCAAGGGCCAGGGGACGGTCGCGGGCATCCAGATCGCCCACGCCGGACGCAAGGCCTCCACCGAACGCCCCTGGAAGGGCGGCGCCCCGCTCGGCGCGGACGCGCGCGGGTGGCGGCCCGTCGGCCCGAGCCCGGTGCCCTTCGACGAGGGCCACCCGGTGCCGGAGGAGCTGTCCCCGGAGCGGATCCGCTCGGTCGTCGGCGAGTTCGCGGCGGCGGCGCGGCGGGCCCTCGACGCGGGCTTCGAGGTCGTCGAGATCCACGGCGCCCACGGCTACCTGATCGGCGAGTTCCTCTCCCCGCACAGCAACCGCCGCACCGACGCGTACGGCGGCTCCTTCGAGAACCGCACGCGCTTCGCGCTGGAGGTCGTCGACGCGGTGCGCGAGGTGTGGCCCGGGGAACTGCCGCTGTTCTTCCGCATATCGGCCACCGACTGGCTGGAGGAGGGGGCGGGCTGGACGGCCGACGACACCGTGCGGTTCGCCGCCCTGCTCCAGGAGCGCGGCGTGGACCTGCTCGACGTGTCGACCGGCGGGAACGCGCCGCGCGCCCGCATCCCCGTGGGGCCGGGCTTCCAGGTGCCGTTCGCGGCGCGGGTGAAGGCGGAGACGGGGCTGCCGGTCGCCGCGGTCGGGCTGATCACCGAGGCCGTGCAGGCGGAGAAGATCGTGGCCGGCGGCGAGGCGGACGCGGTGCTCCTCGGCCGCGAGCTGCTGCGCAACCCCTCCTGGGCGCGGCACGCGGCACGGGAACTCGGCGGCGAGGTGCGGGTGCCGGACCCGTACCACCGCTCGGTCTGACGCACCGGCACCGTCCGTCGGCCGCAGGCGTACTCCGCCGCCGCGGACCGGTCGGGCGCACCGGGCGGGTCGCGCCCCCTTGCCCGGAGGCCGCGCCTCCGCTCCCGGGCCCGCGGACACGGGTGCGGGTGCGGGTGCGGGTACGGGGTCCGGCGCGTCCGGTACGGGCACCGCACCGGACGCGTACCGGCACCGTCCCGTCCGCCCGGACGGGCGACGGCCGAGGAGGAACGTCTCCGGGCTCCGGGCTCCAAACTCCGGGACGCTCCGGCGGAGGGCCGGGCGGGGACCGCGGGACGCGATCGGGGCCCGCGCCCGGAACCCGCGGCGCACCGGTCCGGTGCGAGGCCCGGCCCCGCCCTCCGCGGAACCCGGTCGCGTGCGGCGGCGTCCCTCCGTGAGTCCGCAAGGCCCACTTCGTCGAAGGACCCACCATGACCGGCATGGCCGCCCGCCACCTCTACCTCACCCGCCACGGCGAGGCGTCACCGGACGGGAGCGGGCTGACGGACGCCGGCCGCCGCCAAGCCGCCCTGCTCGGGGAGCGGCTCCGCCGGGTTCCGCTGTCGGCGATCCACCACGGGCCGCTCGCCCGTGCCGAACGGACCGCCCGACTGGTCGCCGAGCGGTTCGACGGCGTCCCCCGGCACCGTTCCGAAGCGGCCGGCGACTACATCCCCCACCTGCCGGGACGGGAGGAACTGCCGCCGGAGGCAGCCGACGACTGGCTCGCGTTCCTGGGCCGGTTCACGGCCCAGGAACGCGAGCGGGGTCCGGGGCTCGCGGCGGCGGCGCTCGCGGACTTCACCGGACCCGTCGCCGGCGACGAGCCCCGCCACGAACTCGTCGTCACCCACACCTTCCTGATCGGCTGGCTCGTCCGGGCCGCCCTCGACGCACCGAAGTGGCGCTGGATGGGCGTCAACCACGCCAACGCGGCCCTGACCGTCATCCGCTACGCACCCGGCCGCCCCCCGGCGCTCCTCCTCTTCAACGACACCGGCCACCTCCCGGCCGAACTGCGCTGGACCGGCCTCCCGCGGGAACTCCACGTCTGAGGCCCGGAGCGGGCCCGGGGCGGGACCGGCGCCGGTCCGCCGACCGCCCGGCCCGCCGATCCTCCGACCGCCCGGGCCCGCCGTTCACCGGCCGGCGGGCACCGTGCGCGTCCGGCGGCCCGGGACGCGGCGGACGGCGGGCGGAGCCACCCGGGAAACGAGCGGCGGGGTCCCCCCGGCACGCGGTACGGTGCGCCGATGCCGGAGATCAGGAAGTTCCAAGTCACCTTCGACTGCGCAGAACCCGAGCGCCTCGCCCGCTTCTGGTGCGAAGTGCTGGGGTACGTCATGCCGCCCCCCGAGGGGTTCACCACCTGGGACGACTTCGACCGCGCCCTGCCTCCCGGGAAGCGGGGAGCGTGGTCCGCCTGCAGTGATCCCTCAGGCGTGGGCCCGCGCCTGTACTTCCAGCGCGTCCCCGAAGGCAAGGCCGTCAAGAACCGGGTGCATCTCGACGTCCGGGTCGGCACCGGGCTCGTGGGAGAGGAGCGCCTCGCCGCGCTCGAAGCCGAGTGCGCGCGGCTTGTCGCACTCGGCGCGACCCACGTGCGAACGCTCTACGCCGACGAGGAGAACGAGTCGTGCATCCCGATGCTGGACGTCGAGGGCAACGAGTTCTGTATCGACTGAGCGCTTCTCGTCCCGCCGGGAGAAGGCTCCGGTCACGTCCCGGCCCGTGCCCCGGGCGCTGCCGGTGCGGGCGCGGGCGCGCTCGTCCGCCCCGTCGACCGGGCCGAGGACGCCGAAGGGCTCGGCAGGGCGGNNGCNG
>NZ_CP095474.1:5081519-5102984 GCF_023614315.1 Streptomyces sudanensis | reverse complement strand
GGAGGGCCGCTCCGTCACCCGGACGGAACGCCCGGGTGGCACCGGGCCGCCGCAGCGGAGAACGTCGGGCGAGGGGCCGGCAGGGGCGCGCGGCGCAGCCGTGCGGCCGGCCCGGTCACGCCACTCGGAGAGGTACGCCATGGACAGAGCCTCGCTGGACACGGTCGAATCCGTCGTCCGCGACGGAAAGGTCGTGATCTCGGCGGACGACAGCACCGTCGTGGCCATGGTGCAGGGCGCGGTGATGAGCGGAAGAGCGGTGACGTTCTACCTCTCCCGGGCGCAGTTCACGGCCGTCAACGCGTGGTACTGGACCCCCACCCGCATCCGGGCGGTCGGCATGGAGGCGGTGACCCACGAGGAGAAGGCCCGGATCGAGTCCGAACTCGGCATCAGGATCTCGGGGTCCTCCTACTCCAACCGCATCGAGTGCCACTGCGGCCGGGGGTACGGGACGTTCGAGTTCGTGCAGCAGGGGATCCGGGAGCACGGCCGGGAGGCGGTGGCGGCGGCGCTGGAGCTCGAGGTCTCCCACGTCCTGCGCGTCAACCAGCCGCTGACCGCCGTGTGCCCCGACTGCGACGAGGAGCTCCTGGCCCGCCATGACTACAAGCAGGACAAGTACGCCTGCTGCAAGGACACCAAGCCCGACGGCGGCACGCCGGTGGCGTAGGAACGACGACGGAGGAAGCCCATGCCCTCGGAGAACAGGCGACACGAGTTCCGCGTCGAGATCGACGGGCTGGAGCTGTCGGACGAGGTACTGCGACGGATCGACGGCGCCGTGCGCAGGGCCGTCCTGCACGAGATCGCATCGGTGGACCTGCTGAAGGATGGCAGGAGCGTCGACCTGCTGGCCGAGGGGCTCACCGCCTCCTCGATCGGGGGGCACGGGGGTACCCAGGGCATCCGGGTGCGTCCGGCGGCGGAACGGTGACCGGCCCGCAGGCCGATGCGCGGGCGCCGGGCCCGTGCCGCCCGGAGGAGGGGCGGCTGTGCCCGAGTTCCACCTGCCACGAGGGCGCGGTCGTGATCGGCGTCCTCGGTGAGGACGGGCGCCTGGGCTACCTCCGCCCCGCCGTCCCCGTCGACGAGGGGTTCGTCGGCGCGGCCCGGCGCCTGGGCGACCCGGAATCGCGTTTCCGCTTCGCCGGCGCATGCGTCCGGGAGTCCTGCGAGCACTGGAGCGACCGGCGGTGCGGACTCGTCGGCCGGCTGGCGGACGCCGCGCGGCAGAGGGGAATCGGCCCGGCGGCGGAACCGCCCCGGTGCGCGGTCCGGGCGGAGTGCCGCTGGTTCGCCCAGGAGGGGCGGTCCGCGTGCTCGGTCTGCCCCGTGGTCGTCTACAGGCCCACCGAGCGGCGGGCTCGGGCGGGGGACGGGGACGGCCCCGCGGAAGTACGGGTGCCGTGAGCAGGCGCCGCACGCGCCCCGCGCTCCGGTGACGCGGCCGGCACCGCCACCGGGTCCGCGCCCGTTCCGGTAAGCGCGTCCCGTGGGTCTCCGGTCGGCGTTCCGGGCCGGCGCCGGCGGGGCCGGGTCCCGCGGCGGGAACCCGCGGGGCGTACCCCGGCTCCTGCCGTTCCGGCCCCGTGCCGCGGCCGGCGGATGCCGGTGAGGGGCCCGTGCGAGGGGCGCCCGGGCGCGTGGCTCGGCGGTCTCCGCGGCCGGACGCCTCGCGGCGCCCACCGCCGGTCGTCCCGGAGCACGACCGGTCGTCCCGGCCGCACGCCCGGTGACGTGGAGCCTCGGACGAGTGCCGCGCGGCCTTCCGGCATCCGGCCTCACCGGTGCCGGGCCGGGGCACCTCGCAGCCGGGGTACCTCGTAGCCGGGCGCGGCGGCCGGCCGGTGCCGGGGCGCTCCGGAGTCCCCGTCCCGAGCGCCCCGGCCGCCCGTACCGGACGCGCCGGAAGCGCCGCCGGCGCCGCCGGTGCCGCCGGTGCCGCGACACGGCCGGTTCGCGCCGGGCCCGCGCGGGAGTCGGATGCCGGGGACCGGCCGGTGCGCCCTCGGCACGCCTCCCCCGCCGCTCCGGGCAAAGGCCGGGCACCCGCCCGGACCGCGTGGCCTGACACGGACGCCGGGCGGCTCTCACGGCTCCCCCGCCCCGTTTCCCGGCTCCGGACCCTTGTGCGAGGGGCGGGTCGTCTGCCACATTCACCACAGCCGTTCATGACATGTACGCGACATACATGTCGGGCCGCCGCGTGCGCCCGCACGCCGCGCGGCCGTGCACGGCGAGTCCTCGCCAGGACTCACCCGACCCCCCACACACAGGAGACCGACGTGCGAATCAGCAGAATGATCCCCGCGCTCGCGGCCACCGCGCTCGCGGTGTTAGGACTCGCCCCCACGGCGGCGGCCACGACCACGGCCCAGCCCCCGGCCGCGGTCGGCGCGCCCGCCGCGGCGCCCGGGGCCGCCTCCGTGCAGCCGATCATCGGCGGAGGCTACGCGAGCGACGCCCCCTGGGCCGCCCGGCTGTTCTCCAACGGCCGGCAGACCTGCAGCGCCTCGATCATCGCCCCCACCTGGATCCTGACCGCCAAGCACTGCGTGGGCGGCGGCGGCCTGTCCTTCCGCATCGGCAGCCTCGACCAGACCAGCGGCGGAACGGTGGCCAACGGCGTCAGCGTCCACAACCACCCCTCCTCGGACCTCTCCCTGGTCCGGCTGGACCGCTCGGTGGCGGGCACCTACGCCCGCCTCGGCCAGCCGGGCTCGGTGGCGGTGAACCAGACCGTCCAGGTCTACGGCTGGGGGGCGACCTACCAGTGCGGTTCCGAGATCAACTGCCAGTCGCGGTACCTGAAGGTCGCCGACGTCATCGTGAGCGGCGCCTGCCGTGACGCGTACGGCGGCTCCGCCATCTGCGCCCGCCGCGGCAACGGCATCACGGCGGGCGGCGACTCCGGCGGCCCGATGATGGCCAACGGCGTCCAGGTGGGCGTCGCCTCGACCAGCGACCGCCAGACCACCACCGCGTACACGAACGTCACCGCCTACCGCTCCTGGATCCAGGGCGTCGCGGGCGTGTGACCGCCCCTCTTCCCCGCCGCCGCGACCGGGCGGAAGGGGGAGGGCGCGAAGGGTGCGGACCGGCCGCCCTCCCGGCACGGAGGCGGCCGGTTCCGTGCGTGCGGGCCCCGGCGGGTCCTCCCGCCCGCCGCCGCGCCGGGGCCGGGAGGCGTGGTCAGAAGGCGTAGCGGACCCGCAGCCAGGGGGCCTCGGCCTCGATCAGCCCGCGGAGGGTCGCGATCGACGCGGCCTTCACGTCGTTGCGGTAGCGGACGTTGCGGTCGCCGTTCTGGGACAGCTTGGCCTGCTGGATCTCCGGGCGCCACAGCACCTCCTCGGCGCGCGGGTGCCAGCCGAGGTTCACCTCGTGGAGGCGCTCGTTGTGGGTGAGCGTGATGACCTCGGCCCGCGCCTGCTCCTTCACGCGGCGCGGCAGCACGTCGTCCAGCTGCCGGAGCAGTTCGGACCAGGCGCGCTCCCAGCCGGGCCGGACGACCACGGGCGACAGGTTGAAGTGGACCTCGTACCCGGCGTCCAGGAAGTCCGCGGCGGCGGCGATGCGCCGCTCGACCGGGCTGGTGCGGATGTCGAGCGTCCTGGAGTCGGCGTGCGGCATCAGGGAGAACCTGATGCGCGTCCGGCCGCGCGGGTCGAGCTCCAGCAGGTCGGGGTTGACGAACTTGGTCGCGAAGGACGCCTTGGCCGTGGGCCAGTCGCGGAAGGCGTGGATCAGGTCGGCGGTGTTGTCGCAGATCAGGTCGTCCACCGAGCAGTCGCCGTTCTCCCCGATGTCGTAGACCCAGGCGTGCGGGTCGCACTGGTTGGGGGCGGGTTTCGGTCCCTGGGCGGCGACGTGCCGGGCGAGGTGCCGGACGACCTTCTCGACATTGGTGAACACGGTGATCGGGTTGGCGTAGCCCTTGCGGCGCGGTACGTAGCAGTAGGCGCAGGCCATCGCGCACCCGTTGCTGAGGCCGGGGGCGATCCAGTCCGCCGACCTGCCGTTCGGGCGCGTGGTGAGGGAGGAGCGCTCGCCGAGCACGAGGGTGCGGCTCTTGAGGCGGACCCACCTCTCGGCGTTGCCCTCGTCGCCGTGGAGGCCGGGGATGCGCCAGTGCGAGGGGGTCTCCACCACCCGGGCCCCGGGGAAGCGGGCGATGATCTGCCGGCCGCGGGGGGACGCGGCCGCGGCGGGCTCGGCGTGGATCTCGTGCACGTCCAGCAGCCTGCGGGCCTCCGGCGAGTCCCGGAAGGCGCGGGTCCGCGCCGGTCCGCCGCCGGCCGGCCCGAGGTCGTCCACGGGGAACAGCCCCTCCTGGGTGCCGTCCGCGCCGGCGGACGGGTGCCGCATGACCATGCCGGGAGCTCCGATGCCGAACGGGGACGAGGAGGGCGCTGCCCTAAGGGGGCGGACCGCTCACGCGCCGCGGGACGGTCCGCCCTCCACTGTACGAAACGGGACACGCCGGGCGGGCCGCGGCCCCCGGCCCGCCGGGGNGGGCGGCGGGGGCGCGGTCCGGGGGAACCGGCGGACGGGCCGGGGTGCCCGTGAGCGCGGCGCCGCCCGGGGCTCCGGGGCGGACGGGCCGGTCAGTCCTCGCCGTGGGCGAAGGGCGCCGGGCCGCCGCCCCCGCCGGCGAGGTGGCGTTCCAGCCAGTCGGCCGCGGCGCGGCGGAACAGGCGCCGGTTGTCGGCCCGCTGGAAGTCGTGCCCCTCGTCGCGCAGGGTCAGCATCTCGGCGGCGATCCCCCGCTCCCGGGCGGCGCGCACGAACTGCTCCGACTCGCCGGGCGGCACGTTCGTGTCGTACTCGCCGTGGACCGCCAGGACCGGTACGCGCAGGGCGTCCACGCGGTGCAGGGGCGACAGGGACCGCAGCAGGTCGCGGTCGCGTTCCGGGTGGCCGTACTTGTGCGCGGCCGACTCGGCGATCCAGGGCTCCGTGCCGGCGAAGAACGACTGGAAGTCGGACATGCCGCACACGGCCACGCCCGTGCGGAACAGCTCCGGGTGCCACACCAGGGACGCCATGACGAGGTAGCCGCCGTACGAGCGGCCCATCACCGCCAGCCGCGAGGGGTCCGCCGGCCCCGCGAGCACGGCGTGCGCGGCGCAGTCGGCGACGTCCTCGATCGCGGCGAACCGGCCCGTGCCGAGGTCGGCGTCGACGAAGGACCGCCCGTGGCCCGACGAGCCGCGCACGTCCGGCGCGAAGACGTCGAACCCGCGTCCCAGCAGCTCGTGGTAGAGCGGGTCGAGCACGGGGCGCTCCTGCTCCTCGGGGCCGCCGTGCAGGTGGATCACGCAGGGCGCGGGCCGGTTGGCCGCCCGGCCCGGCGCACGGTAGTACCAGCCGCTCAGCGGCGTCCCGTCACGCGCGGTGAACCGGTGCAGGACCGGCCGGGTGGGGTGGCGGCCGGGCGGCACCGCGTCCTCGTCGCGGGAGGACCACGCCGTCCTGACCGGCGCGCCGGCCTCCGGCAGCCACCAGACCCCCGGGCGCCGCTGCGAGCCGCTCAGGGCGATGGCCGCGCCGTCCGCCCCGGCGGGCACGACCCGGGTGGCGACCTCGTGGTCCAGCGGGACCTCGCGGCCCGCCTCCGCCACGGGCGGCGCGCCCGTCGTGCCCGTCGTGCCCGTCGTGCCGGGGAGGGTGCGGAACTCCAGGTCGCTCACCCCGCCGTCGTTCCACGCCAGGAAGGCGCCCCGGCCCTCGTGCGCCACGGAGAGGAGCTCCAGGTCGGCCCCGTCGCGTTCGGCGGCCGTCGACAGGGCCGCGATGCCCCCGTCGGGTGTCAGGTCCGCGGCCAGCAGGGCCGCGAACTCCCGGTCGGCGTCGCTGCGCAGCCACAGCCGGCGCGCGTCCGGGGAGAAGGCGCCGATCCACGGGTCGCCGTCGGCGACCGGCACGGCCGCCGCCGCCGCCAGGTCCGCCAGGCGCACCACGACGGCCTCCCGCCGGTTGCGGGGCCCGCGCCGCAGCACCGCCAGCCGGCCGTCCCGGCTGACGTCGCAGACGCGGAGGGTGGCCGCCGTCTGCTCGACGGCGACCAGCACGGGCGCCGCCACCCCGTCGGGGTCGATCAGGTACGCCGCGAGCCCGTTGCCCGCCCGCACCGTGGGCGCCTCGGGGAGCGGCGCGGGCGGTACGGCGTGCGGGGCGCCCAGGAGCCGCGCGCCGCGGGCGGCGGCGCCGAGGGCGCGGACGGCGGGGTCCACGTCGCCCCGGTGCGCGCCGCCCAGCAGGACGGCGTGCCCGTCGCGTTCGCTCCAGCCCGCCGGCGGCGCCAGGGCGTGCGGCTCGCCCGGTTCGGCCGGGTCCCCGGCCGGGAAGGGGGCGGCCGGTCCGGGGCCGGGCCCGGCCGGCGCGGCGACGGTGACCGCGACGGCCGACCCGTCGTGCAGCCAGCACCCCAGGTAGGCGGAGGTGCCGGGCTCCGCGCCCGCGAGGACGCGGCGCCCGGTGCCGTCGGGGCGCACGCACAGCACGCGCGAGTGCTCCCCCCCGCCCGGCCTGGTGGTGTAGGCGATCCACCGGCCGTCCGGCGACCAGGACACCTCCGACACGGGGTCGGGCCCCGCGTCGAGGAGGTGCACCTCGTCGCCGTCCACCGGCCCGGTCCACAGCTGCGGCACGCCGCCGCGGTCGCAGATGAACGCGATCCGCGCCCCGTAGGGGTCGGCCGACGGGTACCAGCAGCCGTGGGCGGTGAGCCGCACCGGTTCGTCGCGGGCGCCCTCGGCGGGCGCCAGGGGGACGGTGGAGGGCGCCGCGACCGGCGCCTCCTGCCCGTCCGGGTGGGAACCGGTCAGCCGATGCCGTGCTTCTGCAGCCACAGCTCCAGCAACGCTACCTGCCACAGGCCGTTCGCCCCTCGCCTCGTACGGTGCTCGTCGGGTGCCGCGAGGAGCTCCGCCACGTACTCCTCCCGGAAGATGCCGCGGGCCTTGGCCTCGGGCGCGCCCAGCGCCTCGCGCACCCGGTCGAGGACCGGGCCCGCCATGTGCTTGATCGCGGGTACCGGGAAGTACCCCTTGGGCCGGTCCACCACCTCGGCGGGCAGCAGCTTGCGGCCGGCCTCCTTGAGCACGCCCTTGCCGTCGTGGGCGAGCTTCAGCTCGGGCGGGCAGGCCGCGGCCAGCTCCACCAGCTCGTGGTCGAGGAACGGCACCCGGGCCTCCAGGCCCCAGTCCATGGTCATGTTGTCGACGCGCTTGACGGGGTCGTCGACGAGCATGACGTGGGTGTCCAGCCGCAGGGCCGCGTCGAGGGCGGTCTCCGCTCCGGGCCGGGCCATGTGCTCCTGCACGAACCGCCGCGAGACGTCCTCGCCGGGCAGCATGTGGGGCTGGACGATGCCGGCCAGGTCCGCGTGCGTCCGGTCGAAGTACGCCTCCGCGTACGCCTCGGCCGCCCGGTCCCGCTCGGGCACCGCGAGGCGCGGGTACCAGTGGTAGCCGGCGAAGACCTCGTCCGCGCCCTGGCCGCTCTGCACGACCTTGACGTGCTCGGCGACCTGGCGGGACAGCAAGTGGAAGGCGATCACGTCGTGGCTGACCATGGGTTCGGCCATCGCCGCGACGGCCGCGTCCAGCGCGCCCGACACCTCGGTGGACGGCACCATCAGCTCGTGGTGGTCGGTGCCGAACTGCCGGGCCATCAGCCGGGAGTAGTGGAACTCGTCGCCCTCCTCGCCGCCAGCCGACTCGAAGCCGACGCTGAACGTCGCCAGGTCGCGCTGGCCCTCCTCGGCGAGGAGCGCCACCACCAGGCTGGAGTCCAGGCCGCCGGAGAGCAGCACGCCCACGGGGACGTCGGCGACCATGCGGCGGCGCACGGCGACGCGCAGCGCCTCCAGCACGGCGTCCCGCCACTCCTCGCCGCTCATGCCCTCGTGCTCCGGGCGGCGGGTGTAGGAGGGCTCCCAGTAGCGGTGGTCGCGGTGGGTGCCGTCCGGTTCGATCACGCGGACCGTGGCCGGGGGCAGCTTGGTCACGCCGGCGAGGATCGTGCGCGGCGCGGCGACGGTGGCGTGCCACGTCAGGTACTGGTGGAGGGCGACCGGGTCGATCGAGGTGTCCACCCCGCCGGCGGCCAGGAGGGCCGGCAGGGAGGAGGCGAACCGGAGCCGTCCGGGGGCGGCGGCCAGGTACAGGGGCTTGATCCCCAGCCGGTCACGGCCGAGGACGAGCTGCCCGGTGCGGTGGTCGAGGAGCGCGAACGCGAACATCCCGTAGAAGTGGTCGACGCATTCGGTGCCCCACTGGAGGTACGCCTTGATCAGCACCTCCGTGTCCGACGTGGACACGAAGCGGTGACCCAGGCGTCGCAGCTCCTCCCGCAGTTCCTGGTAGTTGTACAGGCAGCCGTTGAAGACGCCGGTGACCAGGCCGTCGGGGTCGTCGGTCATCGGCTGGGCGCCCCGGTCGGACAGGTCGATGATCTTCAGCCTGCGGTGCCCCAGGGCGACCGGGCCCCGGGTCCACAGGCCCTCGCCGTCGGGGCCGCGCGGGGCCAGGCGGTCGTTCATCCGCCGGACCGCGTCCAGGTCGGGGCGTCCGCCGTCGAACCGTATCTCGCCGCTCAGACCGCACATCGCGTATCACCTCCCGCGCGAAGCGCCTCGTCCTCCTCCTCGGCGCGCGCCCGGGTGACCGGGGCGCCGCTGCGGCAGGCGAGTGGGGTGTCGCCGCACATGGGTTCCTCCTTCTTCGTTCGTGTGTGTCGCGTGCCGGACCGCCCGGCCGGGGCGGGCGCGGCGGCGCCGCGCCCCGGCACGGGGTCAGCCGCCGATGGGCTCCACGGAACCGCGGCGCAGTCCCGGCCGGGCGGTCCGCACGACCCGCTGGCCGAGGTCGGCCCGGCCGCCCGGGCCCCGCGTCAGGGCGATCAGCTCGTCGACGCAGGCCAGCAGGTCCTCCCGGGCGGCGGTGGTGCGCAGCCGGTGCGCGGCGCTGCCGTCGGCGAGGGCCTTCTCCGACAGCTCCCGCACGGTCGCCCAGTCCCCGCACTCCTCCAGTTCCGGGCGCAGGCGCGTCAGCATGGCGCGCACCACGCGGGCGGCGGGGGCCGGACGGCGGGACACCGGGTCGATCAGGTCCCCCTCCAGGCCCGAGCGCGCGGCCCGCCAGGTGGCCGCCCGCAGCCACTCGTGGCGGCCGTCGCACTGCGGGACCCCGCCCGCGGCGACGCGCTCGGTCGCCCGCATCACCAGGGCGCGGAAGACCGCCGCGACGAGGACGACCGTCTCGGCGCTCGGGGAGGAGTCGCAGACGCGCAGCTCCAGCGTGGGCTGGTGGTCGGAGGGCCGGAGGTCGTGGTAGATCATCCCCGGGTCGGTGACCACGCCGGACGCGATCAGCTCGGCGACCGCGGCGTCGTACCCGGCCGCGTCGGGGAAGCAGCCCGCCGGGCCGGCGGTGGGCCAGCGCTGCCACAGCATGGTGCGCCAGCTCGCGTAGCCGGTGTCCGCGCCCTCCCAGAAGGGCGAGCTGGCGGAGAGCGCCAGCAGGACCGGCACCCAGGGCGCGATCACGCACATCGCCCGGACCGCGGTGTCGCGGTCGGGGACGTCGACGTGCACGTGGGTGCCGCAGATGAGCTGCTCGTCGGCGATGCGGCGGTACTCCGACATCATGTGCCGGTAGCGGCGGTCCGGTGTCACGCGGCCCGCGTCGTCGTCCGCGAGCGGCACGGTGCCCGCCGCCACCACCGCCAGTCCGTGGCCCGCGGCGCTGCCGCCGAGCCGTGCCCTCGACTGGATCAGGTCGGCCCACAGGGAGTCCAGCGTGGTGTGGACGTCGCTGTTGGACTCGACGATCGACTGGAGGAGCTCCGTGGTGAAACGTCCCTTCGGCAGGCCCTGGAGCACCTCTCCGGCCCGCGGCACCAGCTTCCCGGTCTCCACCTCGAGGACATGGAACTCCTCTTCCACTCCGACAGCCAGTGTCACCGTCACTCCTCAGACCAGTGCGCGGCTCGACCGCGCTCGCACAGTCCGACTGCCCTGAAGATCGGGCCACACGCCTGAGCTCGTTTATTCCACATCGCGGAAGTAAACTTCCGAAAAGCATGATTTTCCGTTCCCTCAAGGGAACCCCGTGGAGCCCTCCCCCGCAGCGCCCCGGGGGGCAGCCCCATGGGCCCCGGCCCCCGCGGGCGACAGGATCGGCACATGCGAATCCGACGCACCTCGCCCGCGGGAACGGCCCGCCTCGCCCTCGCCGCCCTGGGCACCGCCGCGCTCCTCCTCACCTCCTCCGCGCCCGCCGGGGCGCACGGGCCCCGCCCATCCGCCGCGCCGGGGACGCTCATGGCCGTCGAGGAGGAGGGGCGCCTGAGCGCGGCGGACGTGTCGGAGGCCCTGCGGAACGCGGGCATCGACACCACGCGGGTCAGGTACGGGGCGACCTGGTACCGCGTGCTCTACCGCACCACCGGCAGCGACGGCTCCCCCACCACGGCCAGCCAACTGGTCGTCCTGCCGCACAGCCGGGAGACCTCCCTGCCGGTCGTCTCGTGGCTGCACGGCACCACCGTCCACCGGGGCGAGGTCGCCTCGGTGAACCCCGCCTCCAACGACCGGCGGGCGGCCCTCCTCCTCGCCTCCACGGGCAGGGCGGTGTCCGCGCCGGACTACGTCGGGCTCGGCAGGGGCGAGGGGTTCCACCCGTACGGCGACACCGCCGCCACCGTCTCCGCCTCCGTGGACGCCCTGCGCGCCGCGCGGACCCTGGCCCTGAGCGCGGGCCGTACGCTGCGGCCCGAGGTGGCGGTCAGCGGCTTCTCCCAGGGCGCCCAGGCGACGATGACGGTGGGGCGGGCCCTCCAGCGGAAGGGCGGCGCCCCCCACTTCCGGCTCGGGGCGCTGGCACCCGTGTCGGGCCCCTTCCACGTGAGCGCCTTCGAAGCCGCGGCGGCCGACGACGCGGTCGCCCACTCCTCCCTGTACCTCGCCTACTTCGTCACCGCGTGGAACCGGATGTACGGGCTGTACGACACGCCGTCGGAGGCGTTCCGCGCCCCCTACGACCAGCGGATCGAGGAGCTGTTCGACGGCGACCACACCGCGCGCGAGCTGATGGCCGCCCTGCCCGCCACGTCGAAGGAGCTCTTCACCGCCGCCTTCCTGGAGCGGATCAGGAACCCCGACGGCGCGCTCGCCCGCGAGCTGCGCCGGCTGGACCGCGTCTGCGACTGGCGGCCCGACGCGCCCGTGCACCTCTTCCACGCCCGGGGGGACCGGGACGTGGCGTTCGCCCACGCGGAGCACTGCGCCGCCCAGTTGGAGGGCAGGCGCGCCGATCACCGCCTGACCGACCTGGGGGACCTGGACCACAACACCTCGGTGAAACGGGCCCTGCCGCGCATCGTCGACTTCCTCGACCGGCAGGCGCGCTGAGCCGCCCCGCCGCCGGACGGGCGCCGGAAGCACGGCAGTCGCCGGGACGCCGAGGTGTCGGGGCGTCGGGGTGTCGGGGTGTCGGGACGCCGAGGTGTCGGGGCATCGGGGCGTCGGGGCGGCTACGTCGCCGCCGGCCCTCGTTCCGCGGTGAAGCCGTGGAGGTGCAGGTCGCGCAGGACGCCGAGTTCGGCACCGTGGTGGGCGACCTCGTCCAGGGCGTGCAGGGCCAGCAGCAGGTAGCTCTCGTGGCCGTACACGCCCGCGCGGGAGCCCATGGGTTCGAGGAGGCGGTCGTCGCCGAGGGACCCGACCCGGCTGCGGAACCGGGTCCAGTCGCCGACCATCGCCCGGACGCCCTCCACCGCCGTGCCCGGCCACCGGTGGCGCTCGTCGTCGCCCTGCTGCCGGTCCCCGAAGAAGCGGCCGTAACCGCGCAGGCAGTCGGCCCCGATGTGCCAGGTCCGCCAGGCGATCGTCGTGAACGGCGCCGGGCGGGGGGCGCCCGTGGGCCGGGGGTCGGCACGGAACACGCCGTCCGCGCCGGCCCGGACCGTCCTGCACGGGGTGGCGGGCTCCCAGAGGTACTCGGCGTCGGTGAGGCCGTCGAGGCGCGCGAGGATCCTGGAGCACACCTCGTCGAAGGTTTCGAGCAGATCGCGGGTGACGGGGCCGGGCGAGGGCATGGACATGGGCTGCTCCGGGTTCGCTGGTGGTCCGGTCCGTGCTCTGGGCGCTCCGTGTTCCGTGGTCGAACGGACCGCCCTTCCGCCCTGGTTCCCGCGCGGACGGGCCCTGGGAGGAATTGCGCCACCGGCCGGCCGGAACGCTCGAACCGCCTTGACCTGAAGTCTGGTTGAGGTTCCACGATGGTGCGGTGACTGACAACGGAATCACCCTGATCGACGCGTGGGAACTGCCCGAGGACCGGATCGACGAATCCGTCGCACGCTGGCGGGAGCGCGTCACCCTCATCCGCACCGCCCCCGGATTCCGGGACGCGCGGCTGCACCGCAGAGTGCACCCGGAGTCCCGGCTCGGCCTGGTCAATGTGGCGCACTGGGACAGCGTCGAAGCCCGGGACGAGGCGCTGGCGCATCCCGACTTCACCGCGTCGGCGGCCACCGCGGCCGGTTACGCCACCGTGCACGGCGGCTGGTACCAGGTGGCGGCCGAATGGGCCACCGTGGAGGGCAGTGCGGGCGAAGGACCGGGGATCACCCTCATCAACGCCTTCGAGCTGCCCGCCGAGCGGATCGACGAGTGGCTGCCGCACCGGCTCGACCAGGCGGAGCTGATGAGCAAGGCGCCCGGTTTCCGGGACAGCCGGCTGCACCGTGCGGTGGCCCCGGACACCCGCTTCCAGCTGGTCGACATCGCGCACTGGGACAGCCCCGAGGCGTGGCACGCGGCGGACAGCGGCTCCCGCCTCCGGCAGCCCCCGTCCACCTCCCCCGACTTCGCCGTCGCCACCCCCGCCCTCTTCCGGGTCGTCGCCGGATTCTGAGCGCGGCGCGGAAGCGCCCGCGAGTCGTACGTCCTCAGCCGCGAGCCGTACGCTCCCGGTCCCTTCCGCCCGGGCGGCCGCATCCGCGACGCAGGCGAACCGGACGGGTGGCGCACCGTGCCGACGGCACGTCCGGTAACGCGGGCAGGGCGTCCGGGACCGTTCCGTGACGAGCGGCCCGGACGCCCTGCGGATCAGCTGAACACCGTGGCGAGCAGTATGCCGACTCCGACCTGATCCTGCGGTGACACATGTCCCGCCAGGGGCTCTGCACTCACCCGGAGCCGGAGCCGCCCGGTCCGACCTACCAGGAAACGCGCTGTTCAGCGCGTTTCACGCAGGTCAATTCGCTGAGAAGTCCTTTGAGGACAACGAGGAACCCCCTGCGATTCTCTTGAGTTCGAGGCGAATCGTAGGGGGCTCTCACATCCGCCGACTACTCGTCGGCCGGTACGTTCCTTCCGACGCAGAGGCGGCACCGGCACGGCGGCCACTGGGACGAGAACGGCGGGGGGCCGGCCTTCCTCTCCGTGACCTCCACTTCCCTCCCCCACGTCTTTCCGGAATCACGAGAAACACGAAGAGTCATGAACGACTTGCCGGTCATGCGCTCAACCTCGCGTAGTCGATTCCGGTCGTTGCCAGGACCAGGAACGTGCACCGCTCCCGCCGACGCCCATGTTCCTGAGCACGCTCATGCGCAATGAGGTACGGACGGACCAGCGCGGTTTCCTCACCTCTCAGCGCGTCACGGACAACGTGCGCGGCTCCGTCGTTCGAGGGTCGACCTGCGGGCGCACCCTGGGCGCCCGCAGGCCGGGGGCAACCTGCCAGTTGCGTCGGTGCCGCAGACCGACGCCTCCCTCGGGGGGACAGGAGCAGGGCGAGAATCGCGGCAAACATGCTTCGCACCAGGAGACGGTCCTTTCGTCTCTCGGACCCGTTTCGCCGCTCCGTCGAGATCCGGCAGAACGAGCCATCACCGTTCCGGCAAGGCGCCGGAGCACTCACCTTACTGGACCTTGCTATAGCTCGCTACCACTAGCCGCAACCTGCTGCAGCCCGCAGCCTTGATCATGTGGAACTGGACCCGACCCGAGCGAAGTGGACGCAGATCGCCGCTGAGGTCGAGCGGCGCATCGACGCCGGCACGTACCCGGCGGGATCGAAGCTGCCCGGCATCCTGGCGCTGTGCGCCGAGTTCGACGTAGCTCAGGTGACAGCGCGAAAGGCTCTCGCCGATCTACGCGAGCGTGGACTCATCCGCACCGAGAACGGTATCGGGTCGTTCGTCAACTAGCCTTCTGGCGAGTTGAGTTGCCCCTCCGAGGCATCGACCCCGCGCTTGCCGGCCGGAAGCTGCGCCGAAGCCGCCTCCGGGAGCGGTCGGAGCCGACGAGGACTGTCCGATCGGAGGCGGCGGGACTGCCACGAGGGCGGTGAGAACGACAGGAGGGCGTCAGGGAGCTGCGGCGGCCCGGTCGGACTCGCTGCGCAGGACGCAGAACTCGTTGCCCTCGGGGTCGGCGAGGACCACCCAGCCGGAGCCGTCGGGATTCCGGTGGTCGGCGAAGAGGGTGGCGCCGAGACCCAGCAGCCGTTCCACCTCCTGCTCGCGCGAGGTCTCGGGGCGCAGGCACAGATGGATCCGGTTCTTGGCCGTCTTGGCCTCGGGTACCTGGTTGAAGTACAGCACCAGGCCCTCCGCCAGGGGCACCTGGACCTCCGGGTCACCCGGCCTGCTCTCCGGATGCAGCGGACGACCGGTCACGCCGCTCCAGAAACGGGCCAGCCCGTAGGCATCCGCACAGTCGATCGCCATGTTCTGCACCATCGAGACCATGCGCGCGAGCCTTCCCTGTTTTCGCCCTGGATGCCACCAGGTTGCGCTCGTCCTTAGCACCTACGCCTACGGTCCGGGCGGGATTGGCGGCATTTTCGATACATATCCCGGACACAGCCGGGAGAACACGAGGCACCGGGTGCGGCCCAGCCTCCGGCACGCCAGGCCACGGGCCCGAAAGCGCACAGGGGCGAACTCGCACGGCCCCTACTCGTAGCCCCCTCGCGCCATGTACGGTCCGGGCTCCCGATCCCGGTCCGTACACCGTCAGTCGTCAGCGGGGTCGTCCGCGGACTCGTCAGCGGGGTCGTCCGCGGGGTCGTCCGCGGGCCGGTCGTCCTCCCCGGCCGCGGAACCCGCGGCGGGACTCTCCGTGCGGTCCTCCAGGTGGACACCGGGGGTGCCTGCGGGGTGGGGGAAAGGTCGGTGCTCTCCTCCCCCGGCTCCAGCAGGGTGTCGGCGGCGCCGACGATCAGCGGGTCCGGCTCGCCGAATCACGAAGAGTCATGAACGACTTGCCGGTCATGCGCCCAGCCCCGCGTAGTCGACTCCGCTCGTTGCCAGCACCAGGAACGTACGCCGCTCCCGCCGGCGCCGCCGTTCCTGAGCACGCTCATGCGCAGCGAAGTACGGGCGGACCAGCACGGTTTCCTCGCCCCTCAGCACGTCGCGGACAGTAGACGCGTCCCCGTCGTTCGGGGGCCGGCCTACGGGCGCACCGTGGACGTCTGCGGGCAGGAGACGACGTACCGGTTGTGTCGGCGCCGAGGCCCGCCGCTTCCCGCGAGCGGGCAACAGGGCGCGCAGGACCAGCGCGAGTAGGGTTCGCATGGCCGAAGCTCCATTCTTCGGTCAGCCTCGGCGCGGAAGCTCCGACCCTTCCCGCCGAGGCGCTCTTCTGGAGCTCTGAGACTAGCTGGCTAGTGGGTTACTTCGATAGCGGAAGCGTGCATTAGCCCACACGCTGACTACATGGAGCTAGACCGTTCGATTCCGTTTGCCGGGCAGGTTGCCGACGACCTGCGCCGACGCCTCGACGCCGGTGAGTGGAAGTCGGGCGACAAGTTTCCCGGCACCGTGGCCATTGCGGCGGAGTACGACATCAGCCAGTCGACGGCCGTGCGCGCCGTCGGCGTGCTGGTGTCGGAGGGCAGGTTGCGCAAGGTGATCCCGCGCGGGTTCTTCGTGATGTGACGCGCCAAGTGACAACGCCGTCAAGGAAGTCGGGGCCTTTGCGCACGACTCCGTACTCGCTGACCCGGGGCTGTGCCAGAACCGCCGCAGTCGGCAGGGTCGCCTGGTAGGGGCCGCCGAGACTGCCGTGACCGGTGACGAAGGTGACGCCGGGGCCCGGCGCGACCTTCCCGTCTCCTGCTCAGGTGAAGGCTCCGGGCGTAGCTCGGGGCGGCGTGATCCCAGACCGCCTTGGATTGGGGCATCAGGTGGACGTACGGACCGGGCTTCTCACCCGTACCGGCTCCCGCCGCAGACGGGCACGGCTCACACCCGGCGGGCGGCGACGGCCGGAGCCGGTGCGGGTGGGGCACCCGGGTCCTCGCTCCCGGTCCGTACACCGTCAGTCGTCCGCGGGGTCGTCAGCGGGGTCGTCCGCGGACTCGTCAGCGGGGTCGTCCGGGCGCCGGTCGTCCTCGCCGGCCGCGGAACCCGCGGCGGGACTCTCCGTGCGGTCCTCCGGGTGGACACCGGGGGTGCCTGCGGGNTGGGCGAGCGGGTGGGGGAGAGGTCGGTGCTCTCCTCCCCCGGCTCCAGCAGGGTGTCGGCGGCGCCGACGATCAGCGGGTCCGGCTCGCCGATGAGCTGCTCGTCCTTCCGGTCGTAGTCGAAGCGCCACAGCAGGCTGCGCATCGCCTCCAGCCGGCCGCGCCGCTTGTCGTTGCTCTTGACCACCGTCCAGGGGGCGTGGTGGGTGTCGGTGGCGCGGAACATCTCGACCTTGGCGGTGGTGTAGTCGTCCCAGCGGTCCAGCGACTCCAGGTCCACGGGGGAGAGCTTCCACTGCCGCACCGGGTCCACCTGCCGGATCGCGAACCGGGTCCGCTGCTCGGCCCGGGAGACGGAGAACCAGAACTTCACCAGGAGGATGCCGTCCTCGACGAGCATCCGCTCGAAGAGCGGGCACTGGTGCAGGAACAGCTCGTACTGCTCCTCGGTGCAGAAGCCCATGACGCGCTCGACGCCGGCCCGGTTGTACCAAGACCGGTCGAAGAAGACGATCTCACCGGCGGCCGGCAGGTGCGCCACGTACCGCTGGAAGTACCACTGAGTGGCCTCCTTCTCGGTAGGCTTGTCCAGGGCGACCACGCGGGCGCCGCGGGGGTTGAGCCGCTCCGTGAACCGCTGGATGGTCCCGCCCTTGCCGGCCGCGTCGCGCCCCTCGCAGAGCACCACCAGGCGCTGCCCGGTCTCCTTCACCCACCGCTGGAGCTTGAGCATCTCGATCTGCAGCACGCGCTTGCGCCGCTCGTAGTCGCCGCGCCGGATCTTCACGGCGTACGGGTAGTTCTCCCGCCAGGTTTCGATGGCCGCGCCGGAGCTGTCCAGCAGGATGGGCTGCTCGGGCCTGCTGCTGTCGACGGTCAGCCCGTCGAGCAGTTCCTTCGACCTCTCCCGGTCTTCCTCGGTGTCGTTCACACCCCCCGCGTTCCCCGGATCGCCGTCCTCTCCCCCGGCGGAACCGGCCGATATCCGGACTCGGGGATCCTCCGGGTGGACGCCCTGGTTCCGCATCGGCCCCGGCGGGCACCGGGCGCGGTACGGACACGCGCCACGGGCGCCACACGCGCCGTGTCCGGACGGCGTCGGCGGCGGGCTCCGCCGGCGGGTGTCGCGGTGCCACGCCCTGACGGCTGTGGCACCGCGACTAGCGGGCCGACTGGGGGTGGTAGTGCTGGCCGCCCAGCGGGGGCTGGGGACTGAGGGCGATCAGCCGCCCGAGGTCCCGCTGTATGCGTTCGGCCTCGCCGCGCACCGCCTGGGGGACGTCCCCCCTCTCCTCGACGAGGCGGCTGTAGATCGGGGTCTCCTGGAACACAGGCTGACTCTGCTTTCTGTAGCGCTTCCTCCGCCGCCGCGGGCGGGGCCCGCCCGCGGCGTGCCTCACGGCAGCTTAGAGGGAAGCGGCGACAGCGGATCACGGAACGAGAGGTAGGCCACACCGGCCGGGGCCCGGCACCGCGGCCCTCCCCGGTGCCCGTCCGGACGCGGTACCGGCCGGAGGAGCGGTGACCGGGCGGTGGCCCGGGGAGCGGGCCGGGGCCGGAGCCGTACGCCGGGCGGGGGCACCGCCCCGCNNGGCGGGCCGCTGCCGGACGCGCGGGCGGCAGCGGCCCGCCGTACCGGCATGCTCCCCGGCGGACCGCCCGGGGCGGGGCCGTACGCCGGGCGTGCGGCGCCGTGCCGGCGGGCCGCCCGCGGGCACTACGCCTCCGGGGGCAGGGCGGCTGCCAGGGCGGTGAGGAAGGCGTCCCGGTCGTGTGTGGCGACGGACAGGGCCCCGCCGTCGCGCAGGCCGACGACCACGGCGTCCATCCCCAGCGGGACGCCCCAGCCGCCGCCGGCCAGGCGGGGCGCGCCCCGGTCGGCGGCGCGCAGGCCGGGCACGGGCACGTCGACCGCCTGTGCGGAGGCCGCGTAGCGGGCCGCCGTGCCGGGGGCCGGTTCCCGCAGGGCGGCGTGGACGGAGGCGGGGTCGATGTCGGCGAGTGCGAACCGTTCCCGGCCGACGCGCAGCACGCCCCGGTCGGGGTCGACGGCGACGCGGTGGTAGACGGCCTTGGAGATCGGCACGGCGACGCAGGGCAGGAGCACCAGCAGGAACGACGCGGAGACGGTCAGCCACAGGCCGGTGTCCTCGGGGACCGCGTCGATGCCCAGCTTCACGACCAGGGTGAGGTAGACGCCGACGCAGAAGGCCGTCCAGGTCTTGGGGAGCCGTTCTCGGTACACGTGGCGCCTTTCCGGGTTCGACGGGGCACGGAAGCCGTCCGTCGGGACACGAGCCGAACCCCGTGAAGCCTACGTGCGCCCCGTACGGGGCGCGGACGGCCCCTGTGCGCGCCCCCTACGGGGGCGTCCGCCCGTGCGCGTCACCCTTGCCGGACGCTCCGGGCCGGGGCGATGGCGAAGTCGAAGTCCCGCAGCGAGCACGCGGCCAGGGGGCGCAGTCCCGCCAGGTAGCCGAGCGGGGCGGCCGGGGCGGTGCGCAGGCGCGTACGGGTGAGCCAGGGCGTCCCGGACACGCGGAGCGGCACCTCGACCGGTTCGCCCCGCCCGTCCGGGGCGGGCTGGAACAGGCGGGCCCGCAGCGGGAGTCGGCCGGGGAGGCGCAGGAGCGGGCGGTGCAGGGCGCTCACCCTCGGGGCCGGGTGGGAGTGCGCCGGGGAGGCGTCGGTGCGCATCGCGGTGTCCAGCAGCCCCGGGGCCGGCCGGGTGAAAGCGAACGTCGCGGGGCGCTTGGGGATGCCCCACAGGGCCCTGCCCCCGGCCAGGGACCGGGGGTCGTCCACCCACGCCTCCACCGCGCAGCCGCCGAGGGACCGGCCGCGCCGTACGGCCAGGGCGACCAGCAGTTCGCGGTAGGCCAGCGTGCCGCCCGGCCGGTAGTCCACCCAGAAGGTCACCACCGCGCACCGCCGTCCGATCCGCAGCGCGTCCACCCCGGCCGGCAGGGGCCAGCGCGGGAGGCGGCGCTCGGGCACCGGCCACAGCGCGGCGTGCATGGTCCCGCGCAGGTGCCAGGGGGGCGGCGGGTGGCTCTCCGTCATGCGGTGCGCCTTCCCGTCCGTGCGCGTGCCCACCCTTCTCCGTCCTCCCTCCGGGTGCGGGAGGCGACGGCACGGTGGCGGGCGACCGGTTCCGGCCACGGGTGGCCGGTTCCGGTGACGGGCGGGGTTCCGGCGGCGGGGGACCGGTTCCGGCGGCAGTGGCGGAGCCCGGCCCCGGCTCGGCCTCGGCGCCGCCGGTGCCCCTGTGCGGGCCGTCCCGGTCGCGGGGTGGTCTGGCCGTCCCGTACGCAGGCGCCCTACGCTCCGCCCGTGGCGGATGAGGCTTTTCGGGACCCGCGGCTCGCCGCGCTCTACGACCTGCTCGAACCGGACCGGGACGATCTGGTCCCGTACGTCCGCATGGCCGGGGAGTTCGGGGCGCGGCGGGTCCTGGACATCGGCTGCGGTACCGGCGTGTTCGCGCTGATGCTCGCCGGCCGGGGCCTGGACGTGACCGGGGTCGATCCGGCCCCGGCCTGCCTCGACGTCGCGCGGGGGAAGGCGGGCGGCGACCGGGTGCGGTGGGTCCGCGGGGACGCGACGGCGCTTCCGCCGCTGCGGGTCGACCTGGCGGTCATGACGGCCAACACGGCCCAGGAGATCGTCCGCCCGCGCGACTGGCACGGGACGCTGCGGGGGGCCCGCGCGGCGCTGCGGCCCGGCGGGCGGCTGGTGTTCGAGACGCGGGACCCCGCGCGGCGCGCCTGGGAGGAGTGGCACCGGGACGCGACGTACACCGTGACGGAGGTCCCGGGCGTGGGAACGGTCGAGAGCTGGCTCGAGCCGGTCGCGGTGGAGCTGCCGCTGGTGACCTTCCGGAGGGTGTACGCCGGGGNNNGCGNNNGGGNNCTGACCTCGGAGTCGACGCTGCGGTTCCGCCGGCGGGAGGAGGTCGAGGCGGACCTCGTGGCACGGGGGTTCGTGGTGGAGGACGTCCGCGACGCCCCGGACCGGCCGGGCCGGGAGTTCGTGTTCGTCGCCCGCCGTCCCGGACGGCGGCCGGGAGCGGGATGAGGGACGGCCCTGCGTCGGCGTCGTGGCCGTACGGGCCCCGCGGGAGCGGGACGACCGGACACGGGGGCGCCCCGCCCCGGGGAACCGCCGCCCGTCACGCGCTCCGCGCTCTACGCCCGGGGGGTTCCGTCCCAGCGCCAGGTGGCCGGCCGGGGGCGGCCGGGCAGGTCGGCGCGGCCGGTGGCCCACAGCAGGACGGGCCAGGGGGCCGCGGGCCGGGGGGTGTTCGGGAACAGCCGGTCGAGCACCCGCGCGCACAGGTCGGCGGGCGGGTCCCAGTCGAGTCCCAGGCCCCGGGCCAGGTCGTGGGTGTGCACCAGGGTCTCCACGATCCCCATGGCGGCGAAGCCCTCGGCGTCGGAGACGCCGTGGACGTGGTAGGCGCGGACGTGCGGCGGTGCCGTGCGGACCATCGCGACCAGCAGCGCGCCGCTCGCCTCCAGCACCCGCAGCAGTCCGGCGGGGCCCGCCGCGCGGTCGGCGTGGACGGCGTTCACCGGTCCGCCGGGCCGCCGGCTCTCCCACGCGAAGGGCACTTCACTGTCCAACGGCGGTTCTTCGGGCCCCAGTTGGACGGCGTACGCGAAGAGGTCGTCGCTCAGGTGCTCGGCGGTCTCCCAGCAGTCCCACTCCAGCGGGCCGGCCTCGCGGTCCCAGGCGTCCGGGGGCGCCGCGCGAAGGGCGGCGACGGCGAGCCGCAGGGCGAGGGCGAGGTCGTCCGCGGTGACGGGGGACGTGGGGGTGCCTGTCTCGGCCGGTCGGGGCATGGGTGGACCGTATCGCGGCCGGACGGGGGCGTGTCCGCATCCACCTCCGGCCCTGTGGAGGCGGGGCCGGGGNNNGGAGCGGCCTCCGCGGCGGCCCCGCCTGGAGGGCGGCCGGGGCCGCCGCGGAG
>NZ_CP095474.1:5053162-5081454 GCF_023614315.1 Streptomyces sudanensis | reverse complement strand
GCCCGCCACCGGCCGGCTCGCCCGNCNTCNGCCGGTGGCCGCGGCGCCGTTCAGCCGGCCGCCCGGCGGGCGGCGCGGGCCTCGCGGCGGCGCAGCGCGCGCCGTTCGTCCTCGCCGGTGCCGCCCCACACGCCGAAGTCCTGCCCGGCGTCCAGGGCCCACCGCAGGCACGGTTCGCGCACCGGGCAGCCCGTGCAGACGCGCTTCGCCTGCTCGGCCTGCATCAGCGCCGGGCCGCTGGTTCCCACGGGGAAGAACAGGTCCGGGTCCTCGTCGCGGCACGCGGCCGACTGTCGCCAGTCCTCCACGGAAGTCTCCTTCGCTCGTCGGTAGGTACACGGCCCTCCGGCTACGCACGACCGCGTACCCGATGCGCCTGACCCTCACCACGGCATTGAAACGACACCGTCTCCTCCATATGAGGAAAATGCCCAAAAAAGTCACACGGCGGTCACGTGTGCGGTCGGGGCGGCCCTCTCCGGGGCGTTCGCACCGGGGTTTGGAACGGCGGGGACGGTAAAGGCGCTGAAGCGAGGCAGTTATCCGCACACGACGGTAGGAGACTCCATGGGAATCATCGCGTGGATACTCATAGGGCTGATCGCCGGCATGATCGCCAAGGCCCTGATGCCGGGGCGCGACCCCGGCGGCGCCATCATCACCATGCTCATCGGTATCGCCGGTGGTCTCCTCGGCGGCTGGCTGGGCAAGGTCCTCTTCGGGGTCGACTCCATCGACGGCTTCTTCGACCTCTCCACCTGGATCGCCGCCATCATCGGCTCGGTGATCCTGCTCGCCGTGTACCGGATGGTCACCGGTTCCCACCGGACCCGCCGGCACGCCTGACCCGTACCGCGGCGGCGGTGCCCCCGGCCGGGGTGCCGCCGTCGCCGGTCCCCGACGCTCGGGCATCCAGAAGCGGCAATCCGGAGGCGGTCATGGCCAGTACACCCGAAACCCTGAGACTCGGCTGCGAGCAGCTCGCCCAACTCATCGGGCAGCAACCGGAGTCCGTCTCGTCCTTCCAGCGCACCGACGACGGCTGGCGGTTGAACGTCGAGGTCGTCGAGGTGTCCCGCATTCCCGACACGACGAGCCTGCTCTCCTCGTACGAGGTGGAGCTCGACGAGGACGGCGGCCTCACCGGCTACCGGCGCGTCCGCCGCTACGAGCGGGGCCGGGCCGACGACCAGGGCCGCTGACCGGCGCCGGCCGGCGCGGAGCGCCCCCGAGGCGCCGACCCTTCCGGACCACGGACCGACAACGACGGACCGACAACGACGAACCGACCACTGACACCTCGTCAGAAAGGCGGAAAGACATGACGGTTGACACCCGATCCACTACGGGCGGCGGCGGCAGCAGCGGTCTGTACGACGTCCTGGAACTCGTCCTCGACCGGGGACTGGTCATCGACGCGTTCGTGCGCGTCTCGCTCGTCGGCATCGAGATCCTCAAGGTCGACGTGCGGGTCGTCGTCGCCAGCGTCGACACGTACCTGCGCTTCGCCGAGGCCTGCAACCGCCTCGACCTGGAGACCGGCCGCAAGGCGCCGGCGCAGCTCACCGACGTCGTCGAGGACATGACCAAGTCCGGGTCCCACGGCAAGACCAAGGGCGCGCTGCAGGGCGCGGCGCAGACGGTCTCCGAGACCCTCGGCCGCTCCTCGTCCCGCCAGGAGAAGAAGGAGGAACAGGAGAAGTGAGCACGTACGTCTACGGCATCATCCGCAGCTCGCACCCCTCGCTCCCGGAGAAGCTGGACGGCGTGGGGGACCCGCCCCACCCCGTGCGGGTCCTCACCCACGGTGGGGTCGCCGCGCTGGTGAGCGACGCGCCCGAGAACCTGCGGCCGAAGCGGCGGGACCTGCTGGCCCATCAGAACGTGCTCGCCGAGGCGGGCGCGCAGGGCACGGTCCTCCCGCTGCGGTTCGGCGGGGTCTCCCCCGACGACGACGCCGTCCTGGCCGTCCTGCGGGACCGCGAGGAGCACTACCTGGAGCGGCTCAAGAGCCTCGACGGCAAGGTCGAGTACAACGTGAAGGCGGCCCACGACGAGGAGGCCGTGCTCCACCAGGTCCTCGCCGACAACCCGGAGCTGCGGGCGATGAGCCAGGAGCAGCGGGCGGCGGGCGGCGGCACGTACGAGCAGAAGCTCGCCCTCGGCGAGCGCATCGCGGCGGCCGTCAAGCACCGGGAGGCCCGCGACGCGGTCCTGGTGCAGGAGGCCCTGGAGGGGGCCGCGACGGAGTGCCGGCCCGGCCCGGACAACACCGGCCGGCTGGCGAACCTGTCCTTCCTCGTCGAGCGGGACCGGGCGGGCTCGTTCACGGACGCGGTCGACGCGCTGGGCAAGGAGCACGGGCACCTGGTGCTCCAGGTGAACGGGCCGCTCCCGCCGTACAGCTTCGTGGAGTAGGCCGTGGGCCTGCTCGGAGAGCTGCTCCTGCTGCCCGCCGCGCCGCTGCGCGGTACCGCCTGGGTGCTGCGGCGGGTGGTGGAGGAGGCGGAACGGCAGTACTACGACCCGGCCGCCGTCCGCCGTGAACTCGCCCGTCTCACCGAGCGGCTGGAGGCCGGAGAGATCGACGAGGAGACGTTCGACCGGCTGGAGGACGAACTCCTCGACCGACTGGAGAAAGGGGCCGGGGGCCCATGACGACACCCACCCGTTCACCCTCCCCGTTCGCGCCCGAGGGCGGTGGCGCGAACCTCGCGGACATCCTGGAACGCGTCCTGGACAAGGGCGTCGTCATCGCGGGCGACATCCGCATCAACCTGCTCGACATCGAGCTGCTGACCATCAAGCTGCGGCTCGTCGTGGCCTCGGTGGAGCGTGCGCAGGAGATGGGCATCGACTGGTGGCGCCACGACCCGGCGCTCTCCTCGCAAGCCCGTCCCGACGCGCTGGCCAGCGAGAACGAGGAACTGCGGCGGCGCATCGCCGAACTGGAGGAGCGTACGGCATGAGCACCCTCGCCCCGTCCCTGCGCTATGTGTACGCCGTGTGCCGGCCCTTCGACGGGGTCCTCCCGGAGGGCGCCGCCGGGATCACCGGGGAGCCTCCCCGGCTGCTCCACCACGGCGACCTGGTCGCCGTGGTGGACGCGGTCCCCGCCGAGGACTTCGAGGAGGAGCCCCTGCGCGCCCGGCTGGAGGACCTGGACTGGCTGGCCGCCACCGCACGCTGCCACGACGCCGTCCTGGCGGCCCTCACCGCGGTCACCTCCCCCCTGCCGCTCCGGCTCGCCACGGTGTGCCGCGACGACAGCGGGGTGCGGCGGCTGCTGGACGAGGGGCACGAGCGGTTCACCCGGGCCCTGGAGCGCCTCGACGGGCGGGTCGAGTGGGGCGTGAAGGTGTACGCGCAGACGACACCCGCCGCCCGGCCCGCCACCCCCCGGGAGGCGCCGTCCGGAGCGGTCGGCGGACGGGAGTACCTGCGCCGGCGGCTGCGGGAGCGCAGCGGCCGGGAGGAGGGCCGGCAGCGCGCCGAGGACGCGGCCCGCACGCTGCACGCCCGGCTCTCCGCGCACGCCGAGGCGGCGGTCCTCCACCCGCCGCAGGACCCGCGGCTCACCGGCGACACGGGCGGGGTGAACGTCCTGAACGCCGCCTACCTCGTCGCCCGCGAGCAGGCCGAGGGCTTCGTCGCCCTCGTGGACCGGGCGACCGGGGAGGAGGGCGTGCGGGTCGAGCTGACCGGGCCGTGGGCGCCGTACTCGTTCGCCGGGATCGCGGAGGAGGAGGAAGCGGCGTGAGCGTGGAGCACCGCAGGGTCGCCCTGGTCGACCTGCTGGACCGGCTGCTCGCCGGCGGGGTCGTCCTCACCGGCGACCTGACGCTCAGCATCGCCGACGTGGACCTCGTGCGGGTCGACCTGAAGGCGCTGATCAGCTCGGTCGGCGACGGGATGCCGGCGCCGTGGGAGCGGCCGGCGTGAGCGGGACGCACCCGCGCCGCCGGGTGGAGCTCGACCCGGACTCCGTGGAGCGGGACCTCGCCCGCCTGGTCCTCACGGTGATCGAGCTGCTGCGGGAGCTGATGGAGCGCCAGGCGCTGCGCCGGGTGGAGGAGGGCGGCCTGACGGAGGACCAGGAGGAGCGCATCGGCATGACGCTGATGCTGCTGGAGGACCGCATGGAGGTCCTGCGGAACCGGTTCGGGCTGGAACCGGAGGACCTGAACATCGACCTGGGGCCGCTCGGCCCGCTGCTGTGAGGGCGTGCGGCGGACGGCGGCCGACCGGCGCCGGGGGCCTCCCCCGGCGCCGTACCGCGTGAAGGAGACGAGTCATGGATCACTCTCGGGTCCCGGTCCTCGAAGCCCTGGAGGAGTTCAGGCGGCGCGGCGACGCGGTGTACGGGCCGCCGGGGCACAAGCAGGGGCTCGGAGTCGACCCGAGGGTGCTGGAGGTCCTCGGGGAGGGGCTGTTCCGGGCCGACGTGCTGTCGCTGAACGGACTGGACGACCGCCGCGAGTCGCGAGGGGTGCTCGCCCGGGCCCAGGAGCTGATGGCGGACGCGGTGGGAGCGGAGCACGCCTTCTTCTCCACCTGCGGCAGCTCCCTGTCGGTGAGGACCGCGATGCTCGCGGTGGCCGGGCCCGGTGAGAAGCTGCTGCTGTCCCGCAACGCCCACAAGTCGGTGATCGCGGCGGTGATCGTCAACGGGGTGGAGCCGGTGTGGGTCCACCCGAAGTGGGACGCGGAGCGGCACCTGGCGCACCCCCCGGAGCCGGACGACGTGCGCCGCTCCCTGCGGGCCCACCCGGACGCCAAGGGGATGCTGCTGATCACCCCCACCGACTGGGGGTCCTGCGCGGACGTCCGCGGCGCCGCCGAGGCGTGCCACGCGCACGACGTCCCGCTGATCGTCGACGAGGCGTGGGGCGCCCACCTGCCGTTCCATCCGGCGCTGCCGGCCTGGGGCATGGACGCCGGGGCCGACCTGGTCGTGACCAGCGTGCACAAGATGGGCGGGGCGGTCGAGCAGAGCTCCGTCTTCCACCTCCAGGGCGACCGGGTGTCGCCCGAGGTGCTCCGCCAGCGGGAGGACCTGCTGGCCACGACCAGCTCGTCGTCGCTGGTGTTCGCGACGCTCGACGGGTGGCGCCGCCAGATGGTCGAGCAGGGCCACGACCTGCTGGAGGGCGCGCTGCGCCGGGCGGGGCGCGTGCGGGAGGCCGTCGCGGGCATGCCGGGGCTGCGCCTCATGGACGACGCCGTCGTCCGGGAGGGCCTGGCGGCGGAGATCGACCCGCTGAAGATCACCGTCGACGTGCGGGAGCTGGGCGTCAGCGGGATGCAGGCCGCCGAGTGGCTGCGGGCGGAGCGCCACGTCGACATCGGCGCGGCCGACTCGTGCCGGATCAGCGCGATCCTCACCCACGCCGACGACGACCGGACCGAGAACGTGCTGTGCGACGCCCTGCGCGCGCTGGTCGAGGGCGCGGACTCCATCGAGCGGCCGCGGCCGGTGCTGCTGCCCGAGCCGGGCGTGCTGGAGCTGGAGCAGGCGGTGCTGCCCCGCACGGCGTTCTTCGGCGAGGCGGAGCACGTGCCGGCGGAGAAGGCCGCGGGCCGGGTCGCCGCGGAGACGATCAGCCCCTACCCGCCGGGCGTCCCGGTCGTCGCGCCCGGTGAGGTCATCACGGCGGAGGTGGTCGACTACCTGCGCAGCGGGGTCGCCGCGGGGATGCTGGTGCCCGACGCGGCCGACGGGTCGCTGGAGACGTTCCGGGTCCTCGCGGAGTGAGTTCCGCCGGGCCCGCGCCGGCCCCGTCGCCGCGTCCGCGGTGACGGGGCCGGCGCACGTGTGGGGCGCTCGCGCGGGGCCCGTTCCCCGGCCTGCGGGGAACGCCTCAGGACCGGCCGTCGCCGCCGGGGCGGTCGGCGGCGCCGACATCCGCGCCGTCGGAGCCGTCAGGGCCCTCGGAACCGTCCGGGCCGTCGGAGCCCTCGGAGGGGTCCTTCTCCACCCCGGCGAGCGGTTCGCCGCCGGCCGTGCCCTCGCCGGGCCGGTACCCCTCGGCGGCGCTCGCCGTACCGGGCACGTCGCGGCGGTGCGCCGTGTCCTCGGCGCCCGAGCCGGCGCCGGGCGCCTCGCGGCTCCGCTCGCGGGCCCGGTCGTGTGACGTCTCGTCGTTCATGCTGCCTCCCAGGTCGGCGCGGTGGGAGGGCCGGGTACCCGCCGGCCCTCCCCGCGACACGCCCCGACGGGACGATCGCACCGCCCCCGGACCGCCCCGNGAGGCCCCCTCCCCCGCCCGGCCGTGCCGCCGCCTCTGCTCCTTCCGGGGCCGGGCGTCACCGGTTCGCCCGCCACGGGCGCGCGACCGCCGGGCGGGAGTGCCACCCTGAGCCGTGAGGATCCCGCCCGGGTCCCGCGGACCGCCCGGGCACGCCCCCGCGACGGAAGGACCCCCCGTGATCACCACCGACTTCGTCCCCGGCTCCCCGTGCTGGCTGGACCTGGGCGCGCCCGACGTCGAGGCGGCCGCCGGGTTCTACCGGTCCGTCTTCGGCTGGGAGTACCGGCCCATGGGCCCGGAGGCGGGCGGCTACGGCGTCTTCCTGCTGGACGGCAGGGCGGTCGCCGGGCTCGGTCCGCTCGTCGAGGAGGGCGCCCGCCCGGCGTGGACGATCTACTTCCACACGCAGGACGCCGACGCCTCCGCCCGGGCCGTGCTCCGGTCGGGCGGCACGGTACGGGTCCCCCCGACGGACGTCGGCGGCGAGGGCCGGATGGCGCAGTGCACCGACCCGCAGGGCGGCCGGTTCGCGGTGTGGGAGCCGGGCTCCACCAAGGGCGTCGAGGCGGCGGACGGCCCGGGCGCGCTGTCGTGGGTCGAGCTGTACACGACCGACGTGTCCGCCGCCGGGAAGTTCTACGGGGAGCTGTTCGGCTGGCGGGCGCAGGACATGGACCTCCCGGGGGGCGGCACGTACACGCTGATCACCCCGGCCGGGCTGCCGGACGAGCGGATGCACGGCGGCATGATGCAGCTCTCCCCCTCGCAACTGGGGCTGACGGACGGCAGCCCGTACTGGCACCCGGTGTTCGGTTCGGCCGACTGCGACGCCACCGTCGCCCGGGCCGTGTCGGGCGGCGGCACCGTCATGACGGGCCCCGAGGACGCCGAGGGCATCGGGCGCCTGGCGGTCTGCGTCGACCCGGCCGGCGCGGACTTCGTCGTCCTCGCCCCGGGCCGGGACTGAAGACCGGGAGCGGGCCGGTGCGACGGGCCGGTCCGCTCCCGGGCCCGCGACCCCCGGGCCCCGGCAGCGTTTGCCGGGGCCGTCCTCCCGTACGAGGGTGATGGCGATGGACACGCCGCTGCGAACGTTCACGGAGAGCCCGGAGGACCCCTTCTCCCTCCACCGGGCGGCGACGGCCGTCCTCGACGAGCAGGGCACGGTCGTCGGCTGGAGCAGGATCGCCGAGGACCTGCTCGGCTACCGGCCCGAGGAGGTCCTCGGCAGCCACGCGCTGAGCGTGCTGATCGCCCCGGAGGACCGGGCCGCCGCCAAGGAGGTGGTCACGACGTGCGTCGCGGCGGGCGGCTGGTTCGGGGTGCTGCCGGTGCGCGGGAAGGACGGGCGGTCGCTGCGGATGGGGTTCCGCACGCGGCTCGTCCTGCGGGCCGGGGGCCACCGGGAGTGGTTCCTCATCGGCGCGCCGGCGGACGAGGTGATCCAGTGGGAGATCGACCGGTCGCTGCTGGACGGGATCTTCCGCCGCTGTCCCATCGGCGTCAGCGTGTACGGGCCGGACCTGGAGGTCCTGCGGGTCAACCGGGCCATCGCCATGTTCGCGGGCATGTCCGCCGACGCGCTGCGGGGAACCCGGACGGGTGACTTCCTGGTGGCGCCGGACGCGCGGATCGCGGAGCGCGGACTGCGGTCGGTCCTGGAGACCGGCCGCCCCCTGATCTTCATCGAGCAGCCGTGCCGGCTGCTGACGGACCCGCCGGGGCGGGAGCGGTTCGTGGCCGTGTCCGCCTTCCGGATGCAGGACCCGGCCGGGGAGGTGCTGGGCGTCACCCAGTTCGTGGAGGACGTGACCGAGCGGGAGCGGGCCCGGCGGCGGCTCGCCCTGCTGAACGACGCCAGCGGGCGGATCGGCACGACCCTCGACGTCGTGCGTACGGCCCAGGAGCTGGCGCGGGTGGCGGTGCCCGGTCTCGCGGACTGCGTGGCCGTGGACCTGCTGGAGCCGGTCGTCCAGGGCGGGGAGCCCGGGCCCGCCGGTTCGGCGCGCCTGCACCGGGCGGCGCTGAGCTGCGTCTCGGAACGGCCGCCGCCGGCCGCGCGGCGCCCCGACGGCGAGGTGGTGTTCGCCCCGGACCCGGTGCAGGAGCGGTGCCTGCGGCAGCGGCTGCCCGTGCTGGAGACGGGCACGGTGGCGGGGNNNGGGCGGCGCCGGGGCGGAGGCGGACGCGCACTCGGCGCTGACGGTGCCGCTGACCGCGCGCGGGGCGGTGCTGGGGGTGGTGAGCATGTGGCGGGCGTACCGGCCGGACCCGTTCGAGGAGGACGACCTGACGCTGGCCGGGGAGTTCGCCGCGCGGGCCGCCGTCTCCATCGACAACGCCCGCCGCTACACCCAGCAGCGGACGGCCGCGCTGTCGCTGCAGCGGAGCCTGCTGCCCACGGCCGTGCCGGAGCACCCGGCGGTGGAGGTCGCCCACCGGTACCTGCCGGCGGGCGGCGTCACGGAGGTCGGCGGGGACTGGTTCGACGTGATCCCGCTGTCCGGTTCGCGCGTCGCCCTGGTGGTGGGCGACGTGGTCGGGCACGGCGTCCCGGCGGCGGCGACGATGGGGCGGCTGCGCACGGCCGTGCACACGCTGGCCGGCCTCGACCTGGAGCCGGACGAGGTGCTGTCGCAGCTGGACGACCTGGTCGGGCGGATCGCCGGGGAGCAGGAGGGGGCGGGCCCGGTGGCCGGGGAGCAGATCGTGGGCGCGAGCTGCCTGTACGCGGTGTACGACCCGGTCTCGCGGCACTGCTCGCTGGCGCGGGCCGGGCACCCGCCGCCGGTGGTGGTCACGCCGGACGGGCGGGCCGCCCTCGCCGAGATGCCCGCCGGCCCGCCGCTGGGACTGGGGGGCCTGCCGTTCGAGAGCGCCGAGTTCGAACTGCCGGAGGGCAGCCTGCTCGCCCTCTACACGGACGGGCTCGTCGAGTCCGGCCGGCACGACGTCGAGGAGGGGCTGGAGCTGCTGTACGGGGTGCTGAGCAGGCCGGGGGGCGATCTGGACGCGCTGTGCGCGGAGGTGACGCGGACGGTGATGCCCGAGCACCCCACCGACGACGTCGCCGTGCTCCTGGCCCGGACGCGGGTCCTCGCCGGCGACAGGGTGGCGACGTGGACGCTGCGGGCCGAGCCGACCGCGGCGCAGCGGGCCCGGCGGCTGACGTCGGCGCAACTGGCGGAGTGGGGCCTGGACGACCTGGTGCTGACGACGGAGCTGATCGTCAGCGAACTCGTCACCAACGCCTACCGGTACGCGTCCGGGCCGGTGCAGCTGCGCCTGATCCGGAACTCCTCGCTGATCTGCGAGGTGTCCGACGGCAGTACGACGGCCCCGCACCTGCGGCGGGCCCGCAGCACCGACGAGGGCGGCCGGGGCCTGTTCCTGGTCGCGCAGCTGTCGGAGCGCTGGGGCGCCCGGTACACCCGGGACGGCAAGACGGTCTGGACGGAGCAGCCGCTGGGCGGCGCGCCCGGTCTCCCCGGCCCGGTCGGCGGCCTCGACGGTTAGGGCGCTTTGCCGGAGGGGAGCCGCGGCCCGGCCGGGTCCCGGCCGCGGTTCCGCCCCGGTCCGGCCCGCCTCCCGGGGGACCCGGCCGGGGCGGCGAGGGGGTGTAGGGGTGGGCCAGGGGTTTCCCTCTTTCCCGGAACCGGCGCCACGCGTTTCACTTTCGGTCACCCCGCAGGAGAAGCACCTGTTCATTCGCCGTCCGGAAGGGTTTCTCTTGACCGTCATCCCCGCCCGTGTGAGCGCCGCCCTGGCGATCGCCTGCGCCGTCGTCGTCGGCGCGGCCGTGCCGTCCTCCGCGATCAACTCGTACAACGCGACCCCGGCGCCCGAGCGCACCGAGGTCGGCGCGCTGGTCGCCACCTGGGACGCCGACGGCGACCCCGCGACGCCCGACCGGGTCGACTGGGTGTGCTCCGGCACCATGATCGACGCCGACACGTTCCTCACCGCCGCGCACTGCACCACCGACTGGCCGGAGAACGCGCGGTTCTTCGTCTCCCTCGACCAGGACGTGCAGGGCGCCCTCGACGAGGCGGCCGAGCGGCACCCCGGCGACCCGGCGGCCGTCGCCCGCGACGTCGCCGTCGAGGGCACCGTGCACAACCACCCGGGCTACCCCGGTTCCGCCTCCGACACGTACGACATCGCGGTGGTCCAGCTGCCCGCCGCGCAGGTCGCCGCCCGCTGGTCGTTCACCCCGGCGGCGCTGCCCCGGGAGGGCGCGCTCGGCGCGCTGGGCCCGCGCGGCCTGGAGGACCTGTCGTTCACCGTCGCCGGGTACGGCACCCAGGAGTCGCAGCGCGGCCCGGGCGGCCACACCCACCCGGGCGGCGGCGTGCGGATGAAGGCTCCCGTGTCGTTCAACGCGCTCAACCCCTCGTGGGTGCGGCTCGGGATGACCGCCCCGCAGGGCAACGGCGGGGCCTGCTACGGCGACTCCGGCGGCCCGAACTTCGCCCGGCTCGACGGGAAGCGGACGCTGGTGGCGACGACCATCACCGGCGACGGCCCGTGCTACGCGACCAACGTCGCCTACCGTCTGGACGCGCCCGGTGCCCGGGCGTTCCTGGCGCCGTTCACGACCCTCCCGTAGGGGCGGACGGACCGCGGGACGCACCGTCCCGCACCTGACGGGGAACCCGGTCTCCGGCTGTACATGGGGAGACCCGGTACCGGGTTCCCGACCAACCAGCACGGGCCGCTCCCGGTTCCCCGGGAGCGAGCCCCTCTGCGGGCGCCGCGGTGAGGAGGGCCGCGCGGTCGGCCGGCGGGCGGGATCCCGCCCGCCGCCCCCGTGCGGACACCGCGGGCGCCGACTCCCGGCCCCGGCCCCCGACAGGGGGGCCGGGGCCGTTCGTACGTGCGCCGGGCCGCCGGTCCACCCGTACGGGCTCCCCCGGGTGGCGGGCGGACCGGGACCGTGCGGCGCTGGAGGCGGGGCGGAGACGGCCCCGGCGGCCCGCCCGGCGTCCTCCGCGTGCGGCGGGCGNCGGGCGGGGCGCCCCGCACCGGCGTGCAGGGAGTGGGTCAGCGATGGTGGACGTGTCGGTCGTCGTTCCCTGTCTCGACGAGAGCGAGGTGATCGGCGCGTTCCACGCGGCGGTGGTGGCCGCGCTGGAGCCCACGGGGACCGTCTTCGAGATCTGCTACGTGGACGACGGCAGCCGCGACGGGACGGTGGAGCGGCTGCGGGAGCTGGCCCGGGCCGATGCGCGGGTGCGGTACACGTCGTTCAGCCGGAACTTCGGCAAGGAGTCGGCGATGCTCGCCGGGATGCGGATGTCCCGGGGCGCCGCGGTGGTGCTGATGGACGCCGACCTCCAGCACCCGCCGGAACTGCTGCCGCGGATGCTGGAGCTGCGCCGGCACGGCTACGACCAGGTGGTGGCGCGCCGGGACCGGTCCGGTGAGGGCCCGGTCCGCAGGGCGCTCGGCCGCGCCTACTACCGGCTGGTGCGGCGGTTCATGGAGGTGGAGGTCGTCGACGGGGCCGGCGACTTCCGGCTGCTGTCGCGGCGCGCCGTGGCGGCGGTCCTGTCGCTGCCGGAGAGCAACCGGTTCTCCAAGGGCCTGTTCTCGTGGATCGGCTTCGACACGGTCGACTTCCGCTACGAGGACGCGCGGCGGGCCGCCGGCAGGTCCAAGTGGGGCGGCAGGCGGCTGCTGAACTACGGCATCGACGGGCTGCTGTCCTTCAACAGCCGCCCGCTGCGGCTGGCCGTGCACACCGGTCTGTGGCTGTTCCTCTCGGCGTTCGCCTACGCCCTGTGGATCGTGGGGAACGCGCTGCTGGACGGCGTGGACACCCCCGGGTACGCGACGCTGATCACGGCGGTGGTCGGGCTGGGCGGGGTGCAGCTGGCGACGCTCGGGGTGATCGGCGAGTACGTCGGGCGGATCTACCACGAGGCGAAGCGGCGCCCCCACTACGTGGTGCGGGAGACCGAGCGGGACGTGCCGGGGAATCCCGCGGCGGGTCCCGCCCCGGCCCGGGCGGGCCGGCCCTGACCGGGGCGCGGGCCTACGGGGCGCGCCGGCCGTCGGTGACGCGGTCCAGGCGGTAGTAGTCGGCGACGCAGCGCGCCGGCCACGGGCGTGCGCCCCCCGCGCCGAACGGCTCCAGCATCCGGGCGACGGTGTTCGGCGTGTACGGGGCGGTCCTGGCGCCGCTCGCGGCCCGCTCGCGCAGGAACCGGTCCTGGCGGTCCCAGCGTTCGGCCCGGTCCCGCATGTCGCCGCCGAGCCGGTGCAGCGGGACGGCCAGGCCCGCGACGGCCGCGGCGCACACGGCGGCGGAGACGGCCGCGGCGGCGTACCGGAGGGCGACGGGCCGCCCGGCGCGGCGCAGGGCCCTGCCGAGGAGGGCGCCCGCGGCGACGAGCAGCAGCACGTACGGCAGCAGGTAGTCGTTCCAGGTCCGCTCCGTGGTCAGGACCCGGGTGCCGAACACCGGATAGGTGATGACGGTGCACAGGTAGCCGCAGGCGAGGACGGTCCCCGCGCCGAGGGACAGCAGCCGCAGCGGGCGGCACGGCAGCAGGACGGCGGGCCCGGCGTCCGGGCGGCGGCGGGCCAGGAGGCCCAGCAGGACGCCCGCGGCGACGGCCCCCGCGTACTGCCAGGTCGTGAGGACCGTCTCCAGGACGCGGGCGAACAGCTTCAGGGAGGTGAGGAGGGAGTCCGGGGCGAGCATGGAGGCGGTTCCGGCGTCGTAGCGGTCGCGGCGGTGGCGCGCGCCGGGGGACGTGACCAGCAGGAGCGTGCCGGCGGCGACGCCCGCCGTGCCGGTGAGCGCCCAGACGCGGACGGTGCGGCGGACCCGCTCGGCGAGGACCTGCGGCGCCAGGACGGCGACGGCGCCGAGCACGACCAGGGCGACGACCGACGCCTCCTCGGAGAGGGTGCCGGTGAACACCCCGGCCAGGAGGGCGGTGGCGAGGGCGCCGGCCCGGCCGCGCCGGCCGCGGGCCGCGAGCAGCGGCAGGGCGGCGCCGGCGGCCAGGACCGGGGCGAGGGTGTGGGAGACCGAGGCGGCGGGCCAGTAGAAGGTCTTGTACGTGTTCGGGGTGGCCAGCAGGAACACGGCGCTCGCCATGGCGGCGGCCAGGAGCGCGGTGCCGCGCGGCGCGCACAGGCCGGCGCGGCGCAGCAGCAGGGCGGTGAGGGCCCACAGCAGGCCGAGCACGACCGCCGCGCTGACGGCGGGGTACCACTGGTGCCCGGCGACCGGGAACCTCGCGTACAGGCCGACGAGGAGGCCGTTGGCGAGACGGCCGTTGTCGACCGCGTAGAACTGCTCGACGATCCCGGTGACGCCGCGGTCGCGGACCAGCGGCAGGAAGCACCACTCGTCTGCCGAGGGGCGGACGTGCCGGCCCAGTGCGGACGCCGCCGCCAGCAGGGCGAGCGGCAGGGCCGCGAGGGCCGCGGCGCCCGCGGCNNGCGGCCCGGGCGCGGCGCGGACCGCCCGGGCCGCCGCGGCGGGCCTCCCCGCCGCCCGGATCGGTGGCGCGGGGCACCTCGACGGCCATGCTCACCCCTGCCTTTCGGGAAGCGCTGGTCGACACCGTAGAGGGCTCCTCCCCCGCGGCCGTCCCACCGCGGCCGCGGCGCGCCGTGCGGCACCGCGTGCCGCGGTGGAGGTGCGGGAGGAGCGCACAGAGGGCAAACAGTGACAGGATGGACAGCGGTCGGACGACGTGCGAGGCGACACCGGGATGGTTGGCACATGACCAGAGAATCGACGGCCGCGGATTCGGCGACGGCGACATCGGAGGGCACGGTCTACGGGGCGCTGTGCTGGGTCAGCCTGATGACCCGCGACCTGGAGGCCGCACACGACTTCTACGGGGCCGTCATGGGCTGGAGGTTCCGGCCCGCGCGGCTCGGGAAGGGCTTCAGCGTCGCGCTGTCCGGCGGCCGGGTGATCGCCGGGATGGGCGCGCTGGCCTCGGAGTTCCACGTGGCGGTGGCCTGGACGCCGTACTTCGCCGTGCGGAACGCCGACGTGACGGCGGGGCGCATCCGCGAGCGCAGCGGCACGGTGGCGGTCGGGCCGGTCGCGTTCGCCCTGGGGCGGGGGGCGCTGGCGGCGGACCGGGACGGAGCGGTGTTCGGCATCTGGGAGGGCGAGCTGCCCACCGGGTGGGGGCAGTGGCGGTCGACGGCCCCGGCGTGGGTGCGGCTGCACACGCGGGACGCGTTCGAGGCGGCGATCTTCTACGGGGAGGTCCTGGACTGGGCGTGCGGGCGGCCGGGCCACTGCGACGTGGAGTACGAGGGCGACGAGGTGGTGCTGCGCAGCGCCGGGCGGGCGGTGGCGCGGCTGTCGTCGGGCGCCCTGGAGGCCGCTCCGGACCCGGCGATCCGGCCGCGCTGGCAGGTGCACTTCCCGGTGCCGGACATCGAGGCACGGGTGGCGGCGGCGCAGCGGCACGGCGGGACGGTGGTCTCCCACGAGCCGGGGGTGCAGGCGACGCTGCGCGACCCGGACGGCGCACTGTTCACCCTGACGGACGCGGGGACCGCCGAGCTCACCCGCGCCGACCCGGAGGCCGCCGAGCTCACCCGCGCCGACCCGGAGGCCGCCGAACGCACGCGCGCCGTCCCCGGGCCGACGGACGTGAGCGCGGAGGCGGGCACCGTGGAGCCGCCCGACTGAGACCGGGCCCGCCGCCGGGACCGTGTCCGGCGCGGGCCCGGCGGTGCCCGCGCCGTGGGAGGGCCGGGCCGGTGCGGCCGGGTCGCTCCGCGGGGGCGGCGGGGGGCCGTACCCGCGTCCTCCGGCAGCCCCACGGGGGTGCCCCGCGGCCTCCCGGGCGGTACGCGGGTGCGTTCCCGGAGCGCGCCGGGCGTCCGGTCCGCACCGGTTCGCCCCGGCGCCGCGGCGTGCGGGGCGAACCGCCGGCGACCGGAGGGCCGGGACCGCCGGGCGGGCGTTCCCGCCCCTTCCCTCCGGCCTTCCGGCCACTCTGACCGAAACCCTCCCAGCCGTCGGCACATGCCGGAGTCACGACCGGTCCGCTTGTCGCCAAACGGCTCACGGCCCCTGTGTGCCTGTGCCACAGTCTTGGGTGGTCCTTGCCCCCACCTTGGGTGGTCCTTGCCCCCACGCCGTGGCCGCGCGTCTGTATCGGAGTACTCCATGCCGTCCCCCCTGTTCGCGGACCGTCCCCACCAGCCGCCGGCGCGCGGCCGGGCGGACGCCCTCGTCCCGCAGACCCGCGGGCCGCGCGGGGAGGAGGGCGCCGCGCGCCGGGACGCCGGGACCGGCCCGACCGACCCGCGGACCCGCCGCCGTCGCTCCCCGTACGACCCGGCCGCGCGCCGGTTCGACGATCCGGGCACGACGCATCCGGGGCAGCCGCTTCGGGGCGCCCCGGAGCGGTCCGCCCGGCGGGGTTCCGGGGCGGCGGGGAGGGACGGCCGCCCGCGTGGCGAGGAGGCCGCCGGCTCCCCGCCCGCCCGCGTCGGCAGCGCCGAGTGGAACCTGCTGACCGACGAGGCCAGCTGGTCCGGGGAGCTGTACCGGATCGTCGGCCGCTCCCCCGGTGCCGGGCCGATGTCCCTGGACGAGCTGCCGTCCCTGGTGTTCGCGGAGGACCGGGCGCAGCTCACCCGGTTGCTGACGGGCTGCCTGGTCGACGGCAGGCCGATCGACGGGGAGCTCCGGATCGTACGGCCCGACGGCCGGATGCGCACCGTGCGCGTGACGGGCGGACCGGTCCTCGACCGCGAGGGCCGCACGGCGTCCATGTGGGCGGTGTTCCGGGACGTCGGCGGGCCGCGCCGAGGAGGGCGTGCCGCGTACGGCCCCCGGGAGGCGCCGCGGCCCGCCGGGGACGGGTACGGGGCCGCCGTGCTGGACGTCGCCGCGCACCACTGCCGGGGCGGCGGCCGGTCCGGCGGCGACTGGTACGACGTGCTGGAGCTGCCCGACGGGAACACGCTGCTCACCACCGGCGGCCTCATGGACCGCGGCGCGCCCGCCGCCTCGGCGGCGATGCTGCTCGGCACGCTGCGGGGCCTCGCCGTGGCCGGCATCCTGCCGGGTGCGTCGCTGGGGCACCTCGACCGGCTGGCGCGGACCGCCGCGCCGCCCGTCCTCGGCAGCGTCCTGTGCTGCCGCTACGACCCGGCGACGCGGACGCTGCGCTGGGCACGGGCGGGAGGCCCCGCCCCGCTGCTGTTCCGCGACGGGACGGGGCGGGCCCTCGACCGGCCGGAGGGCGCCCCGCTGGGCACGGCCGCGTCGGACGGCCCCTACGAGCAGGCCGAGGTCCGGCTGCGCCCCGGCGACCTGCTGCTGCTCCGCACGGGCGGACCGGCCGGGGGCGGACCCGGGCCGGACACGGGCGCGCCGGGCACCGGGCGGCTGCTCGCACTCGCGGCGGAGTTCGCCCGCGCGCGCAACGCGCGGGACTGCGTGCGACGGGCGGTCGAGGCACTCGGCGGCACGGGGCGCGCCGACGGCCCCTGCGTCGTGGCGGCCGGAGTGGGCGGCCCGCCGTAGGGGGTCCGCCCACTCCGGCGCGCGCCCGCGACGGACGGTGTACCGGGGCGGACGGCGTACCGGGGCGGCGGCGTACGGGGCGGGGCCCGGTCAGGCCCCCGCGACGCCCGGCTTGCCCGCCTGGTTCCGCGGCAGCGCCCGCTCGATCCGTTCCCGCAGCTCCCTGATCCCGGGGTGGCCGGCGTACCGGTCGGTGAGCCGGTAGGTGTCCCGCAGCCGGTCCCAGGTGCGCCGGGAGGAGTTGCCGCCCATCGCGGCCAGCGCGAGCCGGGCGTACCGGTCCCCCTGCTCCGGGTCGTCGGCGATGAAGCAGGCCGAGGCCATGGACAGGTGGTCGAAGATCCTGGAGCGCTCGCGCCCGTCGACCCTCAGCTCCAGGGCCTTCTGCGCGAAGTGCTGCGCCTGCCTGGCGGCGGACGGCTCGTGCTCGGCGAGCGTCCGGTAGGCGAGGGCCTGCATGCCGTACAGGTCCTCGGACTTGAAGGTCCGCATCCACACCGGCAGCGGGCCGTCCCCCTTGTCGGAGACGAACAGCTCCTCCGCCTCGCCCAGGACCCGCCGCATCGCCTGCCCCCGGCCCATGGACGCCTGCGCCCACGCCTCGATCGTGTGGAGCATCGCCCGGGTGCGCGGCAGCGTCTCGTCACCGGAGCCGCTCCTGGCGAGCCGGAGCAGGTCCAGCGCCTCGCCGGGCCGCCCGAGGTGGACCATCTGGCGCGCGCAGCGGGACAGGGCCTCACCGGCGCGGGGCAGGTCGCCGCCCTCGCGGGCCGCGTGCGCGGCGATGACGAAGTACCGCTGCGCCGTGGGCTCCAGGCCCACGTCGTGGGACATCCAGCCGGCGAGGACCGCGAGGTCGGCCGCGACGCCCCACAGGCGCCGCCGGACGGTCTCGGGGTGGTGGTAGGCGAGCATCCCGCCCACCTCGTTGAGCTGGCCGACCACGGCCTTGCGCTGGAGGCCGCCGCCCTTGGCCGCGTCCCAGGCGCGGAACACCTCGACGGAGGCCTCCAGTTCCTCGACCTCCTGCAACCCGATGGGGGCGGCCTCGTAGCGGTCCAGTCCCGCGGGAACCGCGTGGCGGGCGCCGGCGGGGCCCTGGGTACCGGGTCCACCGGTGTCGGCGCGGAACCAGTCGTGCATGGCGCTGGTGATGGCGGAGCCCGCGGTGAGCGCGGCACCCGCGCCCATCAGGCCGCGTCGGTTGAGCATGAGGTCCACTCCCGTGAATTCGGTGAGGACCGCAGCCGTGCGTCCGGGTGCCCACGGCAGCCAGTCGGGGGTGTCGGTGCGGCTGACGTCCCGCCGCCTCCCGGCGCGCCCGCGTCGTACGAACCCGAGGTCCTCGATGGTCACGACACGGCCGAGTCGCTCGGTGAACAGGGTCGCCAGCACCTGCGGCACGGGATCGCGCGGGGTCTCCCCCATGTCGATCCAACGCCGCACCCGCGAGGTGTCCGTCGCCAGCTGGGAGTGGCCCATGGCCGCCGCCTGCCGGTTGACCAGCCGCGCGAGTTCGCCCTTCGACCAGCCGGCGAGGCCGAACAGGTCGGAGAGGCGGGTGTTGGGTTGTCCTGCCACGTCAAGCCCCCAGGTTCTCGGCTGAGTTGACAGTAACCCCCGGCCAGGGGGTCATCGGTTATTCGCCAGGGTTCGCCAGGGTTCGCAAGATGGTCAGCCACCCGTGGCGGGGTGTCGGGTAGGAACGCGCCACCCCGTCCCGGCGACGACCCCACTCCCCAGGGTGCCGGGCCCGAGCCGGGACGGGGCAGCGTTCGCAGCCGTCGGCACACGAAGGGATCCGCCCCGCCCATGTACACAGCATCGTCCTCCGTGTCCGCCCCTCCCCGGCCCGGCACCGTACCGGCCGGCGGCGGCCCGTACCCGGGCCGGGCCCGGGCCGACCGGAACAGGCGCTGGGCGGGAGCGGCGACCGGTCCGCTCAGCGGGAGGATCGACCTGTCGGGGCCGCAGGGCGCCCGGCTGCGGAAGGTGATCGCGTCGGTGCACCGCATCTGCCCGGAGTTCAACCCCGTGCAGGTGATGCGGCGCAGCGGGCGCTCGGTCCTGCTCCTCGGCACCACGGGGCGGGCCACCGCCGTCGCGAAGTGCTTACTGGACCACTCCCCCGTGTGGGTCGAGCGGTTCCGGCACGAGATCGCCGCCTACCGCGCGTTCGTCCGGCACCGTCCTCCGGTGCGGGTGCCGCGTCTGATCGCGGCGGACCCGGACAGCGGCGCGCTGGTCGTCGAGCGGATGCCGGGCCGGCCCGCCGCGCTGAGCCGCCACGTGGCGGAGGCGCCGCCGCGCGCGGACGTCCGGGCCGTCCTGGAGGCGGTGGCACGGCTCAACCAGTGGTGCCCGCCGGCCGGGACGTTCGACGCGCCGCTGGACTACGCCTCGCGGATCGCGCGGCACCACGAGCTGGGCCTGTTCACCGACCGCGACCGGGACGACCTGCGGAAGCTGCTGCGCGGCCTGACCCACGCCGGCGGCCGGCAGGGCGTGGGCCAGTTCTGCCACGGTGACGCGCTGCTGTCGAACATGCTGCTGTCACCGACCGGTCCGGTGCTGGTCGACTGGGAGCACGCCGGCTGGTACCTGCCCGGTTACGACCTGGCGACGCTGTGGACCGTGCTGGGCGACGCGCCCGTCGCGCGGCGGCGGATCAGCCGGCACGCGCAGGCCGGCGGCCCCGTGGCGCGCGACGGGTTCCTGGTGAACCTGATGCTCGTCCTGACGCGCGAGATCCGGACGTACGAGACGGCGGTGCAGCGCACGATACGAGAAGCACCGCCCGCGGGCTCGGTCCCCCTGCAGCCCGGCGCGGTCTCGCCCGGAGAGGAGCAGCGGCTGCTGCTGAGGCGGCTGCACGAGGACTGCGCGCTGGCCCGGCGGGCCGTGCGCGCGGCGGTCGGCGCGCGCTGACCGCGCGCCCCGAGGGACCGCCCGGGCGGATGGCGTCCGGGCGGAGGCCGTACGCCGGGGGCTGTGCACGCCGGGACCGAGCGTCCGGCGCCCGGCCCCGGCGCACGGGGNCGATCGGCGGCGCGTCCGGCCCCCGGCGCCCGTACGGAGGGGCCGCCGCNCGGGCGCCGACCNGCTCCGCGGCCCGGTGGGCGCCTACCGGCGGCGGTCGCCGCGGAGCTGGTCCAGTTCGCGGCGTTCGCGCTTGGTGGGGCGGCCCGCGCCCCGGTCGCGGACACCGGCGAGGGCGACGTGCTCGCGGGGCGGCGGGGGCGGGGTCCTGTCGGTGTACGCCTCGGCCGCGACGGGGGCTCCGACGCGCTTGGTGAGGACCTTGCGCACCTCGACGACGCGCTCGCGGCCGGCGTGGAAGACGCGCACCTCGTCACCGGGCCGGACGGACTGGGCCGGTTTGGCGCGGTCGCCGTTGACGCGGACGTGCCCGGCGCGGCAGGCGGTGGCGGCCTGGGAGCGGGTCTTGGTGAGGCGTACGGCCCAGATCCAGCTGTCGACGCGGGCCGTCGCGCCCGGGTTCGCCTCGTCCGTGGGTGCCATGGCGGTCCTCGGGGGTCAGCCCTGCTGGAAGAGTTCCGCGGGAAGCGGCTTGAGCAGGGCGTACAGGTCGTCGGTGATGGGCCGGTCCCAGCTGGCGATGGTCACCAGGACGTTGTCGCTGCGGTCGAACTGCACGCAGGAGATCCGGCTCTCGCTGAGCTTCAGGCGGCGCACGACGAGGAGGTTGTCGCCCTGCATGACCGGGACGTCCTCGGTCTCGACGACCTCGACGTGCTCGTCCATCTCCAGTGCCGCGAGGAGTTGGGCGACCTCGAAGGGGATCTGGCCCTCCTCCAGGTCGCGGGCCGGGGAGCCCTCCGGCAGGTTGCCGATGATCATCGCGGGTCCGCGGCCGCCGAAGAGGTCGTAGCGGAGGAAGACGCCCTGACACGTGCCGTCGGGGGCGGGCAGCAGGCCGGCGCCGAGGTTTCCGGGCCAGTCGCCCGGATCCATGGCCAGGACGTCGAAGTCCGGGCCCGCGGGTGTGGCGGGGTTGCGGCGGCGGAGGAAGGACATGGGCCCATGGTACGGGGCGGGGGGCGGCGCGCGGCGGGCGAGCTGCCCACGAGATCGGCCNGGAGGCGTNCCGCACCAGGCGGTTCACCGGTTCGGGCGACGCCGCCCGCGGGGGCGCCCCGCCGGTCGGGAACGGGGTCGCCGGACGGCGGTCCGGAGCGGCGGCGGGCCGGGCGCGGCGGGGTCCGCGGTGCCGCACGGCCGGTGCGGGACGGGGGTGGCGGGGCCGCACGCGGTCCCGCGGCCGGTGCGGGACGCGGGGCCCGGCCGGGGACCGCCGCCCCGCCGGGGGGCTTGCCGGACGGGGACCCGGCGGGGTAACTGGTCGGGAGCGGACCGGCCGGACGGCCGGTGCGGGACGGACGGAGAACGGTGATGGCGGAGGACCTGCGGGACGCCGGGGAGCGGCTGGACCGGGAGGAGCTGGCGGAGCTCCAGTTGGGGCGGCTGCGGTCGACGCTGCGCCACGCGTACGACAACGTGCCCTTCTACCGGCGGTCCTTCGACGCGGCGGGGGTGCGGCCGGAGGACTGCCGGTCGCTCGCGGACCTGGCCCGGTTCCCGTTCACCACCAAGGCGGACCTGCGGGACGAGTACCCCTTCGGGATGTTCGCGGTGGACCGGTCGCGGGTGCGGCGCGTCCACGCGTCGAGCGGGACGACGGGCAGGCCCACGGTGGTCGGCTACACCGAGGGGGACCTCGACGTGTGGGCGGACGTGGTGGCCCGGTCCATACGCGCCGCCGGGGGCCGGCCCGGGCAGGTCGTGCACGTGGCGTACGGGTACGGGCTGTTCACCGGCGGGCTCGGGGCGCACGGCGGGGCGGAGCGGCTCGGCTGCACGGTGGTGCCGGCCTCCGGGGGGATGACGGAGCGCCAGGTGCGGCTGATCCTGGACTTCCGGCCGGAGGTGATCATGGTGACGCCGTCGTACATGCTGACGCTGCTGGACGAGTTCGAGCGGCAGGGTGTCGATCCGCGCTCGACGTCGCTGAAGGTGGGCATCTTCGGCGCGGAGCCGTGGACGGAGGAGATGCGGCGGGAGATCGAGGAGCGGTTCGCGATCGACGCCGTCGACATCTACGGCCTGTCGGAGGTGATCGGGCCGGGCGTGGCGCAGGAGTGCGTGGAGACCAAGGACGGGCTGCACGTCTGGGAGGACCACTTCTACCCGGAGGTCGTCGACCCGGTGACGGGCGAGGTGCTGCCGGACGGGGAGCGGGGCGAACTGGTGTTCACCTCGCTCACCAAGGAGGCCATGCCGGTGGTGCGGTACCGGACGCGGGACCTGTCGCGGCTGCTGCCGGGCACCGCGCGGGTGTTCCGGCGGATGGAGAAGGTGACGGGCCGCAGCGACGACATGGTGATCCTGCGCGGGGTGAACCTCTTCCCGACGCAGGTCGAGGAGGTCCTGCTGCGGACGCCGGGGCTGGCGCCCCACTTCCAGCTGCGGCTGACCCGTAGGGGGCGGCTGGACGCGCTGACCGTGCGGGTCGAGGCGCGCCCGGGTGCGACGGCGGAGCGGCGGGCCGGGGCCGCGCGGGAGGTCCGGGCGGCCGTGAAGGAGGGCATCGGGGTGGCGGTCGAGGTGGACGTGGTGGACCCGGGGACGCTGGAGCGGTCGGTGGGGAAGGTCAAGCGGATCGTCGACCTCAGGGAAGTCCCTGACGGGACTCGGGGTCACGGGGGCACCCGGGGCTGAGTACGGATCCCTCCCGGGAGGGATGACGGCGCCCCGCGGCGGGTGCGTACATGGACCGGTCCGTTTCCGTACGCATCCTCGTTGGGAGGAACGTTGCCTCTCCGCATCAGTCCGAGGCGCCTGTTACCGGTCGTCGCCGCCGTGCTCGCCACGACCGCGGCCGCACTGCCCGCCACCGCCGCCCCGCCCCCCTCGGCGGGCGACCGGCACCCGTCGGCGGGCGGGCTGTCGGCGACCGTCCGCTACACCGAGTACGGCATTCCGCACATCCTGGCGAAGGACTACGCCGGCCTGGGCTTCGGCACCGGCTGGGCGCAGGCCGCCGACCAGGTGTGCGTGCTCGCCGACGGGTTCGTCACCGTGCGGGGCGAGCGGTCGCGGCACTTCGGGCCGAACGCCGCGACGGACGGGGCGATGTCCTCGGCCCGCACCAACCTCTCCAGCGACCTGTACTTCACCGGTGTGCGCGACGCGCGCACCGTGGAGCGGCTGCTGGCCCGCCCGGCGCCCGCCGGGCCGAGCCGGGAGCAGAAGGAGCTGATGAGGGGCTGGGCCGCCGGGTACAACGCCTGGCTGGAGAAGAACGAGGTGACCGACCCCGCCTGCGCCGGGAAGCCGTGGGTGCGTCCGGTGGACACCCTGGACGTGGCCCGGCGGATGCACGCGCTCGCGGTCCTCGGCGGCGAGGGGGCCCTCGTCGAGGGCATCACGGCGGCACGACCGCCCGCCCCCGGCCGGGAGCCCGGCCCGGGAGCCGACCCGGACGGGGTGGCCGGGGCGGCCCGGGAGCTGTTCGACGAGCGGAACGCGACGATGGGGTCCAACGCCGTCGCGTTCGCCGGGACCACCACCGCCAACGGCCGGGGCCTGCTGCTCGGCAACCCGCACTACCCGTGGCACGGCGGCCGCCGGTTCTGGCAGTCGCAGCAGACGATCCCCGGCGAGCTGAACGTGCAGGGCGCCTCGCTGCTGGGCACGCCGGTGGTGCAGGTCGGTTTCACGGGCGACGTGGCGTGGAGCCACACCGTCGCCACCGGCCAGGCCATGAACCTGCACCAACTGGCCCTGGACCCGGCCGACCCCACGGCGTACCTGGTGGACGGCAGGTCCGAGCCGATGGTGCGGCGGACCGTGACCGTGCCCGTCGCCGACGGCGAGCCGGTGACCCGCACCCAGTGGTGGACCCGGTACGGCCCGGTCGTCACGTCCCTCGGCCGCGATCCGCTGCCGTGGACGGCGACGACCGCGTACGCGCTGCACGACCCCAACGCGGAGAACCTCCGCATGGCAGACGCCTCGCTCGGTCTCGCCAAGGCGCGCTCCACCCGGGAGGTGGCGGCGGCGCTGCGCCGCACCCAGGGCCTGCCCTGGGTGAACACCGTGGCCTCGGACCGGCACGGCGGTACCTTCTTCGCGCAGGCGCAGGTGGTGCCGAGGATCACCGACGAGCTGGCCGGGCGGTGCTCGACGCCGCTGGGCCGCACGCTGTACCCGGCGACGGGCATCGCCGTGCTCGACGGGTCGCGCGCCGACTGCGCGCTGGGCCGGGACCCGGACGCGGTGCAGCCCGGGATCATGGGCCCGGCGCGCTGGCCGGTGCTCCGGGACACCCCGTACGCGGTGAACGCCAACGACAGCGCGTGGATCTCCCACGCCGACCGGCCGCTGACCGGGTACGAGCGGGTCTTCGGCGACACGGGGACGGAGCGGTCGCTGCGGACGCGCGGGGCGGTCGAGGACGTCGCGGCGATGGCCGGCCGAGGCGGGCTGACCGTCTCCGACCTGCAACGGCAGCAGTTCGCCAACCGGGTGCCCGCCGCCGACCTGACCGCCGACGAGGTGGTGCGGGCGTGCCCGGCGGTGCTGCCGGACGACGCGCAGGCGTGCGGGGCGCTCGCGCGCTGGGACCGCCGCATGGACGTCGGAAGCCGGGGCGCCCTGCTGTTCGACCGGTTCTGGAGGAAGCTGGAGCGGGAGACGGCGCCCGCCGAGCGGTGGGAGGTGCCCTTCTCCCCGGCCGACCCGGTGCGCACGCCCCGCGACCTGAACACCGGCGCGCCCGGCTTCGCCACGGCGCTGCGCGGAGCCGTCGCCGAGCTGCGCGCGGCCGGCATACCCCTGGACGCGCCGCTGGGCGAGCACCAGTTCGTGGTGCGCGACGGCCGGCGCATCCCGGTGCACGGGGGTACGGGAACGGGCGTGTGGAACATGATCGTGCCCGTGTGGGACGCGGCGGGCGGCGGCTACACGGAGGTGCGGCACGGCACGAGCCACGTCCAGGCGGTCGGCTGGGACGGCGGCCGGTGCCCGGTGGCGCGGACGCTGCTGTCGTACTCCCAGTCGTCCGACCCCGGCTCGCCGCACCACGCCGACCAGACCCGGCTGTACGCGGAGAAGCGGTGGGTGACCGCGCGCTTCTGCGAGCGGGACATCCTGCGCGACCCGGCGCTGCGGGTGGTGCGGGTGACGCAGTGACGCGGTGACGGCGTCCGGGGGCGGGTCCGCGCGGGTCCGCCCCCGGACGCCGGGGAGCCCCCCGGGGCCGGGCGGCCCTCAGGGGCTGATCGAGAGGAACACGAAGGCGGCGAACAGCAGCAGGTGGACGCCGCTCTGCAGGAGCGTGGCGCGTCCGGGCACCACGGTCAGGGCGCTCACCAGCGCGGTGAGCGCCAGCAGCACCAGGTGGACCGGGCCCAGCCCCAGGACCAGGGGCCCGGACAGCCACACGGAGAGAAGCGCGATCGTCGGCACGGTCAGCCCGATGCTGGCGATCGCGGAGCCGTAGGCCAGGTTGAGGCTGGTCTGGACGCGCCCGCCGCGCGCGGCGCGCACCGCGGCCAGCGTCTCCGGCAGCAGCACCATCAGGGCGATGGCGACGCCGACGACCGCTGTGGGCAGGCCGGCGGTCCTCACCCCGGACTCGATCGCCGGGGAGACGAGCTTGGCCAGGCCGACGACGGCGACCAGGGCCGCCGCGAGCAGGCCGAGGCTCCACCGGGCGGCCGTGCGGGTGGGCGGGGCGTGCACGGACGGGCCGACGGGCCGGCCCTCGGCGGTGACGGGCAGGAAGTACTCCCGGTGGCGGACGGTCTGCACGGTGACGAAGAGCCCGTACAGGCTCAGGGAGGCGACCGCGGCGAAGGCCAGCTGCGCCCCGGTGAACTCGGGGCCGGGGGTGCCGGTGGTGAAGGCGGGCAGGACGAGGGTCGTCGTGGCGAGGGTGGTGACGGTGGCGAGGGCGCCGCCGGAGCCCTCGGCGTTGAAGACGGCGACGCGGCCCCGGAGGGTCGCCACGAGCAGGGACAGCCCGACGATGCCGTTGCAGGTGATCATGACGGCGGCGAAGACCGTGTCGCGGGCGTAGGAGGCCGCCTTGTCGCCGCCCGAGACCATCAGCATGACGATCAGGCCGACCTCGATGACGGTCACGGCGACGGCGAGGACGAGGGACCCGAAGGGCTCGCCGACGCGGTGGGCGATCACTTCGGCGTGGTGGACCGCGGAGAGCACGGCCCCGGCGAGGCAGAGCCCGACGACGGCGACGGCGGCTCCGGGCAGGTCGCGGCCCCAGCCCAGGACGAGGACGGCCAGCGCCACGAGCGGGATCCAGGTGGTGTACTCCCGCCACGGGCGCGGCGCGGCGGCCCCGTCCCCGGGTTCCGCTGCGGGGGCGCGGCCCGGGTCCCCGTCGGTCTGCGTGCCCATGCCGCCACGCTGCCACCGCGGCGCCCGGCCCGCACGCCGACCGGGACCGGCGCGCCGCCGGTTCCGCCGTCCGCCTCCTTGACGCGCGGGTACGGCGGCAAGAAGGTTTCATCCGACGTGCGCGGCGGAGGTCCCCTCCGGGCGGCGGCGCGGCGGGCGGGAGCCCGGGGACGGTGCGGGAGCCGGTTGCGGGCGGGGTGGACCGCCGTACGTTCGGCGGCGGGGTGCTGGCACTGGGAGGTGCGCTGGTGATCGGTCCGCTCGCGGGCGGCGCCGGGGCGCGGCCGGAGGGCACGGAGGGCTCCGGGCCGCCCCGGAGCGGCCCGGCCGGGGCCCCGCGGGGGGCGGCCGGGCCGGTGCTGCGGCACGGCACGGCCGAACGCGCCGGGTTGCTGCCCGGCCACCTCGACCTGCTGGTCGCCGACGCCGAGCGGTTCCTCGGCCCCTCCCCCGTGCACCCCTGGTACGCGGGGGCGGTGGTCCTCGCGGGGCGCGGCCCGACCGTGGCGCTGCACCAGGCGGTCGGCTACGCGGTGCGGTACGCGGCGTACGACGAGACGACCGGGCGGGGTGTGGAACTGCCGCCGGAGCGGCGGGTCCCGATGCGCGAGGACACCGTCTTCGACCTGGCGTCGCTGACCAAGCTGTTCACCTCGGTCCTGGCGGTGCAGCTGCTGGAGCGGGGCGCGCTGGAGCTGGAGGAGCGGGTCGCCGGGCGCCTGCCGGACTTCGGCGGCGGCGGGAAGGACGGCATCACGGTGCGTCAGCTCCTGACGCACACGTCGGGGCTGCGCGCCTGGCTGCCGCTGTACCGGGAGCCGACCCGGGAGGGGATGCTGGGACTGCTGTGGCGGGAGCGGCCCCTGGACCCGCCCGGCACGGCGTACCGGTACTCCGACCTGAACCTGATCGTGCTGCAGCTGCTGCTGGAGGAGGTGACCGGCCTGCCGCTGGACGTGCTGCTGCGCGAGCGGATCACGGAGCCGCTCGGGATGCGGCGCACCCGGTTCAACCCGCCCGCCTCCTGGCTGCCGCGGATCGCGGCGACGGAGGACGCGCGCCCGCCGTGGTCGGGGCTCGACCGGGGCATGGTGCGGGGCGAGGTGCACGACGAGAACGCCTACGCCTTCGGCGGGGTCGCCGGGCACGCGGGCGTCTTCTCCTGCGCCTGGGACCTGGCGGTCCTCGCCCGCGCCCTGCTGGACGGCGGCTCCCACGGCTCCGCGCGGATCCTGCGGCCGGAGTCGGTGGAGCTGATGTTCACGGACTTCAACGCCGCGTTCCCCGGCGACGGGCACGGGCTGGGCTTCGAGCTGTACCAGCGCTGGTACATGGGCGCGATGGCCACACCGCGCACGGCCGGGCACACCGGGTTCACCGGGACGAGCCTGGTGCTGGACCCGACGACCGACTCGTTCCTGGTGCTGCTGGGCAACTCGGTGCACCCGGTGCGGAGCTGGCGCTCGGGGTCGGCGCCGCGGGTCGCCGTCGCCGACCGCATGGCCCGCGCGGTGCCGGTGCGGCCGGTGCGCGGGCGCACCGCCTGGTCCGCGGGGACGGCGCCGGGCGCGGTGGCGACGCTGGCCCTGCCCGCCGTGCGGCCGGTGACGGCGCGGGCGCGGCTGCGGTGCGCTCTGTGGTGGGACACCGAGCCCGGTGCGGACACGCTGGTGCTGGAGGCGTCCACGGAACCGGCCGGGGGCGGGCCGCGGGAGTGGCGGCCGGTGCCGTTCGTCACCGTACGGCCCGGCGGGGAGCCGACCGGGCACCCGGACGGGGCGGTGACGGGCTGGTCGGGGCGGGTCTGGCACCGGCTGGAGGCCGACCTGTCGGCGTGGTCGGGCACCGGCCCCCTGCGGTTGCGCTGGCGGTACACGGCCGACACCCGCTACACCGGGCGCGGCGTGTACGTCGACGGGCTGCGCGTCCTGGACGGGGGGCGGACGCTGTTCGACGAGGCGCGGCCGCGGGACGCGGCGCTGGTCGAGGCGGACGGCTGGACGGCGGCGGCGGACTGACGCCCCGCCCGCCGCCGTCCAGCCGCCGCGCGCCGCGGCCGGGNCGCCGTG
>NZ_CP095474.1:5039126-5053096 GCF_023614315.1 Streptomyces sudanensis | reverse complement strand
GGCTCGGTGCGGGGCGGGGAGACTGGACGGCGGGGGGTCACTCGGCGAGAGGACGACCCATGGCCATGAAGGACAAGATCAAGAACATGCTGAAGGGGCACGAGGGCCAGGCCGGCAAGGGCGTCGACCAGGCCGGCGACTACGTCGACAAGCGGACGCGGGGCCGGCACAGCCGCCACGTCGACACCGCGCAGGAACGGATCAAGGGCCGACTGGGCGGGCGTCGCGGGGAGCCGCCGTCCGGCACCTGACCCTCCGCCCCCGAACGGGTCTCGGGGCCGCCGCGCGTCACGGCGGCCCCGAGGCCCGTTCGCGTGCGGGAGCGGCGCGGGGCGGGAACGGCACCCCGAGGCGGACGGACGGTCGGATCGGAACGGCTCCCGCCGGAGCGGGCGGGCGGGCGGCGCACCCGTCGCGCCGGAGGAGCGGGCCGGGCGGCGCGGGTGCCCTCCCGTACCGGGCGTGCGGGCGGTCGCGCGGGCGGCGGGCCGGGCTCAGCCGCCCGCGCGGGGCCGGCGGGCGGCGACGCGCCGGTACAGCTCGACGGCCTCGGTGTGCCGGCCCAGCCGCTCCAGGCACTGCGCCTCGTCGTTGCGGCCCGCGAGGGTGTCGGGATGGTCCGGGCCCAGGAGCCGCTCGCGGGCCGAGGCGACGTGCCGGTACCCGAGGAGCGCCTCGTCCCAGCGGCCGAGCCAGCCCAGGCACACGGCGACCTCCCGTCCGCTGGCCAGCGTGTCCGGATGGTCCGGGCCCAGGGTGCGGGCGCGGGCGGCGGCGACCTCGCGGGCTTCGGCGAGGGCCTCCTCCCAGCGGCCCAGGCGGCCCAGGTTGACCCCCAGGGCGTGCCGGGCGCGGAGGGTCTCCGGGTCGTCGGGGCCCTGCGCGCGGGTGCGGGCCGCGACCAGGTCCCGGTAGAGCTCCAGCGCCTCCCCGCCGCGGCCCAGGCGGCCCAGGCAGATGCCGGCCTCGTAGCGGGCGGCGAGCGTGTCGGGGTGGTCGGGGCCCAGGGCGCGGGCGCGGGCGGCGGCGACCTCCCGGTACGCGCCCAGCGCGTCGGCCCAGCGGTCGAGCCGGCCGAGGGCGCGGGCCGCCTCGCAGAGCGTGGCCAGCGTGTCGGGGTGGCCGGGGCCCAGGAGCCGGGCGCGGGCGGCCGCCACCTCGTGCGCCGTGCGGTACGCCTCCTCCAGGCGGCCGAGGAGGCCGAGGGCGCACGCCAGGTCGTGCCGGCAGCGCAGCGTGTCGGGGTGGCCGGGGCCCATGACGCGCTCGCGGGCGGCGAGGACCTCGGCGTACACCCGGTGGGCCTCGTCGTGGCGGCCGAGCCGGCCCAGGACGTACGCCGTCTCCTGGCGGGCGGTCAGCGTGTCGGGGTGGTCCGGGCCCAGCACGCGGGCGCGGCCCTCGGCGACGCGGCCGAACACGTGCAGGGCGGGGGCGAGGCGGCCGGCGCGGGCGAGGGCGAAGGCCTGCTCGTACCGGCTGGCCAGGGTGTCGGGGTGGTCGGGGCCGAGGGCCCGTTCGCGCTCGTCGGCGACGGCCCGGTGCGCCTCGCCGGCCTCCGCCCAGCGGCCGAGGCGGCTCAGGCTGAGCCCCGCGCTGTGGCGGCCCGCCAGGACGGCCAGGAGCTGCGGCTCCGCTGCGGGGGCCGGGGNCNGGNCNNTGANAACCCACTTAAGGGAGTCGTCGGCCGGGTCAGATGTGTAGAAGGCGGGCGGCGCGGGGGCGCCGCCGCGGCGGTCGTCCACCGGCCGGTGAGGGTCGTCGCCGGGTCGTCCGGGGGCGCGGCCTGCGGCGGGACGACGGCGAGGGACCTGCGGCCGACGGTCATGGACCGGGTCCAGGCGGGAAGCCCCGGTACGGGGGCGGCGGGCCCCGGCCCGGTCTGGAGGGGGACCGGTCCGGACGGGCCCGCCGCCCCGTGGTACGGCGGGGCGATCCGGTACGCGCCGGAGGGNGGGGCGTCCGGGNGTGGGGGATGCCGGCGGGCAGGGCGGCGCGGCGGGCGCCGGCGATGCGGCGGCGCAGGTCGTCCGCGTCGGCGGGACGGGCCCCGGGGGTCTTGGCCAGCAGGTCCAGCACGATCCGTTCGAACGGCGGGGGCAGGTCCGCGCGGCGGAGGCTCGGCGGCTCGGGCGGGGTGTCGCGGTGGCCGATGATGATCGCCCAGGGGTCGTCGTGGTCGAAGGGCGGGGCGCCGGTGGCGATCTCGTACAGGACGCAGCCCAGGGAGTACAGGTCGCTGCGGTGGTCGACCGGGGCGCCGCTGATCTGCTCGGGCGACATGTAGTGCGGGGTGCCCATCGCGATGCCGGTGCCGGTGAGGCGGGAGGAGGCGGCGATGCCGGCGCCCAGGCGGGCGATCCCGAAGTCGCAGATCTTCACCGTGCCGTCGGCGAGCCGCACGATGTTGGCGGGCTTGAGGTCGCGGTGGACGATCCCGCGGCCGTGGGTGTAGGCGAGGGCGTCGGCGATCTGCTCGCCTATGTCGACGACCTCGTGCACCGGCAGCGGCCGCTTCGCGTTGTCCTCCAGGAGGCGGCTGAGGTCGCGGCCCTCCAGCAGCTCCATCACCAGGTACAGCGTGCCGTCGGCCTCGCCGAAGTCGTGGACCACGGTCACGCCGCGGTGCTGGAGGGACGCGGCGACGCGGGCCTCGCGCCGGAACCGCTCCCGCAGCACGTGCAGGGAGTCCGGGTCCTGCGGGGGCCACGGCGGCTTGAGGCACTTCACGGCGACCCCGCGGCCCAGCGACTCGTCGGTGGCCCGCCACACCTCCCCCATGCCGCCGCGCCCGATCACCTCCAGCAGCCGGTACCGGCCGTGGATGAGTCTGGTCTCCGCCATCGCCTGATGCCGCCCCCGTCGTTCGCTGCGCCTCCCCGGCTTCCCCAGTATGGCGCCCTGCGGGCGGGATGCGTACGGGCGGAAGCGGACGCACCGGTACGGCCCGGGTGCGCGGCGCCGGCGGGGGGGCGCCGCGCCCGGGGGTCAGTTGGTGACGCTCACCGCCCTGACGATGAAGAAGGCGGCGATCAGGGCCGTCAGGACCAGGATGATCGCCAGGGGGGCCTTCGCCCAGCCCGTCGGGGGGTTGTGGGTCTCCTGGGGGCCCGCGCCGGAGGTGCTGCCCTCGGCCGGCGGGGTGTCGCCGGGGCGGACCGAGGCGCCGGCGTCGAGACCCGGGGTGCGGTCGGGGTCGGGGTCTGGGGGGTTGATGTGGTGGGTCATGGCACACGGGTGCGCAGCTCCGGGGATTTCATGCGTCCTGCGCGGGTACCCCGGACCTCTCCGGGCCGGTGGTGACGGCCCGGTCCACGGCCGTCGAGGAGGAGTGCGCCCATGGTCTTCGCCCCGTTGCCGGGTTCCCTGTGGATGGAGTACGCGCCGGGGCCGGCCCGCCCGGCCCTCACGGGCCCCGTCGAGACGGAGGTCGCCGTCGTGGGCGGCGGTGTCGCGGGGCTGTGCACGGCGTGGGAGCTCGCGCGGGCCGGTCACCCCGTGGTGCTGCTGGAGGCGGACCGGATCGCCGCCGGGGTCACCGGGCACACGACGGCGAAGCTGTCGGCGCTGCACGGCCGGGTGTACGCGGACCTGAGGTCGGCGCACGGCGCGCGGGCGGCGCGGCTGTACGCGCACTCGCAGCAGCTCGCCGTGGAGCGCGTGGCCGAGGTGAGCGGGGAACTGGGCATCGACTGCGACCTGGAGCGCCTGCCCGCGTACACGTACGCGGAGGACCCCGGGCAGGTGGACGGGCTGCGGGCCGAGGCGGACGCGGCGCTGGAGGCGGGGCTCCCCGCGTCGTATGTGACAAGGACGCCGCTGCCCTTCCCGGTGGCGGGCGCGGTGCGGCTGGAGGGGCAGGCGCAGTTCCACCCGAGGAAGTACCTGCTGGGGCTCGCCGCGGACCTGGAGCGGCTCGGCGGGCGGATCTACGAGCGGACCCGGGTGACGCGGCTGAGGGAGGGCTCCCCGTGCGAGGTGACCACCGAGCGCGGGGACACGGTGACCGCCCGGCACGTGGTGGTGGCCACGCACTACCCGGTGTTCGACCGGGCGCTGCTGTTCACCCGGCTGGAGCCGAAGCGGGAGCTGGTGGTGGCCGGGCCGATCCCGGCGGACCGCGATCCCGGCGGGGTGTTCCTGACGCCGGAGGGCGGTACGCGGTCGGTCCGGACGGCGCCCGCCGGCGAGGAGGGGAGGCGGATGCTGATCGTGACCGGGGAGAAGTTCGCGCCCGGTACGGCGGAGGAGGGCGAGGTCGGCGAGCGGTTCGCGCGGCTGGAGGCGTGGGCGCGGGAGCGGTTCGGGCCGTGGGAGGCCACCCACCGCTGGGCGACGCAGGACAACTGGACGACGGACCGGGTGCCTTATGTGGGGCGGCTGCACGCCGGGGCGCGGCACGTGTACGTGGCGACCGGGTTCGCCGGGTGGGGCATGAGCGGCGGGGTGATGGCGGGGTCGCTGCTGGCGGCGCGGATCCGGGGCCGGGAGCCGGCCTGGACCTCGCTGTACGACCCGGTGCGGCTGAGCCCGGTGCGGGAGGCGCCGGCGATGCTGCGGCTCCAGGCGCGGGTGGCGAAGCACTTCGTGGGCGACCGGACGCCCGGCTCGTACGCCGACTCGGTCGCGGAGGTGGGTCCCGGCCGGGGGGCGGTGGTGCGGGTCGGCGGGCGGCTCCTCGCGGTGCACCGGGACGAGGCGGGGGCGCTGCACGCGGTGTCCGCGCGCTGTACGCACCTGGGGTGCGTGGTGCACTTCAACGACGCGGAGACGGCCTGGGAGTGCCCCTGCCACGGTTCGCGCTTCGACGTGGCGGGGCGGGTGGTGGAGGGTCCGGCGACCCGCCCCCTGGAACGGGCGAACATCGAGGACGACGCAGGCGGCACGGACGGCGCGGACGGCGCGGACGGCGCGGACGGCGCCGGGGGCTGATCGGCGCCGGGAGCCGATCGGCCGGGGCGCCGGGGCGACGTGCGGGAGGGCCGTGCCGTGCGGCGCGGCCCTCCCGGGGCGGGGGTCGGGGTCAGGGCAGGAGTTCGTCGAGGGCCGCCCTGCCCTTCTGGGCCATCCTCCGCTCCGCCCAGGCGAGGCTCTCGGGGTTGACGTCACGCCCGGAGGCCAGGACCAGGTCCTCGGCGCTGAATTCGCCCTCGGCGCCGCTGTGCAGGAGGGCGTCGGGGGTGACGCCACCCCGCCGGGAGTCCGTCTCGGGTTCTTCGCTCATGCCGCCTCCTTGTTCGTCCGGCACTCGCCATTGTCGTCGCAGGCCGGTCCTCCCGCGACCCCGGAGCGGACCGGCGGGCGCGGAGAGGGCCCCGCCGGCGGGCGCGGCGGGGCCGGCGGGCGCNNCTCTGACAAAGACTCCTTAANNTTNCCGTCCGCCCGCGCGGGCGCCCCGGCCGTCTCCGGCGGGCCGGTGCGCCCGCGCCGTACGGACCGGGGCGGCGGGTCGCGGCCGGCGGGGTGTGCGTGCCCGGGCGGGGGGCGGGCACGGCAGCGGGNTGCCGGAGCCCCGCCGGGGCCGCCGGTCCGGGGGCGACCGGGGCGGGCGAAGCGGGCGGAACGGGGCCGCATCACGGGGGACGTACCGAGGGGTCGGCTTTGGTCCGGAAGGCCCTGGCAGTGACCTTGCGGTATCCGCGCGATGCCCGGCAGGGCACACTGCCCGTGCCCTGCACTGCCCGGTTCTGGCATGAGGCGCGGATAACGGCCCCGTGATGGCGGCTTCTCGGAGCGCCGGCGCTCCGCGGAGGACCGGTCGGCCTCCGACCTCCTTCAGGATGCAACAGTCCTGCGGGGCTTTTCCCCTGATGTTTCTTCGGTGGAAAACCGGAGGCGGCACCTCACGCGGGCGGGCCGCCGTCCGCGCGGTCCGCGGCCTGTCCGCGTTCCGGGGAGAGGGCCCACTGGTAGGCGAGGGCGGCGAGGGTGGGCGCGCCCCAGCGGGCGCGGAGCCGGGCGAGTTCCTTGGTGAGGGTGCGCAGCCCGACGTTGAGGCGGCGGGCGGTGATGCGCTGGTCCACGCCGGCGGCCGTGTCGATGAGGATCTCCCGCTGCCGGTCCGTCAGCCCGCCGTCGCCCGGGGGCGCGGCGCGGCGCGGGTCGCCGTACCAGACGTCGGCGCGGCGCCAGGCGTCCTCGAAGCCCTCGGCGACGAACGCGACGAAAGCCCGGTCCAGGACGTGCCACGCGGTCCGCGCGGGGTCGCCGCCGCCGACGTGGTCGGAGACGAACGCCTGGCGGCGGTCGACGACGACGCACTTCTGGAACGGGGCGAGGAGCGTGCGGAAGCGGGCGCCCCGGGCGGACATGGCGGTCGCCCACTCGCGGGCTCCGGCGTCCTCGCGGGCGGCGTCGCACAGGAGGGTCCGCAGCCGCACCCCGCGGGCGAGGGCGCGGGAGTCCCGGTCGGCGGCCTCGTCGGTGAGGTCCTCGCGGACGGGGCCGGCGGGCAGGGCCGTGAGGACCTCGGTCTCGGCGCCGTCGACGGCCTCCCCGACGCGGGCGGCGACCTGCTCGCGGCCGGCGAGGAACTCGCTGCCGGAGCCGGAGCGCCACGTGGCGCGTTCGAAGTGGAGTCCGAGTTCGTCGCCGAGGTCGGGGATGGCGGCGGTCCGGGCGGCGCGGTCGGCCAGGTCGCGCAGTTCGTCGCCGAGCCGGCGGCGGCCCGCCTCCCGCGGGTCGAGGGCGACCGGCGGAAAGGAGCCGCCGGGGTCGGTGGTGACGAGGCGCCAGCCGACGAGTTCGCCGAGCGCGTCGCGGTCCCCGGGCCCGACGGGCTCGCCCCGGGTGATCCGGGCGTAGAGCGTCCTCGCCTCGTCCGACAGCGGGGCCGCCGGGCGCGCCGAGCCGTCCCCTCCGGTCATCTTCCGCCCCCGTCCGCGACTGCGTGTGTGCGCCGTGCGCAGGTGCGCACCCCGCGGGTGCTTGATCGTCGGCGCCCGCCGGGGCAGCGTACCGGTGCGGCTGCCTCCCGCCCGCGCCGCCGTTCCGCCGCGACGGCCGGCGGCGGGCCGACCGCCCGCGGCGGCGGCCCCGGGGGAGGGAAACTCATGGACAAGGTCGCCCTGCGCCACCTGCTGAGGGAGCGCCGTGCCCTGATCGCGCCGGAGAGCCACGGCCTGTCGCGCCCGAGCCGGCAGGGCAGGCGCGCCCCGGGCCTCTCGCAGGCGCAGGTCGACCACCTGCTGCACCGGGCGCCCGACACGTACGGCCGGCTGGAGTCGGGGCGCTATCCGAACCCGCCGGTGGACCTGCTGGAGGACGTGGCGCGGCTGCTGGGCATGAACGAGCAGGAGTGGGTGGCGCTGTGGCGGTACGCGCTCGGCCAGGACCCGCCGGGCCCGCTGGACGCGCGCTCCGGGGAGGTGGTCCCGGGGGTGTGGCGGTCGGCCCTGGACGGGATCTCCCACATGGCGTACGTGAGCGACCGCTCGTGGAACCTGCTGGCGTACAACGGCCCGTTCGCCGCGCTGTTCCCCGGCCGCCGGGTGCCGTCGAACGTGATGCGGTGGATGGCGGTGGAGCCGGAGGCCCGGTCGGTGCTGCGGCACTGGGAGACGTGGTGGGCGCCCCTGGTGCTGCCGCAGCTGCGGGCGGCCATCGCGGCGGACCCGGAGGACCCGACGCTGCGCGGCATCGAGAAGGAGGTGCTGGACGATCCGGTGGCGGCCGGGGTGTACGGGTCGGCGAGCGCGTACGTCCACCCCCAGGGNGGCGACCGGCCGGTGCGCCNCGCNCNGGGNCGGNGTACCGGCCGGNNNGNNCGGGCCNNGGNNGNCNCGGNTNCGTGGGGGCATGGCGACTCATGACGAAGGGCCGGGGGACCTGCCCGCGCGGTCCTGGCGGGCCGTGGTGCGGCGCACGGCGAGGGAGGCCCTGGACGACGAGCTCCCGGACCGGGCGGCCGCGCTCACCTACTACGGGGTCCTGTCGGTCTTCCCGGCCCTCCTGCTCATGGTGGCGTCGCTCGGCGTGGCGGGCGAATCGGTGACCCGCTCCCTGCTGGACGGCCTGGGGCAGCTCGCGCCCGGTCCGGCGCGGGACCTGCTGAGCGGCGCGGTGCGCCAGCTGCGGGGGGCCGGCACGGCGAGCGGGCTGATGGCGGTGGTGGGCCTGGCCGCCGCCGTCTGGTCGGCGTCGGGGTACGTGGCGGCGTTCATCCGGACGGCGAACGTCGTGTACGACCTGCCGGAGGGCCGCCCGGTGTGGAAGCTGACGCCGCTGCGGATCGGGCTCACGCTGCTGCTGATGGTGCTGCTCGCGGCGAGTTCCGTGATCGTGGTGTTCACGGGGCCGCTCGCGCGGCGCGCCGGGGACGCGATCGGCGTCGGGCAGGAGGCGGTGGCGCTGTGGGGGGTCGCCAAGTGGCCGGTGCTGGTGGTCCTGGTGGCGCTGGTGGTGGGGCTGCTGTACTGGCGGGCGCCCAACGTGCGCGGGCCGGGCCTGCGCTGGCTGGGCCCGGGCAGCGTGGCGGCGGTGCTGCTGTGGCTGCTGGCGTCGGGCGGGTTCGCGCTGTACGCGGCCAACTTCGGTTCCTACAACAAGACGTACGGGACGCTGGCCGGCGTCGTGGTCTTCCTGGTCTGGCTGTGGCTGTCGAACCTGGCGGTGCTGCTGGGCCTGGAGCTGAACGCGGAGCTGGCCCGCCAGCGGGCGATCCGGGCGGGCCTGCCCGCGACCGAGGAGCCGTACGTGGAGCCGCGGGACACCCGCACGTGGCCGGCCGTGCTCCGGGGCCGCGTCGCCCGCCGCGCCCGGCTCCGCCGGAAGGCGCTGTGACGGAGCCGGGCGCGGCGGCCCCGGCGGCGGGGCGCCGTCAGGGCAGCGGCGTGCCGCCCGTGGCGTTCATGACCTCGCCGGTGATGTAGCTCGCGCCGGGCGAGGCGAGGAAGACGTACGCGGGGGCCATCTCGGCCGGCTGGGCGGGCCGCCCGAGCGGCGACTGGCGGCCGAACTCCGAGGTGTCCGGCATGGTCGCCGGGATCAGGGGCGTCCACACGGGCCCGGGGGCCACGGCGTTGACGCGGATGCCGCGCGGGGCGAGGTCCTGGGCGAGCCCCTGGGTGAAGGTGACGATGGCGCCCTTGGTCATGGCGTAGTCGAGCAGCGGCGGGCTGGGCTTGTACGCCTGCACGGAGGCGCTGTTGATCACGCTGCCGCCCTCGGGGATGTGCGGCAGCGCGGCCCGGGTGATCCAGAACATGCCGTACAGGTTGGTCTTCATCACCCGGTCGAACTGCTCGGTGGTGATGCCCTCGATGCCCTCGGGGCTGGCCATCTGGTACGCGGCGTTGTTCACGAGCACGTCGATGCGGCCGAACTCGGTCACGGCCCGCTCCACGAGGGCCCGGCACGCCTCCTCGTCGCGGATGTCGCACGGCACGGCGACGGCCTTGCGGCCGGCGTCCTCGACGAGGCGCACGGTCTCGCGGGCGTCGTCGGCCTCCTCGGGGAGGTGGGCGAAGATCACGTCGGCGCCCTCGCGCGCGTAGGCCAGGCAGACCGCGCGGCCGATGCCGGAGTCGCCGCCGGTGACGAGGGCGGCGCGGTCCCGCAGCAGGCCGGTGCCCCGGTAGGACTCCTCGCCGTGGTCCGGGCGGGGCCGCATGTCGTCGGTCCGCCCCGGGTGCGGCTGCTCCTGTTCGGGGAAGTCCGGCCGCGGGTGGGCGGTCGTGGGGTTCTCGGGTGTGGGGTCGGGCGTCATGGGACCTCCTGTCGGGCTGTCGGGTCGGTCTCCGCGTTCCCCTCCCCCTCACCGGCACACTCCGCCCATCGGGCGCATTCAGGTGGAAAAAGATAGAATTCCCGCATGGGAGAGCGGCCCGTCGTGCCCACCGCGCCCGAGCTGGTCGTCGACGTCGCCGGACACTCCACGGTGCTGCGCCCGAGCCGCGTCTACCGCGTCGGGCGCGACCCGGCGAGCGACATCCCCCTCGCCGACGACCGGGTCTCCTGGCACCACGCGGTGTTCCGCGCGGAGGACGGCCGGTGGACGGTGCGGGACGAGGGCAGTACCAACGGCACCTACACGGACGGCCTGCGGGTCGCCGCGCGGGACGTGCACGCCGGCACCGTGCTGCGCTTCGGCCACCCGCAGGACGGCCCGGCCGCCGTCCTGGCGGACGCCGCGCCCGCCGCCCCTCCCCCGGCGGCCGCCGTGACCGGGCCCGCGTCGGCGACCGGCGCCTTCCGCCGCCCCACCTCCGTGCGCCCCCTGCCGGACCGGACCGTCCGCATCGGCCGGGCCGCGGACAACGACGTGGTCGTCGACGACCTCGTGGTCTCCCGGCACCACGCCGAACTGCGCGTCCACCCCGACGGCACCCACTGGATCCACGACCTCGGCAGCCACAACGGCACGTTCCTCGACGGCCGCCCGGTCGCCGAGGCCCCCGTGGGCCCCGAGGACATCGTCGGCATCGGCCACCGCGCGTACCGCGTCGCCGGGGGGCGGCTCGTCGAGTACACCGACACCGGCGAGGTCTCGCTCGACGTGCAGGGGCTCGCCGTCACCGTCGACGGCGGCCGCAGGACCCTCCTCGACGAGGTGACGTTCCCCGTCGGGGAGCGGACGCTGCTGGGCGTGGTCGGCCCCAGCGGCTCGGGCAAGTCGACCCTGCTGAACGCCCTGACCGGGCTGCGGCCCGCCGACCGCGGCACCGTCCTGTACGACGGGCGCGACCTGTACCGGCAGTACGCGGAGCTGCGCCAGCGCATCGGGCTGGTGCCGCAGGACGACATCCTGCACCTCCAGCTGACGGTGCGCCGCGCCCTCGGGTACGCCGCCGAACTGCGCTTCCCCGAGGACACCGGGAAGGCGGAACGCCGGGCGCGCGTCGAGGAGGTGATGCGGGAGCTGGGCCTGGAGCGGCGCGCCGACCAGCCCGTGCACAGCCTCTCGGGCGGTCAGCGCAAACGCGTCAGCGTCGCCCTGGAGCTGCTGACGAAGCCGTCGCTGCTGTTCCTCGACGAGCCGACGTCCGGCCTGGACCCGGGCATGGACCGGTCGGTGATGCACATGCTGCGCGGGCTCGCGGACGGCGGGCGCACCGTCGTCGTGGTCACCCACAGCGTGCTCAGCCTCGACGTGTGCGACCGCCTCCTGGTCCTCGCTCCGGGCGGCCGGACCGCCTACTACGGGCCGCCGGGCGAGGCGCTGGACTTCTTCGGCTGCGCCCAGTGGCCGGAGGCGTTCGAGGCGTTCGAGAACGACCGGGAGCGGGACTGGGCGGCCCTGTTCCGCGGCTCCGGGCACCACCGGCGGTACGTCGAGGCCGCGATGCGGCGCCCCGCGGGACCCGGGCCGGACACGGCGGCCGTCCCGCCGCCCCCGCCCCCGAGGCCCCGGAGCTGGGGCTCCCAGCTGCGCACGCTGGTGCGGCGGTACGCGGCGGCGCTGAGCGCCGACCGGACCTTCCTGGCGATCATGGTGGCGCTGCCGTTCGTGATGGGCGCGATGGCGCGGGCCCTGTCGGAGGGGAGGCTGGGCCCGGAGTCGACGCTGAACGTGCTGCTGATCCTGTGCGTGGGGGGCGTGCTGACGGGCGCGGCGAACGCGGTGCGGGAGCTGGTGAAGGAGCGGACCGTCTACCGCAGGGAACGGGCCGTCGGCCTGTCCAGATCGGCGTACCTGATGTCGAAGGTGGTGGTGCTCGGCCTGGTCACGGTCGTGCAGGCCGTCGTGCTCACGCTGGTCGCGCTGGTCGGGGTGCCGATGGACGTGCCCGACGGGCGGGGCGTGCTGCTGCCGCCGCTCGCGGAGGTGGCCCTGGCGGTGGCGGCGCTGTCGTTCACCGCGATGATGCTGGGGCTCCTGGTGTCCGCCCTGGTGCGCAAGGAGGAGGTCACCATGCCGCTGCTGGTGCTCCTCGCGATCGTGCAGGTGGTGTTCTGCGGGGCGCTGCTGTCGGTGCGCGGGACGCCGGCGCTGGAGCAGCTGGCGTGGCTGGTGCCGTCCCGGTGGGCGTTCGCCGCGATGGCCGCGACCGTGGACCTGGGCGCCAAGTCGCCGGGCGAGCGGACGAAGGACCCGCTGTTCGCCCACGACCCGCCGACGTGGCTGCTCGACATGGGGGCGCTGCTGGCGCTCACCGTCGTCCTCGGCTTCCTGGTGGTGAGGCTGCTGCGCCGCCACGAGCCGGTGATCATGCGAAGGTAGGCGCGCCATGACCTCCGCCGCCCCGGCCGGCGGCCCGGACCCCGGCGACTTCCGGCCCACCCACGTGGTGCCGCGCCACGGCGCGCCCGCGTGGGAGACGCCGGGCACGGCCAGGCCCACGGTCCCGCTCGACCCCTTCCTGCCGGTGCGGCTGCTGGAGCGGACGGGCGACTGGGCGCGCGTCCTGTGCTCCAACGGCTGGTCGGCCTGGGTGGACGGGCGGCTGCTGGTGTCCGTGCCCGAGGACCCGCCGGCCGCGGTGCGGGAGACGGCGCGGACCGCCGACCCGCGGCCGCTGCTGGAACGCGCCGAGGCGTCGCTGGGCCGGTACCGGCGGGCGGTGGAGGACCTGGCGGCGGGCCGGACGGACGGCGAGGGGTTCCGGCGGGGCACCGGCGGGCTGCGGCTGGGCGTCGTCGTCGAAGGCGAGGCGATGTGGCTGTACGACGCGGAGCACGAGCGCTGGCTGTACTGCGACGGCGCCCGCCTGGCCGGGTACGCCGCGCCGTCGGCGCCGTCGGCGGACCCGCCGCCGCGCGATCCGCCCGCGCGCGCCCNGGGGCCGGCGGCGGTCCCGGCGGGCGGCGCGGGACGCGGACCGACCCGTGTGGTGGCGGGGCCGCCCCCGGAGGACGGCACCGGGCCCCCCGGCCGGGGCGCAGCGCCGGGGCCGCCCGGGGAGGCGGCCGGTTCCGGGCCGACCCTCCTGGTGGACACCGGCCGGCAGGCGCGGGCTGATTCACCCCCGGAGCCCTCCGGACGCGAATCCGCCGACCCCGCCGGCCCCGGCCCGGAACCGACCCGGATCGTGCCGGTGGCGCAGGACGGCGACGGGGCCGACGACCCGCGCCCGCCCGCCGCCGGGGAGCGGCCCGACGCCGCGGAGCCCACGCGGACGATCGACGCGCCGGGCGCCGACCGCGGCGGCCCCGCGGACGGCCGGGCGGGTGAGGGGTGATGGCGTCGGGCGCCGACCTGCCCTCCGGGCGGCCGTCGGGGCTGGTGGGGCAGCGGGTCGCGCACTACCGGATCGACGCCGAGATCGGCCGGGGCGGCATGGCGGTGGTGTACCGGGCGACGGACCTGCGGCTGGACCGGACCGTCGCGCTGAAGCTCCTGGCGCCGGAGCTGGCCCGCAACGACACGTTCCGCAGGCGGTTCACCTACGAGTCGCGGGTCGCCGCCGCGATCGACCACCCGAACATCGTGCCGGTCTTCGAGGCCGGCGAGACCGGGGGCCTGCTGTACATCGCCATGCGGTACGTACCGGGGCAGGACCTGCGGGCGCTGCTGGACCGCACCGGCCCCCTGCCCGTGGCCGCGGCGGTGCGGATCGCCGTGCAGATCGCGTCGGCGCTGGACGCGGCGCACGCCCACGACCTGGTGCACCGGGACGTGAAGCCGGGCAACGTCCTCGTCGCCGAGGGGACGGACAGCGAGCGGCCCGAGCACGTGTACCTGACGGACTTCGGGCTGACGAAGAAGTCGCTGTCCCTGACCGGTTTCACGAGCGTCGGCCAGTTCGTGGGCACCCTCGACTACGTGGCGCCGGAGCAGATCTCGGGGCGGCCCGTGGACGGCCGGTGCGACGTGTACAGCCTGGGGTGCGTCGTGTACGAGATGCTGACCGGCGCGCCCCCGTTCCGCCGGGACGACGACATGGCCCTGCTGTGGGCGCACCAGTACGACCCCCCGCCCCCGCCGGGTGACGTACGGCCGGGGCTGCCGCCCGGGCTGGACGGGGCGCTGGCGAAGGCGCTGGCGAAGGCCCCGGAGCACCGGTTCGGCTCGTGCACGGCGTTCGCGGCGG
>NZ_CP095474.1:5039032-5039119 GCF_023614315.1 Streptomyces sudanensis | reverse complement strand
AGCTTCGGCGGACTCCCTAAGGTTAGAGATAGGTGGGTCACGTATCCTCTGAACGTGCCGACCCTCCCCTACCGTTTGATTGCCGTT
>NZ_CP095474.1:5036371-5038987 GCF_023614315.1 Streptomyces sudanensis | reverse complement strand
GTCCCGCCGTCCGCGGCGGGCCGCCCCCGCGGTGACACCGCCGCGGACCGGGCGGGACCGCACGGCGGCCGTCCCGCCTCGCGGTACCCGCCGCGGTCCTCGCGGGGCGCGGGCCGGGGAGGTACGGNNAAGAGACAGGCACGGGCCGGGGCGGGTGCGCGCCGTCAGGGGGCGAGGGGCAGCCGCCGCTTGTGGTCGGTGAGGCGGTAGCGCGCGACGATCGCCTCGAAGGCCCGGCCGTCCACCGGCTTGCCCTCCAGGAAGTCGTCGATGTCGTCGTAGGCGACCCCGAGGGCGTCCTCGTCGGCCCTGCCCGGGGCGAGGGTCTCCAGGTCGGCGGTCGGGGTCTTCCACACCAGTTCGGCGGGTGCGCCCAGCGCGGCGGCGACGGCGCGCACCCGGCGCTTGGTCAGGCCGGTGAGCGGCATCAGGTCGGCGGCGCCGTCGCCGAACTTGGTGAAGAAGCCGGAGACCGCCTCGGCGGCGTGGTCGGTGCCCACGACCAGGCCGTCGTACGCGCCGGCCACGGCGTACTGGGCGATCATGCGCTGCCGGGCCTTGATGTTGCCGAGCGTGAAGTCCTGGTGGTGGTCGTCGCGGAAGGTCACGCCGGCGGTGAGCGCGGCCTCCAGCGCGGCGTCGCTCGCGGGCTTGACGTCCACGGTCAGCACGTGGTCGGGCCGGATGAAGGAGAGCGCGAGCCGGGCGTCGTGCTCGTCGGCCTGCACCCCGTAGGGGAGCCGCATCGCATGGAACCGCGCCTCGTGCCCGGCGGCCCGGGCCCGCTCGACGGCGAGCTGGCACAGCCGGCCGGCGGTGGTGGAGTCGACGCCGCCGCTGATGCCGAGCACGAGGGAGCGCAGGCCGGTGGAGGTCAGCCGTTCGGTGAGGAACGCCACCCGGCGCTCGATCTCCCGTTCGGCGTCGAAGGTCTCGGCGACCCCGAGCTCCCGGGCGATCTCCTGCTGCAGGGCGATGGACGCCGCCTCGCTCACGTCTGCTCCTTGGCTCCGGTTCCGCGGTGGTGCTGTCGCGTCCACCCTACCCAGCGGCGTCCCGGCGGGTCCGGGCGGACGGCCCCGGGGCGGGCGGGCCCGGCGGGCCGTCAGCGGGCCGGCCGNCTCCTCGGGCCCGGCCCGGCGCACCCGGCGTGCGAGGAGCCCGCCGAGGAGCCCGGCGGCGGCGCCCCACGGCAGGGCCAGGGCGACGGCCGGCCACAGGCGGGGGTGGAGGCGCACCTGCCCGCGCAGGACGTCGACCTCGACGAAGCCGAGCAGCGACAGTTCGAACCCCGCGTCGACGCGGGTCGGCGGCATCACCACGAGGAGGGTGAGGGCGAACGCCGCGCCCAGGTGGAGGGCGTGCCTCCAAAGGCGGGTGCGGGCCGGCGAGCGGGCCGCCGCCGCGAACGCGGCGGCCGTCAGCAGCGCCGCCGCGAGGAGGACCAGCCACCAGGCGCGGCCGTCGTGGGCGGCGAGGGACCGCACGTCGAGGACGGTGTCCCCGGGCCCGCGCAGGACCCGGTCGAGGAGGCGGGGCACCGGCAGCGCGGCCGGGCCGTCGATCCGGCCCTCCCAGGAGGCGCCGACGCCCAGGCCCAGGGCGAGCCACGCCAGGTTCGGCAGGCCCAGGAGGAGCACCGCGAGCGTGTCCGCCGCGCGGCCGCGCACGGCGATCGCGACGAGGCCGGCGGCCAGGCCCAGGGCGACGTACGCGAGGAGCAGCAGGAGCATCGCGGACGCGGCCGGCCGCACGGCCTGCCGGTGGCGCACCAGCCGGGCCGGGAGCGGCGCCCGGCGGGAGACCAGCAGGGCCAGGGCGAGGACGCCGAGCAGCCACAGCAGGGCGTACGGGAGGGTGCCGCCCGGATCCGCGCGGAAGCCGAGGGCGGGCGAGGCGTCCAGGAGGTCCCCGAGCAGGTCGGCGGGCGAGTCGGCGGGGAGCAGGTCGGTGAAGGTGTGGCGGGCCGGGACGGTCAGGGCGGCGACCCCGGCGAGCCAGAGGACGGCCGTGCGGGCGGTGCGGGCGAGGAGTTCGCCCGCGGGGAGGACGGCCCGGTGGCGGAGCGGCCGCAGGAAGCCGGCGGCGAGGACGAGGGCGCCGGCCAGGGACACGGACAGCGGCATGGCGGTCAGCTCGGCGTCCGCACGGGCGAGCCCGCCCGCGCCGCCCGCCACCTCGACGTCATGCCGCCCGCCCCCAGGACGACGACCGCGGCGACCACCCGGGGGAACGCGCCGCCCGGCAGGTCCGCCGCGCCCGCCGCCCACAGGCCGAGGCCGGCGGTCGCCGCCATCGCGGCGAGCGCGGCGAGCACCGCGGCGAGGGCGTCGAGCCAGGCCCGCGCGGCCTGGCGGGGGGTCCCGGGCGCGGCACCGCGCCGCGCGGCGTTGTGGCTGCTCACGACGCCACCCTAGGCACGCGGTGCCGTGTCGGACGCGGTGCCGGGTTCCCCGCTTGCGGGTGCCACCCGGACGGGGCACACAATGGGCACGGAACGGAAGAAAGGTATGAATGTGACTTCCGACTCTGTGCCCGGCCGCCCTTCGGGCCCCCCGTCCGGCCCGTTGTCGCACCCCTCTCCGGAGCACGCCGGTCCGGGCGTTCCGCCCCNGT
>NZ_CP095474.1:5035621-5036366 GCF_023614315.1 Streptomyces sudanensis | reverse complement strand
TTNATGGTCTCTTAAACACAAAACGGAGGGAGTCGTCGCCAGNGNCNNCGNNGNGAGNNCGNCCCCCNNAACAGCTTCACGCCCAGCACGGCCACCCCGGGCAACCGCCCCGTGAAACCGATGCCCGCGCAGCCGAACCACCGGTACGCCGGATCGGCGCCCGAACTGTACGGGGGCAGCGGCGACCGCGCCGTGTGCGACGTCGAGCGGCAGATCGCGTACCTGGGGTCGGACCGGGACAAGGCGGAGGCGTTCGCCTCGGTGGTGCGCACCTCGCCCGGGGACCTGCCCGCCTACCTGCGCGGCTTGACGCCGGTGCAGTTGCGCCTCGACACGCTGGTGACGAACCACGGCTACGAGGACGGCGGGGCGGTGCCGTACCAGGCGGTGCTCCAGGCCGGAACGGCGGTGCTCGTCGACGGGTACGGCGTGCCCCGGGTGCGCTGCGCCTGCGGCAACCCGCTGGACCGGCCCCGGGTGGAGCAGCCGGAGAAGGTGGTGGGGCAGACCTGGGCGGGCTTCCGGACGGAGGAGGTCGTGGTCGTGGTGCCCGCGCCGACGCCCGTGCCCACGTTCACCGTCGTCGACGTGGAGACCGGCGAGCGCGTCGAGCGCCCGGCCCCCGGGCGGACCTCCCCCTCGGCGACGCCGACGGGCCCCACCCCGCCGGCCACCACGGGGTCGCCCACGCCCGCGCCGACGCAGTCCCCCACCGGCACCCCCGACGGCACCCCGACGGGCGNGC
>NZ_CP095474.1:5032174-5035616 GCF_023614315.1 Streptomyces sudanensis | reverse complement strand
GGGACGTCCCCGGGGGACACCTCCGGCGGAACGCCCCCCGGGGACACCTCGGGGGGAACCACTCCGGGGGACACCTCCGGCGGAACCACCCCAGGGGACACCTCGGGGGACACCTCGGGGGACACCTCCGGCGGAACACCTCCGGGGGACGCCTCCGGCGGGACCCCTCCCGAAGACGCCTCCGGCGGAACCACCCCCGGAGGCGCCTCCGGTGAGACGGCCACGGACACGCCGCCGTCGAACGGCTCCCCCGCGGATCCCGGCACGGACCCGGCCACGGGGCCGTAGGCGGCCCCGGACGGAGTCCGGGCACGGGAGGGATCGGGAACCGGGCGCCTCCCCTCCCGGGAGCCGGGTCCGTCCCCGCGGCGAAGCGGGCCCCTCACCGGCAACCGCCGAGCGGGTCCGGAGGCCCACCCGCGCGGGAGGCGCCCGGCGGGCGGGCGCGGGCGCCGGACGGCGGTGGCACCTCCGGGAAGCGCCGCGGCGGCCGGGCACCGGCCTCCCGCGACCGCACCCGCGACCGCACCCGGGGCCCTTCCCGCCCTCCGTCCGGGTGATCCCGGGGACCGGCCCCCGGGGCCGTCCGGGGGACGGACGACGGACCGGCGGCGGGAGCCGGCCGGGGGNCGGCGGGGGCCGGCGGNCCNTCCGGGCCCCGCGACGGCGGGGAGGCCGGCGGCCCGCCCCCTGGGCGACCGGTCCGAAGCGGCCGGAATTCACCGGCGGCGGACCGTGACCCGGGGGCGCCTCGGCAGTTGTTCCGGGCATGAAGAAGCGCAGCATGCTCGCGGTGGCGTCCCTCGCCGCCGGCGTCGTCACGTCCCTGCTCACCCCGTCCTCGCACGCCGCCGTCGGCAGCGGCCTGCCCGAAGCGGGCACCATGGTCGGCGCGGACGACGTCACGGCACTGGTCGACGGTGTCACCGGGAAGGCCTCGCAGGGCCTCGCCCCCCACACGGCCGGCGAGACCGTACGGCACTGACCCCTCTCCCCNNNCNCCCCACCCGCCGCGCGGCGTTCCGGCCGCGCGGCGGTGCCGTGTCCGGGAGCCGCGACCCGCGGCGCCGGTCGCCCGGCCGGTGGAGGGCGCCCCGGTCAGCCGGGGGCGTCGGCCCGGTCGGCCGGGGCCGCGCCGGAGGGACCCGCCGGAGCCGTGTTGATGACCGTGGCCAGCTGGGCGCGGGACCGCACGTCGAGCTTCTGGTAGATGCGCGTCAGCCGCGCCTCGACGGTCTTGACGCTCAGGTAGAGCCGGGCCGCCGCCTCCTGGTTGCTCGCCCCCTGCCCCACCATCCGCGCGAGGCGCACCTCCGCCTCGGTGAGCCGGGACAGCGCGCCCGCCCCCACGGGGGCCGTCTCGGCGCGGGACGGCCCCTCGGCGACCAGTTCCAGCCAGGGCGCCGCCCCGGCCCGTTCGAAGACGGCGACCGCCGCGTTCAGCGCCTGCTGGGCCGCGGAGCGCCTGCGCCGCCGCCGCTCCACCCGCGCCAGGGCGATCAGGCACCGCCCCTGCTCCAGTACGAGGCCGTGCGCGGCGAACCGCTCGGCGGTCTCCACGAGCAGCGCGGCCGCCTCCTCCGGCCGGCCGGCCGCCGCCAGGCACTGCGCCCGGGCGCGGGCGCAGCCGAGCAGCACCGTCGTACGGCCGAGGCGCTCGGCGACCGGGGACACCTCGTCGAGCAGGCGCTCGGCCTCCTCCCGGGCGTCGTGGGCGAGGAGGACCTCGGCGAGCTCCTCGTGCCAGCGCAGCAGCGACGGGTCGACGGTCCGCAGGGTGCGCTCGCCCTCCTGGACCCGGCGCAGCGTGTCCAGCGCGGCGGCGACGTCCCCGGTGACGAGCTGGACCCGGCCCAGGACGTACAGCGCGCGGGAGAGGAAGACCCGGTCGCCCTCCTCCTCCGACGCCTGGGCGCTGCGCCGGGCGTAGCTCATGGCGCGGGCGAAGGAGCCGCCCGCCGTCTCCGCGAGGGCCAGCGTGTACCAGGCGGGGCCGGGCGACAGGCCGGCCTCCAGGGTGAGGGCGAGGGAGCGGTGGGCGTGCTGGAGGGCGGCGGCGCACTGGCCGAGGCGGGCCTCGACGGCGGCGAGGGTGTGGAGCAGCTCGATGGCGTCCTCGACGGAGCCGCGCCGTTCGACCAGCGGGAGGAGGGCGTTGATCTCGTCGCGGGCCTCGGTGAGCCGGTCGTCGAAGAGGGCGTGGCGGATCGTCAGGATCTGGGCGGCGTTGCGGACTCCGAGGGGCCGGTCGGCCCTCTCCAGGGCGCGGGCCTCGGCGAGGGTCCGCTCCGCGTCGGGCGAGCCGAGGACGCGGTCCATGCGGGCCTTCTGGGTGAGTGCCTGCGCGGCGGTGCGGCGGTCGCCGACCGAGGCGGCGAGGGCGGCGGACTCGACCGCGGCGGCGTGCGAGCGGACCGGGTCCGCGTCGGCGAGGACGTGCTTGACGGAGAGGCGCAGTTGGACGGCGGCCCGCAGGGCCGGCGAGCCCTCGGAGTCCTCCATCGCGTGGACGTACAGCTCGTCGAGGTCGGTGAGGCCCTGGCTCGCGGTGTCGATGACGGCGAGCCGGGCCCGTACCCGGTCCTCGGGCGCGGCGTCGCGGGCGAGGAGGTCCGCGGCGGCGCGCAGGGCGAGGTCGGCGCGGGCGGCGCGGGCGGCCTCCTCGGCGGCGTCGGCGAGCCGGGCGATGCGGCGGCCGCCGAGGTGGACGGGGGTCAGCTCGGCGGCGAGCAGGGCCAGTTCGGCGGCGAGGGCGTTGTTGCCCCGGCGGCGTACGGTCTCCGCGGCGGCGGCGACCTCGGCGGCGAGGCCCTCGTCGGGGACGTCGGTGGCCAGCGCCCGGTGCCGGACGGCCTCGACGGGGTCGTCCACGACGCGGGCGAGCGCGGTGTGCGCCCGGCTCCGCGAGGTCCAGCAGGTGTCGTGGACGAGGGTCGTGGGGAGCAGCCCGGCGGTGAAGGCGACAGCGCCGTCCTCGGTGAGCGAGATCAGCCCGGCCCGCTCGGCGGCGACGAGTTCGGCCTCGGCGGTGGGCCGGCCGGCCCGGCGGACGAGGGCGGTCGTGGGGCGCAGGGCGAGCGCGGCGAGGAGGAGCGCGGCGCGCACCGGCGGCGTCGCGGGGGCCAGCATCCGGCGGGCGAGGTCGCGGGCGCGGCCGGACAGCGGCAGCGCCTCGGCGTGGTGCACGGGGGTGCGGGCGTCGGCCAGGGAGCGCCCGACGGCCAGGGCCAGGCGGGGGTTGCCGCCGCTCGCCTGGTGGATGCGGCCGGCCATGCGCGAGGCGAGCCGGTGGTGGGCGAGGAGTTCGGCGATCTCGTCGGCCTGGAGCGGCGGGACGAGCAGTACGTCGGCCTCGGAGGGGACCCACAGGGCGGCGGGCGGGCCGCCGGCGTCCGGGCCNGCGGCNGGCGGCCCCGGCCACGGGCCGGTGCCGGGGCTGTCC
>NZ_CP095474.1:5007667-5032168 GCF_023614315.1 Streptomyces sudanensis | reverse complement strand
CGTCGGGGCCGTGGGGGCGGGTGTCTCGACGGCGAGGACGCGCAGCCCCGGCGGGGCGAGTTGGAGGGCGAAGCGCAGCAGGTCGGCGCTGTCGGGGTCGATGTGGCGGGTGTCGTCGACGACGAGGAGGGCGGGGCTTTTCTCGGTGAGGGTGCGCAGTATTCGGGCGAGGCCGAGGCGCAGCGCGATGGGGTCCGGGCCGGCTTCCGGCTCGGCGGCCTCGCGGCACAGCACGGCGACGGCGGCGCGCTGCGGACCGGGCAGCCCGTCGAGGACGGACGGCGCCACGGAGGCGACGAGGGCGGCCGCGGCGGCGCCCGGCGTGTCGCGGTCGGCGGGCTGCGGGGCGAGCCACAGGACCGTCTCCCCGCGGGCGGCCGCCTCGGCGGCGGCGGCCCGGGCGACCTCGGTCTTGCCGATGCCGGGCGGTCCGGTGAGCACGGCGCGGCCGCGGGTGTGGAGCGTGTGGTCGAGCCGGTCGATGAGATGGGCGCGGCCGACCCTCGGCGCGGAAGGGTAGGACGTCGTCCTCAACATGCCACCACCCTCCGGCGCGCGGACCCGGCCCGCACGCGGCGGGCTCCCTGCCCGCGCCCTGTGAGGATACGAATCAGGAGCGGGGAGTCCAGGCCCCCTGTCCGGCATGTGGACGGCGTTTTCGGGAAACGCCGCGGGGCGCGCCCCCGGCGAAGTGCCGGGAACACGCCCCTGAGCTGCGGCTATGGTGCCCTCACCAGGTTCTCAGAAGGTGAGGCCCCAGGAGTCGATGTAGCCGGTGTCACCCGTGGCGATGTCGCGGACCTGGAGCTTCCAGGTGCCGTTGGCGAGCTCGGACGAGGCGTTGACGGTGTAGGTGGCGAGGATGTTGTCCGCCGAGTCGCTGCTGTCGGAGTTCTTCAGCCGGTAGGCGGTGCCGTCCGGGGCGACCAGGTCGACGACGAGGTCACCGCGCCAGGTGTGCTTGATGTCCACGTTCACCTTGAGGGTGGCGGGGGCGTAGCCGGTGACACCGGTGACGGCGACGGAGGAGGTGACGGTGGCGTTGTCCGCGATCGTCACGTTGTTGGCGTTGGTGAAGGTGGAACCGCCGGGGGTGGTGCCGCCGAGGACGGCGTTGACCGTCTTGGTGGCGTCGGCGATGCCGGTGCCGCAGCCGCCGGTGCAGGTGCCGGGCAGCGGGCGGGCGTTGGCCTTGATCGCGGACTCGATCTCGGCCGGGGTCAGCGTGGACTTGGCCGACTTCAGGAGCGCGGCGAGACCGGCGATGTGCGGGGCGGCCATCGAGGTGCCCTGGTAGGGCTCGTAGTTCTCGAGGGACTGGGTCGTGGCGCCGGAGTTCAGCGTGGAGAGGATGCCGTTCTGGGGCGTGGTGACGGTGCCCGGGGTGTCCGTGGCGCGACGGGTCTCGCCACCGGGGGCGGAGACGTCGATGATGGTGCCGTAGTTCGAGTAGTACGAACGGTTGCCCTCGCGGCTGGTGGACGCGACGTTGATGATGTTGTTGCAGTTGGCCGGGGTGAAGCCGGAGGCGTTGGTGTTGCTGTTGCCGGCCGCGACGACCACGGTGGAGCCGCGGGAGACGGCGCCGTTGATGGCGTTCTGGTAGACGGTCGGGCAGGTGCTGCTGGCGCCGCCGAGGCTCAGGTTGATGACCTTGGCGGGGGTGGCGTTGACCGGCACGCCCGGGACGCTGCCGCCGGACGCCCAGGTGATGGCGTCGGCGATGTCCGCGGAGGAGCCGCCGCACTTGCCGAGCACGCGGACGTGCTGGACCTTGGCGCCGTAGGCGATGCCGGCGATGCCCTTGGCGTTGTGGGTCACGGCGCCGATGGTGCCGGCGACGTGGGTGCCGTGCCAGGAGGAGTCGCTGGCGCGGGAGCCGGTGCCGCACTCGCCGTCGGTGGCGTTCCAGTCGCCCTCGTCCTTGGGGTTGCTGTCACGGCCGCCGCCGTCGCGGGCGTCGGTGGAGCTGGAGATGAAGTCGTAGCCGGCGACGGTGTTGGCGGCGAGGTCCGTGTGGGCCGCGTAGCCGGTGTCGATGACCGCGACGGTGACGCCGGTGCCGGTGGCCTTGTCCCAGGCGCCGGGCACGTTCATGCCGCCGGTGGGCTCGAAGAGGTCCCACTGCTTGGCGTATTCCGTGTCGTTGGGCGTCACGGCCATCGGGTAGGCGCGGATGTCGGCGTCGACGGCGGCGACGGCCGGGTCGGCGCGGAAGGCGGCCATGACGTCGGCGACGTCCTGCTTGGTGGTCGCGGTGCCCAGGTCGACGAGCGCGGAGCCGCCGGCGAGGCGGCGCTCGAAGGAGAGCTTCTCGCCGGTCTTGGCGGCCTTCTCGGCCGTGTCTTCCTTGGCGGCGGTGTTGGAGGTGGCCTCCGCGGTGCGCGCCTTGTAGGTCACGATGACCTTCTCGACCGGCGCGGACGGGATCGTGGTGGCCGGGTTCATGGCCTGCGAGGCCGGCGCGGCCGGCTTCGGGGAGGGGGTGGCCTGCGCGGCGAACGCCACCGCGGAGGTGGCCGTGACGCCGAGAAGCGTGGCGCTCGCCGCCACGACGGATATCAGTCTCCGCCTGGAACCGTTCAAGGTGTTCCCTTTCAAGGGGCGGCTCCGGCGACTCCCGGAGCTGCTGACGGTGCGGAGCGCGGACGGCGGCGCAGGACTGTGGCTGTCTGTGGGGTACCTCCACAGCCCTCGGGGCGGTGAGGCCCCCGCGCCGCCGCCGGCGCGACGGCCCCGTGTCGGGGCCGTCCCGGAAGCTCCCCCCTGGGGCCACACGCAGGGAGCTGCATGTACCTGACAGTTACGAGTCAGAGTGGGGGAACCACCGGTGCGGGAGACAGTAGGGAAACACCTCGTGACGTCGATACGGGGAAAACCCTTGTCGCCCCGCGAGGGTCCCCCACGGCCGTCGGCCCCGCCGGTGCGGGGGAACCCGCAGGTCCGGCACCCCGGTGGGCGGGCCGCGGGCCCGCGCGTACCGGATGGGGCGGCTCGGGACCGGCCGCGGGGCCCGGCCGCCCGGAGCGGCCCCGGACCACCGGTGGCACCCGGTACGGGGAGCCGGCCGCGGCGTGGCGCGCCGGCGCGGGACGGTGCCGGGGCGCCGGGCGGCCGGACCCCGCCCCTCCCCCTCGCGGCCCGCTCCGCGCCCTGTGCAATACTCGCGGCGCTCGATACAGGCACGGCCCCGGGGGATCAGTGAACGGCATAACCCTGGACGCGCCGTACCTGGACACCGAGGCCGACCAGTTGTCGTTCGCCCTGGGCCGCCCCGTCCTCGACGCCCTCGCGGTGCGCGACCTGACGGTCGGCGGGCTCGACGTGCAGCTGCGGCTGCTGGGCGCCTCCCACCAGGTGTGCGCGGGGCCGGTCCGCGAGACCGTCGCCTGCCTCCCCGGTGTCCAGGGCGGCCTGCCGGACGCCGCGGCACACGACTTCGACGGCTGGCGCTACTCCTTCGGCGCCCGCGTGACGGAGCACCCCGGCCCCGCCTTCGCCGCCGAGGTGGCGCGGATCCGCGCTCTCGCGGACGCCCACCCGGGGGCCCTGTACGGGGTCTTCCCCGGCTCCGCCGACGCCGTCACCGCGCTGGTCGTCGAGCACGACGGCGCGGGACCGGCCTGGCGCACCTGGCACACGTACCCGGGAAGCCGCCGGATCGTGGCGACCCACACCCGGCTGGAGGCCCGATGAGAACCGCCCGACGCTCCACCGCGCTGCTGCTCGCCGCGGCCCTCCTCGCCGGCTGCGGCGACGAACCGGACGACGACGGCAACCCCGTGCCGTCCTCCTGGATCCGCGGGCAGTACACGAGCAGCGGAGCCGACTACGTCGACGGCGTGGACGGTCCCGCGGCGGTCGCCGACGAGATCCACCGGCACTCCGCGGCGAGGGAGCGGCTGTCCTCCGGGGACATGGTCTTCCTGCGGTACCGCGACGACATCGTCGCGGTCAGCCCGTACCGGGCGGGCAGCCTCATCGAGGTCGACGACTACCGTACGGGGTACCGGCGCTGGAAGCCGCACCTGCGCTCGGTGTGGCCGGACCCGGACAGCGCGAGCTTCCGCGGCGGGGGCCCCGGCTCCGGCAAGTGACCGGCGCGCCCGCGCCCGCCCCACCCACGATTCCCCGACGACGTCCCCGAAAGGCATCCCCGTGGCAGAGATCTTCGAGTCGGCCGGCATCGCCGTCCTCTACGGCCTGGCCGGCTTCGCCGTGATGGTGGTCGGTTTCGTCGCGCTCGACCTGGTGACCCCCGGAAAGCTGTTCCACGTGGTGTGGACCGAGCGCAACCGGGGCGCCGCGGTGCTCCTCGCGGGCCAGATGATCGCCGTCGGGCTGGTCATCGAGGCGTCCATCCGCGCCAGCGAGTCGGAGCTCGGCCTCGGCTACGGGCTGGTCAGCACCCTGCTGTACGGGCTCGCCGGCGTCGTCGTGATGACCCTGATCTCCCTGCTCATCGGCCTGCTCACGCCCGGCCGGCTCGGCGCCGCGGTCCTCGACGACAACGGGACCAGCGCCCACCCCGCCGCCTGGGTCCAGGCGGCCATGTACCTCGGTACGGCCTTCATGGTCGGCGCCGCGATCTCCTGACCCCCGTGAGCACCACCGCCGCCCCGCGGGCCGCCGCCCNGGNCGNCCNGCGCCGGCCCGCCCCCGCCACCGGCGGGGGACCCGGGTGCTGCTGCTCCTCGCGGTCTTCGTCTGCGCGGCCTGCGGCCTGGTCTACGAGCTGGCGCTGACCGCGCTGGGCAGCTACCTCATCGGCAACTCCGTGATGCAGACCTCCGTGGTCCTGTCCGTCATGGTCTTCGCGATGGGGATCGGGTCCCTCGCCGCCAAGCCGCTCCAGCGGCGGGCGGTCGGGGCGTTCGCCCTGGTCGAACTGCTCCTGGGGCTCGTGGGCGGGCTGTCGGTGCTCCTGCTGTACGTGGCGTTCGCCTGGCTGCGGATCTACACGCCCGCGATGGTGGTCGCCGCGTTCACCGTGGGACTGCTGATCGGCGCGGAGATCCCGCTGCTGATGACGATGCTCCAGCGGATCAGGCGGCAGGAGGCGGGCAGCGCCGTCGCGGACCTGTTCGCCGCGGACTACGTCGGCGCGCTCGTCGGCGGGCTGTGCTTCCCGCTGCTGCTCCTGCCCGCCTTCGGGCAGTTGAAGGGCGCGCTGGTGGTGGGCGCGGTCAACGCCGTCGCCGGGGGCGGGGTGGTCCTGTGGATCTTCCGCCGCGAGACGAGGCGGATCGTCCGCACCTGCCTGCTGGGCGGTGTCGCGGCCGTCCTGGCCGTGCTCGCCACGGTGTACGTCCTGGCCGACGACATCGAGGTGACGGCGCGCCAGCAGCTGTACCGGGACCCGATCGTCCACGCCGAGACCACCCCCTACCAGGACATCGTCGTCACCCGCTCCACCGCGTTCACCGGGGAGCCCGACACGCGCCTGTTCCTCAACGGGGACCTGCAGTTCTCGTCGGTCGACGAGTACCGGTACCACGAGTCGCTGGTCCACCCCGCCCTGGCGGGGAAGCGGTCCTCGGTGCTGGTGCTGGGCGGCGGCGACGCGCTGGCGCTGCGGGAGGTGCTGCGCTACGACGACGTCGCGGAGGTGACGCTCGTCGACCTGGACCCGGCGGTGACCCGGCTGGCCCGGACGTTCGGCCCGCTGGTCGACCTCAACGGGCGGGCCCTGGCCGACCGGCGCGTCAGGGTCGTCCACGCGGACGCGTTCACCTGGCTGCGGGACGCCCGGCACCGGTACGACGCGGTCGTCGTCGACTTCCCCGACCCGGACACGGCGGCGCTGGCCAAGCTGTACAGCGTGGAGTTCTACCACCTGCTCACCCACGCCCTGAAGCCGGACGGCCGGGTCGTGGTGCAGGCCGGGTCCCCGTTCTTCGCGCCCAGGTCGTACTGGTCGATCGTCGCGACGCTCCGGGAGGCCGGGTACGCGACGACCGCCTACCAGGCGGACGTGCCGAGCTTCGGCAACTGGGGCTTCGTCCTGGCCTCCCCCGGCCCCGGCGGCCCTCCCCCGGCGCTGCGGCTGGCCGCCGACGCGCCGCGCCTGCGCTTCCTCGACGACGCGGTCCTGAGGGCCGCCGCGGTCTTCCCCGTGGACCGCCGCCCCCCGGACGTCCGCGCCAGCACCTTGATGGACCCGGCGGTCCTGGAGTACACCCGCCACGAGTGGCGGAACTACTGAGCCGCCGGCCTGCGCGCCGCCAGGACGACGAGCACCCCGGCGACGGCCCCCGCGAAGAACGGGGACGGCACCAGCAGGACGCCGCCCAGCACACACCAGGCGGCCAGCCCCCAGCCGACCCAGGCCGGCACGGTGACCCCGCGCCCCGCGAGGTGCCACACCAGGCAGCCCAGCAGGACCAGGGGCACGGAGAACGACCCCGGACCGGCCCAGAAGGTGCCCTCGTTCCGCAGGGACGCCACCGTCGGCTCGGCGGCGGCGTCCAGGAGCGGGACGGCCGCCCACACCCCGCGCTCCGCCCAGCCGGCCACGTCCGCGCGGGCGAGGACCGCCACCAGGGCCAGGTGGCCCGCCCCCAGCACGCACACGATCCCGCCCGCCCAGCGGAGCAGCCGCTTTCCCGAGTCCATGGCGCCAGTCCCTCCCGAACGCCGCACACGGGACGACCCCCGTTTGTACGGCACCGTACATTTGTTCTGTACGGTAACGTACACCACCCGTCCGCACCCCCCGGAGGTGGCCAGATTCCCGCCGTCGCCCGCACCCCCCGAGAACGCTGGATCGAGGTGGGTCTCGAAGCCCTCGCCGAGGGCGGACCCGACGCGGTCCGCGTGGAGGCGCTCGCCGCCCGGCTCGGCGTGACCAAGGGCGGGTTCTACGGCCACTTCGACGGCCGTCCCGCGCTGCTCGCCGAGATGCTCGACGAGTGGGAGCGCCGCTCCACCCGGGAGGTCATCGCCCGGGCCGAGGCCGAGGGGGGCGGACCGGCCGAGCGCCTCCGCCGCGTCGGGCAGCTCACCTTCTCGGAGGACCTGCACCGGATCGACCTCGCCGTCCGGGTCTGGGCGCGGCACGACGAGTCCGTGGCGGCGCGCCTGCGCCGGATCGACGAGGTGCGCATGCGGTTCCTGCGGGAGGCGTTCGGGGCGTTCCTGACCGATCCCGAGGAGGTCGAGGCGCGCAGCGTCCTGGCGTTCGCCCTCTCCATCGGCCGCCACTTCGTCGCGGTGGACCACCCCGGTCGCACGGCGCACGAGGCCGTCGAACTCGCCGGGACGTACCTGCTGCGGCCTCCGTCGCCCGCGTCGCCGGACGCCTGACGCGCGGCACCGGTCCNCGGGGCCCGGGCGGGGCCGTTCGGCCCCCCGGGGATGCCCGCCCGGCCCTGTGCGCCGCCCCGCCGTGCGGGGAGGCTGGAGGGGTGATCGGATGGGAGGGCCATCCGTACGAAGGCACACCGCACCCGGGAGGTGGGTCCGATGACCGCCCCTACGCCCGACGCGACGTCCCTGACGTCCTGGGTGGCCGACGCCACGCTGGCGCCGTCGATGCACAACGCCCAGCCGTGGCTGTTCCGCTACGAGCGGGCGCCCGGGGTGCTGACCCTGCGGATGGACCCGGAGCGTGCGATGCCCCGCTCGGACCCCTCCGCGCGGGGGCTCCACCTGGGCTGCGGCGCCGCCCTGTTCAATCTGCGGGTCGCCGCGGCGGACGCCGGGTGGGAGGCGCGGATCGACGCGCGGCCCGACCCGGGCGACCCGGGGCTGCTGGCCCGGGTCGCCTTCGCGCCGGCGCCCGACCGCGACGCCGTCGCCGACCTGCGTCCGGCCGTGCCGCTCCGGCACACCAGCCGGGAGCCGTTCCGCGAGGAGGCGGTGCCGGCCGAGATCCTCGACGGGCTGCGCGGAGCGGCCCGGGCCGAGGGCGCGTACCTGGACTTCGCGGACGACTGGCGGGTCCGGGACCTGCTGACCGCCGTGTGGGACGCCGAGCGCGCGGAGGAACTCGCGCCCGAGGTGCGCGAGGAGATCGCCCGGTGGACGGCGGGCCGGGGCGACACCGCGCCGGAGGGCATCCCGTCGTACGCGCTCGGGCCCTCCCGGTACGACGGCCGGGCACCCGTGCGGGACTTCCCCGGCGCCCGCCCCGACCGGGACGCCGCGCCGGCGGTCTACGAGTCCCGGCCCTGCCTCGCCGTCCTGGGCACCCGCCGCGACGGGCCGCAGGACTGGCTGCTGGCCGGCCAGGCCATGGAGCGCGTCCTGCTCCAGGCGACGCAGGACGGGCTGTCCACCTCCCTCAGCTCGCAGGCGCTGGAGTGGCCGGAGCTGCGCTGGCTCGCCCGCGACCCCCGGTCGGAGGCGGCCCACCCGCAGATCGTGATCCGGCTGGGCTACGGCCCCGAGGTCCCCGCCGTCCCCCGCAGGCCGGTGACCGAGGTCCTGGAGATCCGCTGAGGGCCGCCCGCCGCGAAGGGAGGCGCGCCATGGTCCTGGTCCACGTCCGGTACGCGTCCGCGCACGGCTCCACCCGGGAGATCGCCCACCGGATCGGCGCCCGGCTGGAGGCCCGCGGCCACCGCACGGAGGTGCGAGCCATCGACGGCGGCCCCGGCGGCCCCGGCGGCCCCGGACCGCCCCCGGGCGCCGCACTCGTCCTGGGCAGCGCCGTGCACGACGGCGCCTGGCTGCCGGACGCCGAGGCGTTCGTGCGGGGCCGCGCCGAGGAGCTGCGGGCGCGGCCGGTCTGGATGTTCAGCGTGGGGATGACCGCGGCCCTGCCCGGGCCGCTGCGGGCCCTCGCCGAACGGGCCGAACAGCCGCGCGTGGCCGCCCTGGTCGAGCTCGTCCGCCCGCGGGAGCACCGGCGCTTCTCCGGGGTGATCCGGCCGGGGCACCTGTCCGGGAGGGGCGCCGTGCTGTTCCGGCTGGCCGGCTGCCGGTACGGGGACCACCGGGACTGGGCCGCCGTCGAGGCGTGGGCGGACGGCATCGGCCGGGAGCTGGACGCCCCGCCGGGCCGGGCGGGATAGCCCGGGGCGGCGGACACGGCCGCGGGGCGCGGCGGGCCCGTCCCGGTCCGCGCCCGGCGGGCGGACCCGCCGCCGGCGGAGGCGCGGTCGTCCCGGCAGGCCAGGGCTCGGGGTGCGGCGCCGCGCCCCGGAGCCGCGCGGCCGCCCCCGGGCCGGTCCGGGCGCGGTTGTGAGGGAGCTGCTCGACGCACTACTGTCGCAGGGCCTTGGTGTACGGGAAATCCGGTGCAAAGCCGGTGCGGCCCTCGCCACTGTGATCGGGAAGTCCGGCTCCACCCTCCGCGAAGGCGGGGAAGCCACTGGACCCCCCGCGGGGAACCGCGGCGTCCGGGAAGGCGGAGCCGAGGCGGTAGGACCCGTCAGCCAGGAGACCGGCCAGGGCGCGTTGTCCATCCACGAGGTGCTGGAGAGGGTCTCCCCCACATGCATATAGCCGAGGGGTTCCTGCCCCGGGAACACGCGGTCGCCTGGACACTGGCGGCCGCCCCGTTCGTCGTCCACGGCGTCCGGGCCCTGACCCGCCAGGTCAGGGCCAACCCCGAGTCGACGCTGCTGCTCGGCGCGGCCGGGGCGTTCACGTTCGTGCTGTCGGCTCTGAAGATCCCGTCCGTGACGGGAAGCTGCTCCCACCCCACCGGGACGGGGCTGGGCGCCATCCTGTTCCGGCCGCCGGTCATGGCGGTGCTCGGCACGATCACGCTGCTGTTCCAGGCGCTGCTGCTGGCGCACGGCGGGATCACGACGCTCGGCGCGAACGTCTTCTCGATGGCGGTCGTCGGCCCGTGGGCCGGGTACGCGGTGTACCGGCTGCTGCGCGGGGCCGGTGCGCCGCTGATGGCGGCCGTGTTCTGCGGCGCGTTCACCGCCGACCTGTCCACCTACTGCGTAACGAGCGTCCAGCTCGCGCTGGCCTTCCCCGACCCGGGCAGCGGCTTCGCGGGGGCACTGGCGAAGTTCGGGGGGATCTTCGCGGTGACGCAGGTGCCGCTCGCGGTCAGCGAGGGCCTGCTGACGGTCCTGGTCATGCGGCTGCTGCGGCAGTCCAGCGGAGGCGACCTGGCGCGGCTGGGAGTCCTCCCGGCCGCGGGCGCGGCGAAGGGGGCGGCGGTCCGATGAGCCGTGACGCGAGGATCAACACCCTGCTCCTGCTGGTGGTCGCGGCGCTGGCCGCGCTGCCGCTGGCACTGGGCCTCGGCGAGGGCCGGGAGGAGCCGTTCGCGGGCGCCGACGCGCAGGCCGAGACCGCGATCACGGAGATCGCCCCCGACTACGAGCCGTGGTTCGCCCCGCTGTACGAGCCGCCGTCCGGGGAGGTCGAGTCGGCGCTGTTCGCCCTGCAGGCCGCGCTCGGCGCGGGCGTGCTGGCGTACTACTTCGGGCTGCGGCGCGGCCGGCGGCAGGGCGAGGAGCGGGCCCGGACCGGCACCGCGCCGGACGCCGCGCCCGGCGACCGGGCCGACGGGTCCGCGGCGGGCGGGGAGTAGCGCGGGTGCTGCCCATCGACGTGGCGGCGCACGGCAGCCGCTGGCGCCGCCGCCACCCGGCCGAGAAGGCCGCGCTCGGCTTCGGGCTGACCGCGTGCGCGGTGTCCCTGCCGCCGTGGCCGGGCGCCGTCCTGGTCACCGTGGCGGCGCTGGCGGTGCTGCTGGGCCCGGCCGGGGTGGCGCCGCGCCGGCTGTGGCGGGCGTGGCGGCTGCCGCTCGGGTTCTGCGTGACGGGCGCCGTGCCGCTGCTGCTGCGGGTCGGCGGCCCGGACGGATGGGTGGCGCTCGCGCCGGACGGCCCGGCGGACGCCTGCCTGCTGCTGCTGCGCACGTCGGCGGCGTCGCTGGGGCTGCTGCTGTTCGCGTTCACCACGCCCGTGTCGGACGTGCTGCCCCGGCTCGTGCGGGCGGGGGTGCCGGCGCCGGTGGTGGACGTCGCGCTGGTGATGTACCGGATCTCCTTCCTGCTGCTGGATGCGGTGGCGCGGGTCCGGCAGGCGCAGGCGGCGCGGCTGGGGCTCACGGGCCGCGCCGCGGCGTGGCGGTCGGCGGCAGGGCTGGGCGCGACGGCGTTCGTGCGGGCCTTCGACCGTGCGGCACGGCTCCAGACGGGGCTCGCGGGGCGCGGTTACGACGGCACGCTGCGGGTGCTGGTGCCCGAGGCGCGGGTGGACCGCCGCTTCCTCGCCGCGACGGCGGCGCTGCTGGCGGCGGTGGTCGCCCTCACCCTCGTACTGGAAAGGTCGCTGTGATGCCGGGACCCGCCGTGGTCGAGCTGGTCGGGGCGGGGTTCGCCTACGAGGACGGACCCGCCGTGCTGTCGGGGGTCGACTTCGCCGTGCCCGAGGGGCGTTCACTGGCCGTGCTGGGCCGCAACGGCAGCGGCAAGACGACCCTGCTGCGCCTCCTCAGCGGCGGGCTGCGGTGCGGGAGCGGGCGGCTGCGGGTCGCCGGCGAGGACGTCGCGTACGACCGCGGGGGCCTGACGCGGCTGCGCACGACGGTGCAGCTGGTGGTGCAGGACCCCGACGACCAGTTGTTCGCGGCGTCGGTGGGGCAGGACGTGTCGTTCGGGCCGATGAACCTGGGCCTGCCCGAGGACGAGGTGCGCGCCCGGGTGCGGGCGGCGCTGGAGGCGCTGGACATCACCGCGCTGGAGGACCGGCCGACGCACCTGCTGTCGTACGGGCAGCGCAAGCGGGCTGCCATCGCGGGCGCCGTGGCGATGCGGCCCCGGGTGCTGATCCTGGACGAGCCGACGGCGGGCCTCGACCCGCACGGCCAGGAGCGGCTGCTGGCGGCCCTGGACGGGCTGCGGGCGTCGGGGACGACGGTGGTGATGGCCACCCACGACGTGGACCTGGCGCTGCGGTGGGCGGACGACGCGGCGGTGCTCGCCCCGGACGGGCTGCGCACGGGGCCGGCCGGGGAGCTGCTGGCGGACGCGGAACTGCTGGACGCGGCGCGGCTGCGGCGGCCGTGGGCGGCGGCGGTGGCGCGGCTGCTGCGCGAACGGGGGCTGCTGGGGGCGGACGAGCCGGTGCCGCTCACCCCGGAGGAGCTGGAGGCGTGGGCGGCGGGCCTCCCCGCACCCGGCTGAGGGCCGGCGGGCGGCTGAGGGCCCGCGGGCGGGCGGGGCCGCGGCTGTCCGGCGGGAGGAGCGGCGTGCCACAGGTCACGCCCCGTACGTTATGCAACTTGTTGCACAAGGGGGGTGCGGTCGTCTACAACGGGGGCGACGACACCGCGCGAGGAGGCGCCCCCCATGACCCCGAGCCCGTCCCCGTACCCGCACCTGCTGAGACCGCTCGACCTCGGCTTCACCACCCTGCCCAACCGGGTGCTGATGGGCTCCATGCACGTCGGCCTGGAGGAGGCGGAGAACGGCTTCGAGCGGATGGCCGCCTTCTACGCCGCGCGCGCCCGCGGCGGGGCGGGCCTCATCGTGACGGGCGGCATCGCCCCCAACGAGGCCGGGCGGCCCTACGAGGGCGGCGCCAAGCTCACCACCGAGGAGGAGGCCGCGCGGCACCGCGTGGTGACCGAGGCGGTGCACGCGGCGGGCGGCCGGATCGCCCTGCAGATCCTCCACTTCGGCCGCTACGCCTACCACCCGCGGCTCGTCGCGCCGAGCGCGATCCAGGCGCCGATCAGCCCGTACGTCCCGCACGCCCTGACCGACGAGGAGGTCGAGCGGACGGTCGAGGACTACGTCCGGGCGGCGGAGCTGGCGAAGGCCGCCGGGTACGACGGCGTCGAGGTCATGGGCTCCGAGGGCTACCTGATCAACGAGTTCACCGCCGCCGCGACCAACCACCGCGACGACCGCTGGGGCGGCTCGTACGAGAACCGGACGCGCTTCCCCCTGGAGATCGTCCGCCGCGTCCGCGAGCGGGTCGGCGAGGACTTCATCCTGATCTACCGGCTGTCCATGCTGGACCTGGTGCCCGGCGGCTCCTCCCTGGAGGAGGTCGTCGCGCTGGCGAAGGGCGTCGAGGCGGCCGGCGCGACGATCGTCAACACCGGCATCGGCTGGCACGAGGCGCGCATCCCGACCATCGCCACCTCCGTGCCCCGCGCCGCCTACACCTGGGTGACCAAGCGGCTGATGGGCGCGGTGTCGGTGCCGCTGGTCACCGGCAACCGCGTCAACACCCCCGAGGTCGCCGAGGAGGTCCTGGCGGACGGCCGCGCCGACATGGTGTCGCTGGCCCGCCCGTTCCTCGCCGACCCCGACTTCGTCGCGAAGGCCCGCGCGGGCCGTCCGGAGACCGTCAACACCTGCATCGGCTGCAACCAGGCGTGCCTGGACCACACCTTCGGCGGCAGGATCACCTCCTGCCTGGTCAACCCGCGCGCCTGCCACGAGACGGAGCTGGTCCTCTCCCCCACCCGGCTGCGCAGGCGGATCGCCGTGGTCGGCGCCGGCCCGGCCGGCCTGGCCTGCGCGGTGTCGGCGGCCGAACGCGGCCACGCGGTCACCCTCTACGACGCCGCCGACGAGGTGGGCGGCCAGTTGAACCTGGCCAGGCGGGTGCCCGGCAAGGAGGAGTTCGGCGAGACGCTCCGCTACTTCCGCGTCCAGCTGGAGCTGCGCGGCGTGGACGTCCGGCTCGGCACCCGCGTCACCGCGGACATGCTGGACGGCTACGACGAGGTGGTCGTCGCCACCGGAGTCACCCCGCGCGTCCCGGCCGTCGAGGGGGTCGGCCACCCCAGCGTCGTCGGCTACCCGGAGGTGCTGCGCGGCGGCGCGCCGGTCGGCGAGCGGGTCGCGATCCTGGGCGCGGGCGGCATCGGCTTCGACGTCGCCGAGTACCTCACCGACGACGGCGAGGGCGCGAGCCTCGACCCGGAGGCGTACTTCCGCCGGTGGGGCGTCGACACGTCGTACGCCGGACGGGGCGGGCTGCGCGCCCCCGAGCGGCCGCGTCCGCCGCGGCGGGTGACGCTGCTCCAGCGCAAGACGACCAAGGTGGGCGCGGGCCTCGGCAGGACGACCGGCTGGATCCACCGCACGGAGCTGAAGCACCGCGGCGTCGAGATGGTCGCCGGGGCGGCGTACGAGCGCATCGACGACGAGGGCCTGCACATCACCGTCGGCGGCGAGGCCCGCACCCTCGCCGTCGACACGGTGGTCCTGTGCACCGGCCAGGAGCCGTGCCGCGACCTGTACGACGAGCTGACGGCGGCGGGCGTCTCCGCCCACCTGATCGGCGGCGCGGACGCGGCGGCGGAACTGGACGCGAAGCGCGCGATCGACCAGGGCACGCGCCTGGCGGCGAGGCTGTAGGCGGCCGGCCGCCCGGGTGCCGGGGGTTCGGGCCCGGGGTTCGGGCCCGGGGTTCGGGCCCGGGGTTCGGGGCTCGGGCGGTGGGCGGCCCGCCGGTCCCTAGGATGCGGGCATGTCGCTCCCGCACGCCATCCTCACCGCGCTGCTCGAGAAGCCGTCCTCGGGGCTCGAACTGACCCGGCGCTTCGACCGGTCGATCGGCTACTTCTGGTCGGCGACCCACCAGCAGATCTACCGCGAGCTGGGGAAGCTGGAGCAGGCGGGGCTGATCAGGGCCCTGCCCGCCCCGGCGACGCCGGCGCGCGGGCAGCGCAAGGAGTACGAGGTGCTGCCCGCCGGCCGGGCGGAGCTGGCCGACTGGACGCGGCGCGCCGAGGACCCGAAGCCGGTCCGCAGCGCGCTGCTGCTGCGGCTGCGCGCCGCCGCCGTGGTGGGCGCGGAGGGCATGGCGGACGAGGTGCGCCGCCACCTGGGGCTGCACCGGGCGCAGTTGGACGAGTACCTGGACATGGAGCGGCGGCAGTTCCCTCCGGAGCGGGACACGGAGGCGGACCGGCTGCGCCACCTGGTACTGCGGGGCGGGATCGAGCTGGAGCGGTTCTGGGTGGCGTGGCTGACGGAGGCCCTGGAGGGCCTGGAGGGCCCGAAGGTCCGACAGGACCCGGGAGCGCCGGGGAACCGGGGGGCCTGAAGGTCCGAGGGCCTGCGCGGGGGCCGACGGCCGCTGACGGCGTCGCCGCCCCGCCGCGCGTCCCGCCGCCCCGTACCGGCCGGAGGACGGCGGCGCGTCGACGGCCGCGCCGGGATCGGAGCGCCTCCGCACGCGCGTCCCGCGGTCGACGGCTCGCACGACCGGAACCGCGGCGCGGAGCCGCGCGGGCACGCCCGGCCCTCCCCGGCACGGGCGGGATGCCGGGCGCGTCCCGCTTTCCCGAGAGGTGTCCAAAACGCCCCGTCCCCTCCGGGCGGGCGGGATACTGGCCCGTCAGGGCAGTTCGGACGGGAAGGGGCGGACATGGTGAACGACGGCTCGGGCGGCGGCCCGGCGGCGGGGAGAGGCGCACGGCACGCGGTGGTGGTCGGCGGGAGCATCGCCGGGCTGCTGGCGGCGAAGGCGCTCGCGGACCACGCCGGGCGGGTCACCGTCGTCGAGCGGGACCGGTTCCCGCAGGGGGCCGAGCAGCGCGTGGGCGTGCCGCAGGGGCGGCACCTGCACGTACTGCTGGAAGGCGGCCGGAACGCCCTGGAGAGCCTGCTGCCGGGCGTGGTGGAGGAGTTGCTGGCCGACGGCGCGCCGCGGCTGGGGATGCCCGAGGACGTGGTGCAGTGGGAGGCCGGGAGCTGGCACCGGCGCACGGAGGCCGCCGTCCACATCATCACCGCGTCCCGGCCGCTGGTCGAGCGGGCGGTACGGCGCCGGGTGCTGGCCGACGCGCGGATCACGGCCGTGCAGGGCACGGAGGCGGTGGGCCTGTCCGGGGACGCCTCACGGGTGCGGGGCGTCCTGGTCCGCGAGCGCGGCGCCGGAGCGGACGCCGAGCCGCGCCCGATCGCCGCCGACCTGGTGGTGGACGCCTCGGGCCGGGGGACGCGGGCGCCGCGGTGGCTGGCCGCGCTGGGCGCGGAGCCGGCGCACGAGGAGACCGTCGACACGGGCCTCGCCTACGCCACCCGGATCTACCGGCACGACCGGCACGGCGACCGCACCGACGCGGGCGGCTACTTCGTCGTCCCCCATCCCGGGCAGCCGTACAGCGGCGTGGCGCTGCCCATGGAGGACGGCCGGTTCCTCGTCACGCTGTCCGGTCTGCGCGGCCAGGAACCCCCCGGCGACGGGGCGGCGTTCGAGGAGTACGCGGGGCGGCTGCCGCACCCGGTGCTGCGCGACTGGATGGCGGAGGCCGAGCCGGTCTCGCCGGTGTACGGCTTCCGCGACACCGCGAACGTGCGGCGCCGCTACGACCGGCCGGGCCGCCGCCCGGCGGGCTTCCTCGCCGTCGGCGACGCCCTGTGCACCGTCAACCCCATCTACGGGCAGGGCATGTCGACCGCCGCGATGGCCGCGGTCGCGCTGCGCGACGCGCTCGCCGACCGGCGGCGCACCCCGACGACGCTGCGCGTGCAGCGGGCCCTGCTGCGGGCGTCGCGGCAGGCGTGGGACATGTCGGCGGGCGCGGACAAGGCGATGCCCGGCGCGGCCGGGAGCGCCGCCCGCCCCACGCCCCTGGACCGGCCCGTCGGCTGGTACCTGGCCCGGGTGCAGCGGCGGTCGGGCCATGTGCCGGAGGTCGGCGCGGTGTTCCGCCCGGTGCTGTCCCTGACGAGGCCGCTGACCGCGCTGTTCGCTCCGCGCGTGGTGCGGGCCGTGCTGTTCGGGCCCGAACCCCGGGTCCTGGACCAGCCGCCGTCGTGGCGGAAGCGGCCCGGGGGCTGACGGCGCGCCGGCTCAGGGCCGCATGACGACCTTGCTGACACCGTCCTCCTTGCGCTGGAACATCCGGTACGCGTGCGGCGCGTCGGAGAGCGGCAGGTGGTGGGTGGCGAAGGTGTCCACGCCGAGCGGGTCGTCGTCGGTGAGGAGGGGCAGGATGTCGTCGACCCAGCGGCGGACGTTGGCCTGACCCATGCGCAGCTGGATCTGCTTGTCGAAGAGGGTGAGCATGGGCATCGGGTCGGCGGCGCCGCCGTAGACGCCGCTGAGGGAGATGGTGCCGCCGCGCCGTACGAGGTCGATGGCGAGGTACAGCGCGGCGAGCCGGTCGGCGCCGGCCTTCTGGTGGAGCCGGGCCGCCCAGGGGCGCGGCAGGAGCCCGGCGATCTGCTGCTGCGCCTTGGCGACCGGGCTGCCGTGGGCCTCGGTGCCGACGGCGTCGACGACGGCGTCCGGGCCGCGCCCGCCGGTGACCTCCCGGACGGCGGCGACCAGTTCGTCCTGCCCCTTGTGGGCGCCCAGGTCGAAGACCTCCACGCCGCGTGCGCGGGCGCGTTCGAGGCGTTCGGGCACCAGGTCGACGCCGACGACCCGCTCCACGCCCTGGTGGAGGGCGATGCGGCAGCACATCTCGCCGATCGGGCCGAGGCCGAGGACGGCGAGGGAGCCGCCGGGCGGCACGTCGGCGTACCGGACGGCCTGCCAGGCGGTCGGCAGCACGTCGGACAGGTAGAGGAACCGGTCGTCCGGCGGGCCCTCGGGGACCTTGATCGGCCCGTACTGCGCCTGCGGGACCCGCAGGTACTCGGCCTGGGCGCCGGGCACGGAGCCGTAGAGGCGGGAGTAGCCGAACAGCGCGGCGCCCGAGCCCTCTTCGGAGACCTGGGTCGTCTCGCACTGGGTGGGCAGGCCGCGGAGGCACATCCAGCAGTGGCCGCAGGCGATCTGGAAGGGGACCACGACGCGGTCGCCGGGACGGAGGTCCGGCACCTCGGGTCCGACCTCCTCGACGATGCCCATGGGTTCGTGGCCCAGGACGTCGCCGGGCGTCATGAAGGGGCCGAAGACCTCGTAGAGGTGGAGGTCGGACCCGCACAGCCCGGTGGAGGTGACGCGGATGACCGCGTCCGTGGGCTGCTCGATGCGCGGGTCGGGGACCTCGTCCACGCGGACGTCGCGCTTTCCGTGCCAGGTGACGGCCTTCATGACGGCCCTCTCCTTCCCTCGGTGCATGGCGGTGGCCGGGTACCCGGGGGCGGTCGCGGCGAATCCGTTTCGGCCGGACTTCGCCGCGAAGGCACCGGAATGCCACTTCCTCCTCCCGGTGGGCGCGCGCCGGGCGCTCCCCCCGCACGGCCCGCGCGGTGCTCCCGCGCCGGGCGCGTGACGCGACCGGCGCGCTTCGGGGTCCGCGCCGGGGCGGCGGGTCCGGGCCCGCCGCCCCGGGGGTCACGGCGCGGGCGCCGTGAGCCCGGCGGTACGGGCGGCGGCGCCCAGCACGTCCGTCAGCATGTCCGGGGTGAGCAGGCCGGTGAACGTGTTGCGCTGGCTGACGTGGTAGCAGCCGAACAGCTCCAGGTCCGGCCCGCCGCCGGCCGCGGGGAGCCGCACCCGGGCGCCGTGCGCGAAGCGGGGCCGGGGGCGCGGCACCGCCCAGCCCGCCGCGGCGAGCGCCGGGAGGACCGCCTGCCAGCCGAAGGCCCCCAGGGCGACCACGGCGCGGACGGTGGGCCGCAGCGCCTCCAGCTCCCGGACCAGCCAGGGGCGGCAGGTGTCCCGCTCCGCGGGGGTGGGGCGGTTGCCGGGCGGCGCGCAGTGGACGGGGGCGGTGACCCGCACCCCGTCCAGGCGCAGCCCGTCGTCGCGGGAGACCGCCTCGGCCCGGTCGGCGAGGCCGAGGCGGTGCAGGGCGGCGTAGAGCACGTCGCCGGAGCGGTCGCCGGTGAACATGCGGCCCGTGCGGTTGCCGCCGTGCGCCGCGGGGGCGAGGCCGACGACGAGGAGCGCCGCGTCGTCCGGGCCGAAGCCGGGGACGGGGCGGGCCCAGTAGTCCCAGCCGGTGTACGCGCGGCGCCCCTCGCGGCCGACCCGTTCGCGCCACTCGACCAGGCGCGGACAGGCCCGGCAGCGGGTCACGGCCGTGTCGAGGAGGCCGAGCGAGGGTGCCCGCGGTGCCGTGCGCGCGGGGAAGGCCGGGTCGTCCGGGCCGCCCGGCCCGCCGGGAGGGAGGAGGCTGTCGGGGTGGTCCTGTGCCATACCGGTCGACGGTAACGCGGTGCGGCCGGGACCGGCCGGGCAGACTGGCTCGCATGGTGGTGAGGCGCAGCGCGGGGCTGCTGGTGTTCCGCATCTCCGGCGGGCGGTCGGAGGTGCTCCTCGCGCACATGGGCGGCCCTTACTGGGCGGCACGGGACGCGGGGGCGTGGACGGTGCCGAAGGGCGAGTACGGGCCGGACGAGACGGCACTGGCGGCGGCCCGCCGCGAGTTCGCCGAGGAGCTGGGCCTGCCCGCGCCGGACGGCGAGCCCGTGCCGCTCGGGGAGGCGCGGCAGGCCGGCGGCAAGGTGGTGGCGGTGTGGGCCGTGGAGGGCGACCTGGACCCGGCGCTGGTGGTGCCGGGGACGTTCACCATGGAGTGGCCGCGCGGGTCGGGCGTGGCGCGGACGTTCCCGGAGGTGGACCGGGTCGCCTGGTGCACACCGCGGGAGGCCGCCGAGCTGCTGGTGGCGGGCCAGCGGGTGTTCGTCGAACGGCTGGCGGAGCACCTGCGGCGACGGGGCGCGGCCTGAGTGTCAGTGCCGTGCGCAAGAGTGGGGGGCACCGACCCGTCGACAGGGAGCGAGCGATGACCACCACCCCCACGCCGCCCGAGCGCGCGGCGGCACAGGCGTACCTCCGTCTCGTGGAGACCGCGCGGGCCGTCCTGACCGATCCCGGTCTCACACCCGTGGCGGGGGCGTACCTGGCCTCGCCCATGGCGGAGGCCGACGAGGCGCTGCGCCGGGCGGGCCTGTCGGGGAACGAGGCGTGGCTGCTCCGGCTGGCGGCCGGCCCGCGCGAGGACGCGGTGCCCGGGCTGCCGTAGGACGCCGCCCGGTCCGGGACCGGGCGGGGCGNCCGNCGGTCCGGGCANNNGTCNCNNGGNCAGGGCGGGTCGGGGCGGCCGGTCAGGGCAGGCCGGACCAGAAGCCCAGCCGGTGCTCCCGGTGGTAGTCGACCGGGCCGATCCGGTCGGGCGCCAGGGACTGGGTGTACGCCGGGCGGTCGCCCGGACGGTACGGGCGCCACCGGGGCAGCCCCGGCGCGTTGGGGTCGCCGGACCGGGCGAAGGCCGCCCAGTACGCGGTCATCGTCGCCGACAGCCGCCGCTGCGCCGGGGTGAACAGCGGCTCCGCCTTGTCGTCCTCGAAGAGGTAGGGCAGGTCGCCCGCGTGGTACGCGCCGAAGTCGAACCGGCCCGGCAGCGGCAGGAACATCGGGGCGTCGCGGTCGGCGAACTCGTAGGCGTACACCGGGGTGCGGCGGGCGAGCAGGCGGTGCTGGGCCTCGGTGCCGCGCGCCCACATGCGGTCGGTGACCACCGTCGACCAGGCGAGGGCGGGCGAGGGGAAGGCGTCCAGCGGGTACTCGGCCAGGACGCGCCGCGCGTTCCGGCCGAACGCGGTGCGCAGCGCCCGGTGGTAGTCCTCCTCGGTGAACGGCCTGCCCACCGCGTCGTAGAACATCCCGACGAAGGTGCGGTGCTCGTCGCGCGTCGCGCCGGACAGCACGGGCACCCGGTGGAACCGGCCGGTGCGCAGCGCGTGGGGCGGCAGGTCCGGCAGGGTGGGGTTGCCGTGGCCGAACGCCTGGAAGGCGTTCATGATGTGCGGCACCCGCAGGATCCGCTTCACCGGCAGGGCCCTGAGGCACCGCAGCGTGCGGCCGGGATCCCGCCCGCCGCAGCCGAGCGGGGCGGTCATCTCGGCGGTGATCCCCTCCATCTCGCGGCCGGTCCGCCAGACGTACCACGGGTACCCCGGCACTCCCGGGCCCATGGCCCCGGCCGGCATGTCCATCACCCCCTCGCCGCTCGCCATCACGGCCCGGTCGAACAGGCCCCGCGACCCGGGCGCCGTGAGGTGCCCGGCGATGGCGGCGGCGCCGAACGAGACGCCCGCCACGGTCACGTTCCCCGGGTCGCCGCCGAACGCCGCGGCGTTGCGCCGGACCCACGCCAGCGCCGCCTGCTGGTCCTGCAGGCCGAACGTCCCCGCGCCGGCCAGGCCCGGCAGCGCCAGACCGCCGAAGACGCCCAGGCGGTAGTTGACGGTCACCACGACCAGGCCCCGGGCGGCGAGGCGGCGCCCGTCGAAGAACGCGCCGCCGCCCACCGCCCCGTCGCCGTGGATCCACACGAGCACGGGCGCCGGCCGGCGGGCGCCCCGGGGCGGCGTGGTCACGTTGAGGACGAGGCAGTCCTCCTCCTCGCTGGAGATCGGCGCGTACGAGGACGGCACCTGCGGGCACAGCGGCCCCGGCTTCGTGGCGTCCCGCACCCCGGACCACCGGCCGGCCGGCCGCGGCGGGGCCCAGCGGTGCGCGCCCGTCGGCGGTCCCGCGTAGGGGATCCCGTAGAAGAGCGTGTGCCCCTCGGAGCGGACGCCCCGCACCCGTCCCGACTCGGTGCGCACCGTCTCGCTCCCGGCGGTGCCGCCGGAGCCGGGCGCCGGCGGCACCGACGACGCCGTGGCCGCCGCCGCCAGCGCGGCGCCCGCCGCCACCACCCGCCACCGGGCCCGGCCGGCACCCTTCCGCGTGACGCGCATCGCCCCGTCCTTCCGCCTGCCCACGCGCGGAGCCCCGCGCCCGCGCCTTCCGGCGGCATGTGTTCCACGGGCCCGGCGTCCGCAACCTCCGCGGGCCGCGGGGGCACGTCCGGACCACGGGCCGGCGGCCGGCCCGCGGGCGGGGCCTCCTACCCCTCGACCCAGCCGTGGTCGCGGGCGAGCTCCAGCAGACTGGCGCGGACCCGCTTGAGCTGGGCGGCCGTCAGGGTGCCGTCCGCCTCGACGAGGGCCTCCGTCAGCTCGGTCCGGAACTCGGCGGCGGTGAGGACGTCCAGGCCGTCGTCGTCGAGGTCGCCCTGGTCCTCCGGGCCGCCGGAAGCGGGCGCGGGCGCGGCCGCGCGGCGGGCGGCGGGGCGGTCCACGAGGCGGATCTCCGACGCCTTGGGGCCCTTGTCGCCCATCTCCAGGTAGAACTCCACCTCGCGGCCCGCCTGGTAGAGGTACTTGTCGTCCACCAGGTCGTTCGCGTGCATGAAGACGTCCTCGCCGCCCTCCCGGGGCACGATGAAGCCGTAGCCCCGCACCTCGTCGAACCGCAGGATCTTCCCCACCATCAGCACAGCCGTTCCTCCACACCTCTCCGTCTCCCGCCGGCCACCGCGGCCGGTACCGGGCCGGAACCGGGTCCCGGCCACCCTAGTGACCCGCCGCGCGCTCCGCCGTCAGGGGGTGGCCGCTCCGCCCCGGCCGAGGAGCCCCGCCAGGCCGCGGCGGGTGGCGGCGAGCACGACGCGGTCCTCGGGGCGCAGCACGTAACCGGGGTCGAGGTCCCACGCCAGGCCGGCGCGCCCCTCCCCCGGCCGGTGGTGCACGGCGGCCAGGTCGGCGCGCCGTTCGCCGGGGCCGCTCGTGTCCAGGGCGATCACCCGCCAGGCACCGGGCCGGAACGCCTCGGCGACGGTGCGGCCCTCCAGTTCGGGGTGGCCGGCGACGACGACCGCGGCGAACAGCAGGACGCGCCGCTCCACCGGTATGGCGCCCAGGACCTGACGCCCCATCATGGCGCCGGCGAAGGCGGGGGCGGCCAGGTGGGAGACGCTGCGGCTGCGGGTGAGCGCCCCGGGGTGCGCGGCGCGCAGGGTCCGGTACACGACGGTCGCGAAGTCGTCGTCGTACAGCCGCAGCACGACGCGCAGGTCCGGGCGTACAGGACGGCCTCCAGGTTGGTCAGGTCGAGGCTGGTCAGGGCGAGCAGGGAGCGCGCCCGGTGGATGCGCGCGGCTTCCAGGACGCCCTCCTCGGTGACGTCCCCGAGGACCACGGGCACGCGCAGGCGGCGCGCGGTGGCGACGCCCCGCGCCTCGGGGTCGGACTCGACGCAGACGACGGGGATGCCGAGCTCCCGCAGCCGGGTCAGGACGCGGGTGCCGACCTTGCCGAGGCCGAGCAGGACGACGTGGCCGGACAGGGAGCGCGGCGGGCGGCGCAGGGCGGTGGCGGTGCGGAAGGTGCCCAGCGCCTCCAGGAGGCCCGCGACGAGGATCGGCAGGAGGAGGAGCCCGACCAGGCCGGCGAGCAGTTGGAGGACCTGGCGGCCGACGGACCCGTCCACGGCGGGTTCGTTGATGGCGAAGATGTCCAGCAGGGTGAGGTAGGCGGCGCGCAGCGGGTGGACGTCCCCGACGAGCCAGGACGCCACGGCGATGGCGGCGACGGCGGCGGCAAGTCCCGCGAGGGACCAGCGGAGCCTGCGGGAGAACAGCGAGGCGACCGACACGGCGGGGGCGGCCAGCCGGGGCGCGGGGAGCGTGGGGCCCGCGTAGGTGACGGCCTCCAGGACGACCGTGCCGCGTCCGGTGGCGGCGGCGACGGCGCGGTCGTCGGGGAGCAGCCTGGGGCCCTGGTCGCCGCTGCTGTCGGTGCCGTCGCTGCCGGCCGGGTCGGTGGCGGTGGACGACAGCAGGGCGAGGGTGCACAGGCCCGGGTCGGCGACCTCGCCGGGGCCGGGCGGGGTGCGTTCGACGGCCCGCAGCAGCAGCCCGCCCGCGTGGACGATCTTGCTGGTGCCGGCGAGGGCGGTCGCGGCGAGCGTCGGCGCGGCGGTGTCGGCGTCGGACAGGACGGTGGTGGAGGCGTCCAGGACCTCCGGGCCCATGCCGGGCACGGCGACGGCGGCGGCCTGGTCGAGGAGCTGCTCCAGGTGCTGTCCGAGCTTGCGGTTGTACATGCGGATGACCAGGCGCAGCCGGGGGTTGAGGCGGCGGGCCAGCAGGGCGGTGCGGATGTTGGTCTCGTCGTCCCCGTGGACCAGGGCGAGCGCGGCGGCGCGCTCCACACCGGCCTCGACGAGCGCCGTCTCGTCCGTCTCCGCCACCTCGACGACGTGGACGGCCCGCCGCGGCCCCTGGCCGCCGAGCGTGTCGTACGGGGCGGGGCGGCTCCGCACGGCCCCCGCGCCGGCGCGTCCGCCCTGCGCCGCGCGGGCCTCCCCGGCGGCGNGGCGGGCCATCGCGGCGGNGACGCGGCCGAACAGGGCGAGGGCGCCGCCGCCCAGGCCGGTGGTGGGGCGGCCGGGGTTCCGCGGGGCGGCGGCGGGGCGGCCGGAGACGACGAGGGTCACCCGCTCCCGGTACACGTCGTTCAGCTCGTGGGCCAGGCGGTCGGCCAGGGCGTCGTCGCCGCAGACGACCATGTGGCCCATCACGGGGCTCACGGAAGGCTGTTGGGGGATCGGAAGCACGCCCCCCAGCATGCCGCCGCCCCGCCGGGGCGCGTCCACCGGGTCGGTGCCGGCGGGCCGCGCGCCGGGCGCCCGCGCCGGTACGGGTGCCCGCCCGTCCCGGCCCGGCGCCCGGCGCGGGACGTGCGGCGGGCGACCGGACGGGCGGGCGGAGCCGGCCGCGCACCGCTCGGCGCGCGCCGCCGGACGTGCGGCACCGGACGTGCGGCACCGGGCGTACCGGCAATGGCGCCGGACGGACGGGGCGGGGCGGACACGCGGGTAGTG
>NZ_CP095474.1:5007559-5007644 GCF_023614315.1 Streptomyces sudanensis | reverse complement strand
GGGCGGGCGCGCCGGCGTACGGCACCGGACGTACGGGAGCCGGGCGGCGGCACGCGGCGGCCGGGCGGACGCGCGCGTACCGGAC
>NZ_CP095474.1:4977459-5007478 GCF_023614315.1 Streptomyces sudanensis | reverse complement strand
GTCGGGGGCGGGGCCGTACGCGCGGGGCCCGCCGGGCCCGGTCCGGAGCCCCGCGCGGGCGCATCCGGCCGCGCGCGGGCGCATCCGGCCGCGCGCGGCCGCGTCCCGCTCCCCCGCCGCCGCGTCCCGCTCCCCTGCTCCGGCGCCCGCTCCCCCGTGGTGCGTGATCGCCCCCGGGTGGGTAGAGCGCCGGCCTTCGGGGTACCCGATCGCCCTCAGTCAGACGAAGGGGGCACGAGACCGTGAACAACCAGGTTGACGAGGCCGCCCGGCTCGCCGTGGCCCCGGCGCCCGGCGGGCCGGTGGACGGTCCGCCGCTGCCGCCGGACCGCACGCAGGCCATCCTGGAGGCGACCAAGCAGGTGGCGGCCATCCTGAAGGCCGGCGGGCACCGGTTCGCCCTGGCCGGCAGCGTGGCCGCGTACGCCCACGGCGTGCCGGCCAGTCTCCAGCACGACACCGACTTCGCGGTGCTGCGCGAGGACGCGGGGGCCGTCGCGCGCGAACTGCAGAACGCGGGCGTCCAGGTCCGCCAACCTCCCGAGGACTGGCTGATCAAGGCCACCTGCCTGGGCGAGGAGATCGACCTCATCTTCGAGCTGGCCCGCCGCCCGGTCACCCAGGAGCTGCTGGGGCGGGCGCAGGTCCTGCCGGTCGACTCGGTGCACATGCCGGTCCTGGCGCCGACGGACCTCATGGGGAGCCAGCTGGCGGCGTTCTCCGAGCACCACTGCGACTTCGGGGCCGTGCTGCCGATCGCGCGGGTGCTGCGGGAGAGGATCGACTGGGACCTGCTGCGGCGGGAGAACGCCGGCTCCCCGATGCCGGAGGCGTTCCTGTTCCTGCTGGAGCGCCTGAACGTGATCGAACCGAGGGAGGCGACCCCATGAGCGGCGTCGACACGGCCGAGTACCGCATCGCGCACCTGCGGGACCGGCTGGCGGGCGAGGACGTGGCGGAGCTGGGCGTGCGGATCGAGGAGCGCGGCGGGAGCGTGATGCTGTACGGGACGGTGTCCAGCGCGGCGTGCCGCAGCGAGGTCCTGCGCATCGCCCGCGAGGAGCTGGCCGGGCTGCCGCTGCACGAGGACCTGGTGGTGGCCTGCTCCGACGCCCCGACGCACTCCGAGGAGCTCTCGTGATCCGAGTGGCCGCCGTGGGTGACATCCACCTGTCCCCCGAGAGCGCCGGCGCGCTGCGGCCGGCCTTCGACACGCTGGGCGAGTGCGCCGACCTGCTGCTGCTCGCCGGGGACCTGACCCGGCACGGCACGGTCGAGGAGGCCCGCGTGGTGGCCCGCGAGGTGGCCGGGCTGCCGGTGCCGGTGGTGGCCGTGCTGGGCAACCACGACTACCAGAGCGACCTGCAGGACGAGGTGACGGCCGTACTGGAGGAGGTCGGCGTCACCGTCCTGGAGGGCCGGGGCACGGTGCTGCGGATCGGCGGGACGCGGGTGGGCGTGGCCGGGACGAAGGGGTTCGGCGGCGGGTTCGCCGGGCGGAGCGGCGGCGAGTTCGGCGAGCCGGAGATGAAGGAGTTCATCCGGTACACCCGGCGGTGCGCGGAGGGGCTGGCCGCGTCCCTGCGGGAGCTGCGGGAGGAGGAGTGCGCCGTGCGGATCGCGCTGACGCACTACTCCCCGGTGCCCGAGACGCTGGCCGGGGAGCCGCTGGAGATCTACCCCTTCCTCGGCAGCTACCTGCTGGCCGAGGCGGTGGACGAGGCGGGCGCCGACCTGGTCGTGCACGGCCACGCGCACATGGGCAGCGAGCACGGCATGACGGGCGGCGGCGTGCGGGTGCGCAACGTGGCGCAGCCGGTGCTGGGGCGGGCCTTCGCCGTGTACCAGCTGCCGGTCCGCGACCGGCCGGCGCCGCTGGTGGGGGAGGCCGCGGGAGCGGGGTCGCGTTGAGGCGGTCCGGTTAGCGCTCCTCTCGGGATGGGTAACGGGGGTATTGCGACATGTCGGACAAATCCGGCATGCGCCCGCATCCCGAGAGGAGCCGGCGATCATGACGGACGACAGCCGGAAGGTACTCACCAACCGCCAGGGCCATCCGGTCCACGACAACCAGAACCAGCGCACGGTCGGTGCCCGCGGCCCGGCGACGCTGGAGAACTACCAGTTCCTGGAGAAGATCAGCCACTTCGACCGGGAACGCATCCCCGAGCGCGTCGTCCACGCCCGCGGCGTCACCGCGTACGGGTACTTCGAGGCGTACGGCTCCTGGGGCGACGAGCCGATCGGCCGCTACACCCGGGCGAAGCTGTTCCAGGAGCGCGGCAAGCGCACCGACCTCGCCGTGCGGTTCTCGACGGTGATCGGCGGGCGGGACTCCTCGGAGTCGGCGCGCGACCCGCGCGGCTTCGCCGTGAAGTTCTACACCGAGGACGGCAACTGGGACCTGGTCGGCAACAACCTGGGCGTGTTCTTCATCCGGGACGCGATCAAGTTCCCGGACGTCATCCACGCCCTGAAGCCGGACCCGGTCACCTTCGAGCAGCAGCCGGGGCGGATCTTCGACTTCATGTCGCAGACCCCGGAGAGCATGCACATGCTCGTCAACCTGTTCAGCCCGCGCGGCATCCCGTCGGACTACCGCCACATGCAGGGCTTCGGCGTCAACACGTACAAGTGGGTGAACGCCGAGGGCGACACGGTGCTGGTCAAGTACCACTGGATGCCGAAGCAGGGCGTGCGGAGCATGACCGGGGAGGACGCCGCGAACATGCAGGCGCGGACCCTCGGCCACGCCACGAAGGACCTGTACGAGGCGGTCGGGCGCGGCGACCACCCGGAGTGGGAGCTGCTCGTCCAGATGATGTCGGACGACGAGCACCCGGAACTCGACTTCGACCCGCTGGACGACACCAAGACCTGGCCGGAGCAGGACTTCCCGCCGAAGCCGGTGGGGCGGATGGTGCTCGACCGGATGCCGGAGAACTTCTTCGCGGAGAACGAGCAGATCTCCTTCGGCACCGGCGTGCTCGTGGACGGCCTGGACTTCTCGGACGACAAGATGCTGGTCGGCCGGACGTTCTCCTACAGCGACACCCAGCGGTACCGGGTCGGCCCCAACTACCTGCAGCTGCCGGTCAACCACGCCAGGAACGCGGACGTGCGCACCAACCAGCGCGACGGCCAGATGACGTACCACGTGGACGGCGCCGGGGAGAACCCGAGCGTCAACTACGAACCGTCCGTCAGGGGCGGGCTGCACGAGGCCCCGGCCCCGGCCCACGACGAGCAGGGGCCGGAGATCCGCGGCCGCCTCACCCGCAAGCGCATCCCGCGCGCCAACGACTACCTCCAGGCCGGCCAGCGCTACCAGCTGATGGAGCAGTGGGAGCGCGACGACCTGGTGCTCAACTTCGTCGACGCGCTCAAGCAGTGCGACCGGCCCGTGCAGGAGCGGATGGTCTGGCACTTCCTGATGGTCGACACCGACCTGGGGCTGCGGGTCGGCGAGGGCGTGGGCATCGGCCCGGGGGACGTGGCCGGCCTGGAGCCGCTGCCGGGCCAGACCCTCACCGACGAGGACCGCAAGCGCCTGGCCAACCTGGGCGAGAACCCGCCGCGGGACGTGACCGGGCTGACGATGACGCACTGCGTGCCCAACGAGCGGTTCGTCGTCCCGCGCTGACGCCGCGCGGGGCCCGCGCCGCGCGCCGCACCGGGGTCCGTCCGGCGCAGCGCGCGGCGCGGGCCGGGGCGTGCGGGCCGGGCGCGCGGGTCAGGGGCGGCGCCAGGTGTCGTCCTCCAGGTGGGAGCCTGCCTGGGGGCCCATCCGCAGCATGCCGCCGTCGACGGTCCAGGACGCCCCGGTGACGTACGAGGCGTCCTCGCCCGCCAGGAAGGCGATCACGGCCGCGACCTCCCGGGCGTCGCCCGGACGGCCGAGCGGGATGCCGGGACGGCGCTCCTCGCGCACGTCCCGGTCCTCCTGCCCGGTCATGGGCGTGGCGATCTCGCCGGGCGCGACCGCGTTGACGGTGATGCCGTGCTCGGCCAGCTCCAGCGCCATCACCTGCGTCAGCAGCCCCAGTCCGCCCTTGGCGGCGCAGTAGGGGGCGGCGCCGACCCGGGGCTGGTGCTCGTGCACCGAGGTGACGTTGACGACGCGTCCGCCGTCACCCTGGTCGATCATGCGGCGGGCGGCGAACTGGGTGCACAGGAACGGTCCGACCAGGTCCACGTCGAGGACGGCGCGCACCGTCTCGTACGGCAGGTCGAGGAAGGGCGTGGCGGTGCCGGTTCCGGCGTTGTTGACCAGGACGTCGATCCTGCCGAGCTCGCCGGCCAGGTCGTCGACGACGCGGGCGGCGTCCGGCAGTTCGGTCAGGTCCATCCGGGCCACGGCCGCCCGGCGGCCGTGGGACCGCACCTCCTCGGCGGTGTGCAGCGCGCCGTCGTGGTCGGTGTGCCAGGTGATGCCCACGTCCATGCCCTGCCGGGCGAGGCGGACGGCCGTGGCGCGTCCGATGCCCGAGTCCGAGCCGGTGACGACGGCGACGGGGGTTCCTTGCCTCATGGGTCGGCCGGTACCGCGCCCGGCGTCCGGCAAACCCCGGCCGGGCGGCCGGTTGTGAGCGCGGCACGAGAGGGCAGGGGAACGGAATGCCGGATGTGACGACAGCCCCCGTGTTCAAACTGGTGCGACGGACGAGGGAACCCGTCGCCGTGCAGACGCTGCGGTCCACCGGGGCCGCGGTCATCGCCTACGTGGTCGCGCTGGCGGTGCTGCCCGCGCAACCCGCGCCGCTGACGGCGCCGCTGACGGCGCTGCTGGTGGTGCAGGTGACGCTGTACGCGACGCTCACGACCGGGATCCGCCGGGTCAACTCGGTGATCGCCGGGGTGGTGGTGGCGATCGGGTTCAGCGCGCTGGTCGGCCTGAGCTGGTGGAGCCTGGGACTGACCATCTTCGCGGCGCTGATCGTGGGCCACCTGGTGCGGGTCGACGAGTTCGTCCCCGAGGTGGCGATCAGCGCGATGCTGGTGCTGGGCGTGACCCAGGTGGGCTCGGCCGCCTGGCACCGGATCCTGGAGACGCTGATCGGGGCCGTGGTCGGGATGCTGTTCAACCTGCTGCTCGCGCCGCCGGTGTGGGTGCAGCCCGCCGGGGCGTCCATCGAGGGCCTGGCCTCCGGGATAGGGCGCATGCTGCGGGCCATGGGCGAGGACATCGCGGACCTGGAGCACGTGCCGGTGGCGCACGCGGCGGCGCGGCTGCACGAGGCGCGGCGCCTGGACCACGCGATCGTGGAGGTCGACGCGTCGCTGCGGCAGGCGGAGGAGAGCCTGCGGCTCAATCCGCGCGTACGGGACGGCCTGCTGGCGCGGATCGTGCTGCGGACCGGCCTGGACACCCTGGAGATCTGCGCCGTGGTGCTGCGCGTGCTGTCGCGGACGGTGACGGACCTGGCGAAGCACCGCACCGGCGAGCCGCTGGTGCCGGCGGACGTGGCGGTGCTGCTCCGGGAGCTGTTCGGGCACATGGCGCACGCCGTGGAGAGCTTCGCCCGGCTGATCACCACGCAGGTGGCGGCGAACGCCGAGGAGGCCGAGGAGCGGCTCACCCGGGCGCTCGCCGACGGGCGGGCCGTCCGCGACCGGGTGGCCGACCTGCTGCTGGAGGACGTGCAGGAGCACCCCCGGCAGTGGCAGCTGCACGGGGCGATGCTCAGCGAGGTCGACCGGATCCTGGACGAGCTGGACGTGGACAAGCGCACCGAGCGGCTGACGCAGGAGCTCGACCGGCGGGCGGCGGAGCTGGGCGAGCGCCACCCCCGGCTGGCGGCGCTCGCCGCCCGGCTGAGCGGGACGGGCGGCGAACCGCGGCGGCCCGGAGTGGAGACGTGACCCGACGGCCGGGCGGGGGGACGTGACCCGGCGGCCGGGGGACGTGACCCGGCNGCCGGGGGGACGTGACCCGGTGGGGCCGCGGGCGGATGCGCGGGCCGGCGGCCGGGCGGAAGCGGGACGCGGCGGGCGGGACCCGCTCAGCCGTTCGGGGTGTCCACGCGGAGGCGCACCTGCTCCCGGAGCCGGTGCAGGCTCCGGTCCAGCGCCTCGGAGACCTGCTGCCCGCCCGGGTCGTGGGTCTCGTCGAAGAAGGACAGGTGGACGGTGACCTCGCTGGCCCCGGAGTCGATGCCGGCGACCTGGAGCCAGCCCGCGTAGGAGCCCTCCCCCCGCGTCCCCCACTCCAGGCGCATCTGCTCCTTGCGCGGTTTCAGCAGGGCCGGGGTGTCCTCGTCGGTGCGGTCCTCGTGGACGGTCACCGCGGGCAGCTCGTCCGCGTGGACGTGGAGGCCGCCGGGCAGCCACTCCTCCAGGCGACCGAGGTCGGCCGCCTGGTCGAAGACCTGCTCGGGCGGGGCGGGCATCGTCAGGGAGCGTTCGTATTCCGTCATTCCTCCCCAGTTCCTCGACGGGGCGGGGTCATGCACGGCGCCCGGAACCGGGAGGGCCTCGGGAACCCGAGGGGACGAGAAGAGCCCCGGCTGGACGGGGGGGACCAGCCGGGGCGGCTCACGGGGTACGGGGAGGTCTCCTCCACGCACCGCATAGGTGAACGATAAACCATTCTCGGTCATTCAGGCCAATCCGGCCGGGAGCGGCCTGGTCGGCGGGCCCCGACGACCCTTCCGAGCGCCCCACCGGGCACCTCCTCGGCCACCGGGCGAGGGGCGGACCGCGGGGCCGGTGCGGAGCCCTCGCCCTCACGCCCGGGGCCGCGCCCACGCGGCGGTGCGTCCCGGATCGGATCACACCGCACCGCACCGCACCGCACCGCACCGCACCGGAGAGGACTGGATCAGATCGGGCCGGATCGGGCCGGATCGGACCGGATCGGCCTGCGAGACGGCGTGATTCAGCATAAATTGATCAAACTCGGGCTTTCCCCTGCCCTTGTGACCGGTCCACGATCGGGAGGCACCACCGCATGAGCCATCCGCCCGTCCCGTACGCCGTGGTCGTCCCCACCGTCGGGCGGCCCTGCCTCGCCGACTGCCTCAGGGCCCTCGCCGTCAGCGAGGGCCCCGAACCGCGCCGCGTCGTCCTCGTCGACGACCGGCCGGACGAGCCGCCGCCCGGGCGCGCCGCCGGCGGCCTGCCGGTGGAGGCGCTGGGCGCGCTCGCCGACCGGGCCGTGGTGCTCCGCAGCGGCGGGCTCGGCCCGGCCGCCGCCCGCAACACCGGGCTGCGGGAGGTGGCGGAGCCGTGGGTCGTGTTCCTCGACGACGACGTGCGCGTCGGCCCGTCCTGGCGGGCCGACCTCGTCCGCGACCTCGCCGCCGCTCCCCCGGGCACGGGCGGCGTCCAGGGCGTGCTGCGCGTCCCCCTGCCCGCCCGCCGGCGCCCCACGGACTGGGAGCGGAACACGGCCGGGCTGGAGCACGCCCTGTGGGCGACGGCCGACATGGCGTACCGCACGGAGGCGCTGCGCGCCGTGGGCGGCTTCGACGAGCGGTTCCGGCGCGCGTTCCGCGAGGACGCGGACCTGGCGCTGCGGGTGATCGCCGCGGGCTGGCCGATCCGGCGCGGCACCCGCCGCACGGAGCACCCGGTGCGCCCGGCGGACCGGTGGGTGTCGCTGCGGGCGCAGCGGGGCAACGCCGACGACGCGCTGATGGTGCGGCTGCACGGCCCGGACTGGTGGGCCCGCGCCGCCGCGCCGCGCGGCCGGATCAGGCGGCACGCGGCGATCACCGCGGCCGGCGCGCTGGCCCTGGTCCTCGCGGCGGCCGGACGGCACCGGGCGGCGGCGGTCGCGGCGGGCGGCTGGCTGCTGGGGACGGCCGAGTTCGCCCGGGCCCGGATCGCGCCGGGCCCGCGCACCCGCGACGAGGTGCTCACCATGGCGGTGACCAGCGCGGCCGTACCGGTGCTCGCCACCTGGCACCGCCTCGCCGGGGAGCTGCGGCACCGCTCGGCCGGGGCCTGGGACGGCGGTGCCGCGTGAAGCGGGCGGCCGGCGCTCCCGGGTCCGCGCGGGAGTCGCCGGGCCTCCGGGGCGGCGCCGGGTCCGGTGCCCGGGACGCCGAGTGGGGCGCCCCGCCCGCCGCGGTGCTGTTCGACCGCGACGACACCCTGATCGTCGACGTGCCGTACAACGGCGACCCCCGGCGGGTGCGGCTGATGCCGGGCGCGCGGGAGGCGGTGCGGCTGCTGCGGGCGCACGGGGTGGCGGTGGGGGTGGTGTCCAACCAGTCGGGCATCGGACGCGGCCTGCTCACCGAGGCGCAGGTGCGGGAGGTGAACGCCCGCGTCGACGCGCTGCTGGGCGGGCCGCTGGACGTGTGGGCGCACTGCCCGCACGCGCCCGGCGACGGCTGCGCCTGCCGCAAGCCCGCGCCGGGGCTCGTCCTGGAGGCGGCCCGGCGGCTCGGCGTGCCGGCCGGCCGGTGCGTGGTCGTCGGCGACATCGGCGCCGACGTGGAGGCGGCGCGCGCCGCGGGGGCCCGGGGCGTGCTGGTGCCGACGGCGAGGACGCTGCCCGCCGAGGTGGCGTCCGCGCCGCACGTGTGCCGGGACCTGCTCGGTGCCGTGCGGCACGTGCTGGGGGACCGGCCGGCGGTGCGGGGGCCGGCGTGAGGGCCCTCGTCGTGCGCCTCGACAGCTTCGGGGACGTCCTGCTCGCCGGTCCCGCCGTACGGGCGGTGGCGCACCGCGCGGAGCGGGTGGCGATGCTGTGCGGGCCCCAGGGGGCGCCCGCGGCGCGGCTCCTCCCGGGCGTGGCGGAGGTGCTGGAGTGGGAGGCGCCGTGGGTGGGGTTCTCCCCGCCGCCGGTGGACCGGGAGGACATCGAACGGATCGTCGACCGGGTGGCGGCGGGCCGGTTCGACGCGGCGCTGGTCCTGACCTCGTTCCACCAGAGCCCGCTGCCGGCGGCGCTGCTGCTGCGCATGGCGGGCGTCGCGCGCGTCGCGGCGGACAGCGTGGACGCTCCGGGCTCCCTGCTGGACGTGCGCCACCGGCGGCCCCCGGGCGTCCACGAGGCGCGGGCGGCCCTCGCGCTGGCCGAGGCGGCCGGCTTCCCCCGCCCGCCGGGGGACGACGGGCGGCTGCGGGTGCGGCACGCGGCGGGCGCGCCGGAGCTGACCGGCCCCGGCCCGTACGTCGCCGTGCACCCCGGTGCGAGCGTCCCGGCCCGCCGGTGGAGCGCCGACCGGTGCGCCCAGGCGGTGCGGCTGCTCGCCGGGGCGGGCCACCGCGTCGTCGTCACGGGCGGCCCCGGCGAGCGGGAACTCACCGCGTACGTGGCGGGCGCGCACGGCGTGGACCTCGGCGGGCGGACCGGTCCGCCGGAACTGGCGGCGGTGCTCGCGGCGGCGGACGCGGTGGTCACCGGCAACACCGGCCCGGCCCACCTGGCGGCGGCGGTCGGCACCCCGGTGGTGTCGCTGTTCTCGCCGGTCGTGCCCGCGGAGCGCTGGGGCCCGTACGGCGTCCCGCACGTCCTCCTCGGCGACCAGCGGGCCCCGTGCGCGGGGTCGCGCGCCCGGCGGTGCCCGGTGCCGGGCCACCCGTGCCTGGACGGGGTGACGGCCGAGGACGTGGTGGCGGCGGTCGGCAAGCTGCTGGGGGGCGGGGCGTGAGGCCGCGGGTCCTGGTGCTGCGGGCGCTGGGCCTCGGCGACCTGCTGGCCGGGGTGCCCGCGCTGAGGGCGGTGCGGCGCGGTTTCCCCGGGCACGAGGTGGTGCTCGCGGCCCCGCGCTCGCTGGCGGACGCGGTGGCGGCCCTCGACGCGGTCGACGCGCTGCTGCCCGCCTCGGCTCCGGGGCGGGCGGTGCCGGTGCGCCTGGCCTGGCCGGGACCGCCGCCGGAGGCCGCCGTCGACCTGCACGGCAGGGGCCCCTCCAGCCACCTGCTGCTGGAGCGGACGCGGCCCGGCCGGCTGCTGGCGTTCGCTCATCCGGGGACCCCGCAGGTGCGGGGCCCGGCGTGGACGGCGGACGAGCACGAACGGGACCGCTGGTGCCGCCTGCTGGAGTGGTACGGCCTCCCGGCCGACCCCGGCGACCTGCGGCTGCCCCCGCCGCGCGAGCCCTCCCCCGCGCCGGGCGCGGTGGTGGTCCACCCGGGCGCGGCGGCCGCGGCCAGGCGCTGGCCGCCCGAGCGGTACGCGCGGGTGGTGCGGGAGCTGCGGCGGCGGGGTCACCGGGTGGTGCTGACCGGCGGGCCGGGCGAGGACGGCCTGCTCGCCCGCGTGGCCGGGCCGGCCGGGCTCGGCGCGCGGGACGTGCTGGCCGGCGGGCTGCCGTACGGGCGGCTGGCCGCGCTGTGCGCCCGGTCGGCGGCCGTGGTCAGCGGGGACACCGGTGTCGCGCACGTCGCCGCGGCGTACGGGGCGCCGTCGGTGACGCTGTTCGGGCCCGTGCCGCCGCACCTGTGGGGGCCCCCGCCGGACCCGCGGCACGCGGTGCTGTGGCACCCCGGGCCGCCGGGCGACCCGCACGGCCGGGAACCGGACCCGCGGCTGCTGCGCATCGACCCGGACGAGGTCCTCGCCGCCCTGCTCCCGCGCCTGGGGGCGCCACCGGCGTGACCGCGCCCCCGGGCCCCGCCGGGCACCCGGAGCCGCGCGCCCGGTGGGGCCCCGGTGCGGAGGCGGCACCCCCGTGCGGAGGCGGCACCGGCACACCGGCGGCCCCGGTACGGGCGGAGCGGCCCGGGGGGCACCGCGGCATCGGCGGGGTCCCGGAGGGCGGGTCCCGCGCCGTGTCGGCCAGTCGGGTGACTGAGGCGCCATGCGCCTTATGTACCGATTTACGGCTTTCTTCACGGGTACTCGGCGCCACATGATCACTGTTGGGGTCGAGGAGGAGTTCTTCCTCGTCGACCCGGTCACCTGTCTGCCGACGCCCCTCGCCGACGAGGTCCGCCGGACGGCGGGGCTGGGCCCGATCGCGGAGGACGGGGAGGTCCAGTGCGAACTCCTGCAGTCCCAGATCGAGGTGGCCACCCCCGTCTGCCGCGACCTCGGCGAGGTCGGGGGCCACCTCCTGCGGCTGCGGCACGCGCTGGGGACGGCGGCCGAGAAGAACGGCTGCCGGCTCGTGGCCACGGGCACCGCCCCGTACCGGGGGCCCGCCCCGGTGCCGGTCACCGACAGCGCCCGCTACCTGGCGATGCGCTCGCAGGCGCGCCAGCTCGTCGACGAGCAGCTCATCAACGGCATGCACGTGCACGTCGCCGTGCCCGGCCGGTCCGCCGCGGTCGCCGTGCTCAACCGGATCAGGCCCTGGCTGCCGGTCCTGGTGGCGATGTCGGCGAACTCGCCGCTGTGGGACGGGCGCGACACCGGCTTCGCGAGCTGGCGGACGGTGGTCTTCGGCAGGTGGGCGGTGAGCGGCCCCCCGCCTTCCTTCGCCGACGCCGCCGACCACGACCGCCGGATACGGGTCCTGCTGGACTCCGGGGTGATCTCCGACACCGGGCAGGTCTACTGGCAGGCGCGGCTGTCGGAGCGCTACCCCACCCTGGAGGTGCGCTGCGCGGACGTGCAGCTGAGGGCCGACGCGGCGGTGATGTTCACGGGGCTGATCCGGGCCATGGTGACCACCGCCCTGCGGGCGGAGGAGGCCGGGGAGCCCCTCCCCCACTGCCCTCCGGAGCGCCTGCAGGCCGCGAACTGGTGCGCGGCCCGGTACGGCCTGGGCGATCTGCTGATGGACCCCGAGGGCAGGAGCCACCGGGCCGGCGACGTGCTGTGCCGGCTGCTCGACTCCGTGGCCCCGGCGCTGGAGGAGGCGGGGGACGTCCGCGAGGTGACCTCGCTGGTGCACCGGCTGCTCCGGGAGGGCACACCCGCCGACCTCCAGCGGAGGGCGCTCGCCGAGGGCGGGGCGTCCGCGCTGGTGGACCTGCTGACCACGGAGACCGTGGAGCCGTGACGGGTGACGGCGCACCGGCGGCCGGGAGGGCCGCGGTGCCGCGACCGACGACCGACGACCGACGACCGACGACCGAGGAGACCGCATGGACACCTTCGCCCGCAGGTGGGGACACGCCGTCGTGACGGGCGGCGCCGGCTTCGTCGGGTCCCACCTGTGCTCCGCGCTGCTGGCCGCCGGGACGGCCGTGACGTGCGTGGACGACTTCAGCACCGGGCGGCGGCGGAACGTGTCCCCGCTGCTGGACCACCCGCACTTCACCCTGGTGGAGGCGAACGTCTCGGAGCCGTTCGAGGTGGACCGCCCGCCCGACCTGGTGCTGCACTTCGCCTCGCCCGCGTCGCCCGCCGACTACCTGCGCCTCCCCCTGCACACCCTGGAGGCCGGCAGCCTCGGCACCCGGCACGCGCTGGCACTGGCCCACCGGGCGGGGGCGCGGTTCCTGCTGGCCTCCACCTCCGAGGTGTACGGCGACCCCAAGCAGCACCCGCAGAACGAGCGGTACTGGGGCAACGTCAACCCGGTCGGCCCGCGCAGCGTGTACGACGAGGCGAAGCGGTTCGCGGAGGCGCTGACGACCGCCCAGGCCGAGACGTACGGCACGGACACGGGCATCGTACGGCTGTTCAACACCTACGGTCCGCGGATGCGCGGCCACGACGGGCGCGCCGTGCCGACGTTCATCCGGCAGGCGCTGGCCGGCGAGCCGCTGACGGTCACCGGCGACGGGCGGCAGACGCGGTCGCTGTGCTACGTCGACGACACCGTGCGGGGCGTCCTGGCGGCCGCCGCGCACGGACTGCGCGGACCGGTGAACATCGGCAACCCGGTCGAGACCACCATGCTGGAACTGGCCCGGATGATCATCAGGTTGACCGGTTCGCGCTCCGGCATCCGCCACATCGAGCGGCCCGCCGACGACCCGGCCGTGCGCTGCCCGGACATCACGCTCGCCCGCGACAAGCTCCAGTGGGAGCCGCGGGTCACCGCGGAGGACGGGCTGCGGCGCACCGTCGACTGGTTCCGCTCCGGCGCCGCCGACACCCCCGCCGCCTCCGGCGGCTGACNGCGCNTATTCTAGNNGTACANNTAAGCCCCCCGACGCCGCGCCCCGGTGCGCCGAAAGACAGGGAACCCATGCGCATTCTCGGAATCAACGCCCTCTTCCACGACCCCGCCGCCGCGCTGGTCGTCGACGGACGCGTGGTCGCCGCCGCCGAGGAGGAACGCTTCTCGCGGCGCAAGCACGGAAAGCGGCCGGTGCCCTTCTCGGCCTGGGAACTCCCCGAGAAGGCCGCCGCCTGGTGCCTGGAACGGGCCGGGCTGCGCCCGCAGGACCTGGACGCCGTCGCGTACTCGTTCGACCCGGCGCTCGCCCGGCCCGCCGGTCTGATGGGGCTCGACGACCCCTGGGACCACCTGCGGCTGGCCTACGCACGCGAGGCGCCCGGCTTCCTGCGCACCGCGCTGCCGGGCCTCGACCCGGAGGCGGTCAGGTTCGTGCCGCACCACATGGCGCACGCCGCGTCCGGCGCCTTCGCCACCGACGAGGCCGGCGCCGCGACGAGTTCCGTGCTCGTCCTCGACGGGCGCGGCGAGCGGGCCTCGCACCTCGCCGCCCGCCGCGTCCACGACCGGCTGGAGCCGCTGGCCGCGCAGGACCTGCCGCACTCGCTGGGCCTGGTGTACGAGGAGCTGACCGAACACCTGGGGTTCCTGCGCTCCTCCGACGAGTTCAAGGTGATGGCGCTCGCCTCCTACGGCCGGCCGCGGATGGCGGACGAGCTGCGCCGGTACGTGTACCCGACCGGTGACGGCGGTTTCCGCGCGGCGGGCGTGCCGTGGCGGGAGCTGTGCCCGCCGCGCGGCCCGGGCGAGGCGTGGACGCAGGACCACGCGGATCTGGCCGCCAGCGCCCAGGCGGTACTGGAGGAGACGCTGCTGGACCTGGTGCGCTGGCTGCACGGCCGGACCCGCGACCCGCTGCTGACGCTCGCCGGCGGAGTGGCCCTCAACTGCGTGGCCAACGCCCGCATCGCCCGCGAGGGCCCCTTCTCCCGGGTGTGGGTGCAGCCGGCCGCCGGCGACGCCGGCACGGCGCTGGGCGGGGCGATGCTGCTCGCGGCGGGCGGCGGCGACGAGGTGGCGCCCATGGGCGGGGCGGACCTGGGCCGCGACTGGTCCGACGCGGAGCTGGGCGCCTGGCTGAAGACGGCGGCGGTGCCGTTCGAACGGCCGCCGGACATCGCGGAGACCGTCGCGGAGGCGCTCGCCGGAAACGCGATCGTCGCCTGGTTCCAGGGGCGTTCGGAGTACGGCCCGAGGGCGCTGGGCCACCGCTCCCTGCTGGCCCACCCCGGCCACGCGGGGAACCTGGAGCGCCTCAACGACGTGAAGGGCCGCGAGCAGTTCCGGCCGGTGGCGCCGATGGTGCTCGCCGACCGGGCGGCGGAGATCTTCGCGGGGCGGCTGCCCAGCCCGTACATGCTGTTCGTGCACGAGGTGGCGCCCGGGTGGCGCGACCGCGTCCCGGCCGTCGTCCACGTCGACGGCACCGCCCGCGTCCAGACCGTCGACCGGGCCGCCGAGCCGCTGGTCGCCCGGATGCTGGAGGAGTTCGAGCGGCGCACCGGGCTGCCGGTGGTCGTCAACACCAGCCTCAACACGGCCGGCCGGCCGATGGTGGACGACCCGCGCGACGCCCTGGAGTGCTTCGGCTCCACGCCCGTGGACCTGCTGGCGATCGGCCCCTACGCGGTGCGCCGCGGGAGCTTCTTCACCTCGGACTCGCAGGACTCCCAGTCCGTGAGGAGGTCGGCGCGGTGAACATCCTGCTCTGGCACGTCCACGGCTCCTGGACGACGGCGTTCGTCCAGGGCCCGCACACCTGCCTGGTCCCCGTGCTGCCCGACCGGGGGCCCGACGGGCGGGGCCGGGCGCGGACGTTCGACTGGCCCGCCACCGTACGGGAGGTGACGCCCGAGCGGCTGAGGGGCGAACCGGTCGACGTGGTGCTCCTCCAGCGGCCCGAGGAGTTCGACCTCGCCGAGCGCTGGCTGGGCGGGCGCCGCCCCGGCCGGGACGTGCCCGCCGTGTACCTGGAGCACAACGCGCCCGACGGGAACGTGCCCGACACCCGGCACCCGTGCGCCGACCGCGACGGGCTGACCCTCGTCCACGTCACCCACTTCAACCGGCTGTTCTGGGACAGCGGCCGGGCCCGCACCGAGGTGATCGAGCACGGCGTCGTCGACCCCGGCCACCTGTACACGGGGCGGCTGCCCCGCGCGGCGGTCGTCGTCAACGAACCGGTGCGGCGCGGCCGGTACACCGGTACCGACCTGCTGCCCGCGCTGTCGGAGGCGGCGCCGCTCGACGTGTTCGGCATGCGCACCGAGGGGCTGGCCGCGCACCTGGGCCTGCCCGAGGAGCGGTGCCGGGCCCGCGACCTGCCGCAGCGGGACCTGCACGCGGCGATGGCGCAGCGGCGCCTGTACCTGCACCCGGTGCGGTGGACGTCGCTCGGCCTGTCCCTGCTGGAGGCGATGCACCTGGGCATGCCGGTGGTGGCGCTGGCGACCACGGAGGCGGTGGAGGCGGTCCCGGCGGGCGCGGGGACCCTCTCGACCCGGCCGGAGGTGCTGGCGGCGGCCGTCCGGCACTACCTGCAGGAGCCGGAGGCGGCCGCCGAGGACGGGGCCCGGGCCCGGCAGGCCGCCCTCGAACGGTACGGGCTCAAGCGCTTCCTGGACGACTGGGAGCGCGTGCTGACGGAGGTGCGCTCATGACCGGCCACGACCCCGCGGGACCCCTGTCGGTGGTGCTCGTCTCGGAGCACGCCAGCCCCCTCGCGGCGCTGGGGGGCGTCGACGCGGGCGGGCAGAACGTCCACGTCGCGCGTCTCGCCGGGGCGCTCGCCGACCGCGGCCACGAGGTGGCGGTGTTCACCCGCCGCGACGACCACGGCCTGCCCGACGAGGTGGTGATGCGGCCCGGCGTGGTCGTGCACCACGTGCCGGCGGGGCCGCCCGAGCCCGTCCCGAAGGACGAGCTGCTGCCGTACATGGACGCCTTCGGCCGGTACACGGCGCGGGTGCTGGAGGGGAGACCGCCGGACGTGGTGCACTCCCACTTCTGGATGTCGGGGGTCGCCGCGGTCCGCGCGGCGCGCGCCCTGCGGGTGCCGCTGCTGCACACGTACCACGCGCTGGGCACCGTGAAGCGGCGCCACCAGAAGGCGGCCGACACCAGCCCGCCCGAGCGGATCGCCGCCGAGTGCGAGGTGGGCCTGGCCTGCGACCGGATCGTCGCCACCTGCCGGGACGAGGTGCGGGAGCTGCGGCGCATGGGCATCCCGCCGGAGCGGGTGAGCGTCGTGCCGTGCGGCGTCGACCCCGGGCAGTTCTCCCCCGCCGGGCCCGCCGCCCCGCGCGGCCCCTTCCGGTACCGGCTGGTCCAGCTCGGCCGCCTGGTGCCGCGCAAGGGCGCGGCCGTCACGATCGCGGCCCTGTCCCGGCTGCCCGGCACCGAACTGCTCGTCGTCGGCGGGCCGCCCCCGTCCGGGCTGGACGCGGACCCGGAGGTGCGGCGGCTGCGCGGGGTGGCCCGGCTCGCCGGGGTCGCCGACCGGGTGCGGTTCACCGGCGCGGTGTCCCGCGACGAGGTGGCGCCGCTGCTGCGGAGCGCGGACGTGGTGGTGTGCCCCGGGGACTACGAGCCGTTCGGGATCGTGCCGCTGGAGGCGATGGCCTGCGGGCGGCCGGTGGTCGCCACCGCCGTGGGCGGCCAGCTCGACACGGTCGACGACCCCGGCTGCGGCCGGCTCGTGCCGCCCCGCGACCCGGCCGCCCTGGCGCGGGCGGCCGGGGAGTTCCTCGCCGACCCGGACCTGCGCGCCGCGTGCGGCGCGGCGGGCCGGCGGCGGGTGCTCGACCGGTACGACTGGAAGCGCGTCGGGGCGGCCACCGAGGCGGTGTACGCGCGGGTGCGCGCCGCCCGGCCCGCCGTGACCGGCGCGGCCTGAACCCCCGATCGGCAGCCGAACCGAACGACGAAGGAGGTGCGGGTCCGCCGCGGCCGTTCCGCCGGGACAGGCGCCCGAACACACATGAGCGATCACTCCCTCCCCTCGGGGTTCCCCCCCGCCGCGCGCGAGGCGGCGCTGCGGCACTGCGCCTCCCTGGAGGACGCCGTCGGCCGGTTCCGCCGGGACCACCTGGACCGGATCGCCCGGTGGGGCGCCCGGCTGGCGGTGGTCCTGCCGGGCGGGGGCCGGCTGCTGGCCGCCGGGAACGGCGGGAGCGCCGCGCAGGCGCAGCACCTGACGGCCGAGCTGGTGGGCCGCTACCGGCGCGAGCGTCCCGCGTACTCGGCGATCTCCCTGCACGCCGAGACCTCCAGCCTGACCGCGATCGGCAACGACTACGGCTTCGACCAGGTGTACGCCCGCCAGGTCGCCGCGCACGGCCGCCCCGGCGACGTCCTGCTGCTGCTGTCCACGTCGGGGCGGAGCGGGAACCTGGTCGCGGCGGCGGCGGCCGCCCGTGCGGCGGGGATGCGGGTGTGGGCGCTGACCGGGCCCGCGCCGAACCCGCTGGCCGAGGCGGCGCACGAGGCGCTGTGCGTGGACGCCGCGTCGACGGCCACGGTGCAGGAGGCGCACCTGGTGGCGGTGCACGTGCTGTGCGAGTGCTTCGACGCGGCGGCCGAGGCCGGCCCGGTGCGCCGGACCGGCGGGGCGGCCGGCGCGTTCCAGCCGGCGGCGGCGCGGCGGAGGACGTCGTGAGCGCCCGCCGGCCGCTGGTGGTCGTCGGGGACGCGCTGCTCGACGAGGACGTCGAGGGCGTGTCGACGCGGCTCGCGCCCGACGCCCCGGCGCCGGTCGTCGACGTGACGGGCGACCGGCGGCGGCCCGGCGGCGCCGGGCTGNCCGCCGCGCTCGCCGCCCGCGACGGGCGCGAGGTGGTGCTGGTGGCGGCGCTGGGCGACGACCCGGCGAGCGACGCGGTGCGCCTGTCCCTGGAGGGCCGGGTCCGGCTGGTGGAGCTGCCCCTGCGGGGCACCCTGCCGGTGAAGACCCGCGTCCTGGCGTCGGGCCGGCCCCTGGTGCGGATCGACCGCGGCGGCGGTGATCCGGGGGAGCCCGGCGGCGCGGTCCGCGACGCGCTGTCCGGCGCGCACGCGGTGCTGGTCGCGGACTACGGGCGGCGCACCGCGGACGCGGTGCGGGAGGTCCTGGCGGCCGTCGCGCCGCGAGTGCCGGTCGTGTGGGACCCGCACCCCCGGGGCGGCGCGCCGGTTCCCGGCGTCCGGATCGCCACGCCGAACGCCGCCGAGGCCCGGGCGCTCGCCCCCGGCGCGGGCGGCGAGTCGCTGCGGGCGTACGCGCGGCGGGGAGCGGAGCTGGCGGAGCGGTGGCGGGCCGCCGCCGTCGCGGTGACCCTCGGCGAACGCGGGGTGCTGCTGACCCGGCCGGGGCCCGGCGCCGGCACGCCGATGCTGGTGCCCGTCCCGTACCGGGCGTCCGGCGACCCGTGCGGCGCGGGCGACTGCTTCGCCTCGGCGGCGGCGGCCGCGCTGGCGGACGGGGCGCTGCCGGAGGAGGCGGTGGAGCTGGGTGTGGCGGAGGCGGCGGCGTTCGTCGCGGCGGGCGGCGCGGGCAACCCGGCGCTGTGGCGCACGCCCCCGGCCCCGGAGCGGCACGAACCGCCGGTCGCCGACCCCTTCGCGCTCGCCGAGCGGGTGCGGGCGCGGGGCGGGACGGTGGTGGCGACGGGCGGCTGCTTCGACCTGCTGCACGCCGGGCACGTGGGCCTGCTGGAGAGCGCGCGGCGGATCGGCGACTGCCTGATCGTGTGCGTCAACTCCGACGCGTCGGTGGCGCGGCTGAAGGGGCCGGGCCGTCCGCTGAACCCGGTCGCGGACCGGACGCGGGTGCTGGCCGGGCTGGGCAGCGTCGACGCGATCGCGGTGTTCGACGGCGACACCCCGGCGGAGCTGCTGACGCGGCTGCGGCCCGACGTGTGGGTGAAGGGCGGCGACTACTCGGCGGAGGACCTGCCCGAGGCGGAGGTGCTGCGCGGCTGGGGCGGCCAGGCGGTGGTGCTGCCGTACCTGGACGGCCGCTCCACCACCCTGCTGGCGCACCGCGCGGCCCGGGCGGCGGTCCGCCCCGCCCGCGACTGACCCGCCGGCCGGCCCGGGCGCCGGGNGCGNCCGCCGGCGGGGTGGCCCGTCCGGCCCACCCCGCCGGCCGCCCGGGGTGCCGGACGGTGGCCGCCGGGCCACAGTGGGGAAGTCGGCGGACACGTCCGAGGAAGGCGGAGGATGCGGCATGGGCGGCAGTGGAGTGCGGGTCGACCTGCGGGGCAGGCAGGCCCTGGTGACCGGCGGGGCGCGGGGGCTGGGCGCCTCCATCGTGCGGCGGCTGGCGGAGGCGGGCGCGCCGGTGCTCGTGGCCGACGTGCGCAAGGAACTGGCGCGGGAGCTGTGCGACGAGCTGAACGGGAACGGCGGCGACACCCGCTTCGTGGAGCTCGACGTCCGCGACCCGGACGCGGTGGCGGGAGTCTTCCGGGAACTGGACGGCGCCGGACGGCCGGTGGACGTCCTGATCAACAACGCGGCCGTCGACGTGTCGAAGCCCATCGAGCACCTGACGGCCGACGAGGTCACCCGGGTGGTCCAGACGAACCTGCTCGGGCCGGTGTACCTGTGCCTGGAGGCCTACCGGCGCATGGTGGCGCGCGGCGGCGGCCACATCGTGAACATCCTGTCCACGGCGTCCCGCCGCACCTGGACGGAGGCCGGCCCGTACGCGGCGGGCAAGTCGGGCCTGCGGGCGTTCACCCACACGCTGTTCAAGGAGGCGCAGCGGGACTGCCCGGGCATCGGCGTGACGGGCATCGTGGCGGGCGGCATGGAGACGCCGTTCATCATGGACCGCTTCCCGGAGACGGACGTGTCGATGCTGCAGAGCCCCGACGTCGTCGCCGACGCCGTGCTGTACGCCCTGTCGGTGCCGGACGGCAGCGTGGCGGGCGAGATCGTGGTCGTGCCCCGCCGGGAGCCCTCCTGGCCCTGACCCCTTCCCGTCCCCGGGACCCCTCCCGGCCCGGCGGCGGACGGGTCCCCGGGCCGCCGGGCCGGCGCCGGTACGGCCCCGGCGGGGAGGAACGGGGGGGCGACGCGAACGGTCCTCGTGGCACCGGCACCGGCGCGCCCGGGCGGGAAGGCGGTCGGCGGCCCGGCGCGGGAGAGGGGCGCGGCTCAGACCGGCTTCAGCGGGTCGTGACCGATGTTCATCAGGCCGTGGCGCCAGTCGGTGCCGCCGGCCTCCGGCTCCAGGTCCGGGTCGCGCTGGGAGCGGACGATGTCGCGGACGCGGCGCATCACGGCGACGTCGTCCTCGGTGAGGTCGGTGCGCCGCTTGCCGAGGATCTCCAGGACGCGGCGGCCGGTGCGCGGTCCGGCCCGGTCGGGAAGCTCCTCGGTCTCCTCGCCGGCGGCCTGGGTGCTCAGCCACTCCTGGAGCTCGCGCGAGGTCATGTTGACGACCGTGTGGAACTCGTCCCACAGCTCGGCGCTGATCTGGTCGGACGCTGCCATGACGTGCCTCCCGACGTTTCCGGGTTTCCGGCGACTTCCTCGAACGTCGTTCCGGGTTGCCGGGACCCGGAAGGGCAAACCCGCCCCCGGCAGGGCCCGCCGCCGGGCTCCGGGTGCGGCGGCCGCGGGGAGCGCCCGGTTCCGGCGGGACCGTCCGTCCCGCCCGGCCGCGTTCCGGCGTGAGCTATGTTGGGCGGAATTGGGACCGGGAGGAGACGGATCGTGCCAACAGTGCCATCCGGGCAGCGGGCACGCGCGCAGGCGGCCGCGATCACCCCGGGGCGGCCGGTTCCGAAGGCGGGACCCACGGAGCGGGTGCGGGCACTGTTCACCGGCCACCGGCTGTCCCCCGCCCAGCGGCGCATCGCGCAGTACCTGGTGGACCACCTGACGGAGGCCGCGTTCCTGTCGATCACCGATCTCGCGGAGCGGGCCGGGGTGAGCCAGCCGTCGGTGACGCGGTTCGCGACGTCGCTGGGGTACTCGGGCTTCCCGGCGCTGCGGGAGGCGCTGCAGCCGATCGCGCTGAGCGCGGTGGCGGGGGCGGCGGACTCCCGGGAGGAGATCCGGAGCAACGAACTCCAGTCGGCGGTCGACGCGGAGATCGCGAACCTCGAGACCCTGCGACGGGTTCTGGCCGATCCGGGGCAGGTGCTGGAAGTGGGGCGGCGGCTGGCGCGCTCCGTTCCCCTGACGGTGGTGGGGCTGCGGATCTCGGCGTCGCTGGCGGAGTACTTCGCGTACGCGGCGCGGCGCATCCACCCCGACGTGCGGGTGGTGACGCGGGGCGGGAGCGTCGCGTACGACGCGCTGCTCCAGGCGTGGGAGGCGGGCGGCTCGTGGGTGCTGGCCTACGCGATGCCGCGCCACGCGAACGAGACGCTGGAGGCGGTGCGGGTGGCGCGCGACACGGGTCTGCGCGTGGCGCTGATCAGCGATTCCACCTTGGGGCCGCTGAGGGAGGAGGTGGACGCGGTGCTCACCGCTCCGACCGGTTCACGGCTCGTGTTCGACTCGTACGCGGCGCCCGGGGTGCTGTCGGCCGCGGTGCTGCAGGCGATGGCGGACGCCGAGCCGGAGCGTACGCAGTCGCGGCTGGAACGCTACGAGCAGGTCGCGCTGCAGCACGACTTCTTCCTCGACGACTGAGGGCGGCCGGGCGGTCCGGCCGGTGTTCCCGGTGGGTGCGAGCGGCCGCGCGGCACCGTTTTTTTCGGCCATCGGGACGCATGAAATTTTTCATGCCCTTGCTTACTCAAGGGTATAAATATTTACTGCTCGCACGGCATCGCGGCGCCGTCGGAGACGAGCGCGGCGCGGTGCCCGCCGACCGGACACCGGTGGGCGACGCTCCCTCCTCGCGCCGCCCCGGGTGTTCGCTGCCGGGTGCCCCGCCCTCCCCTGCGGACACCCGCGACGGCCCCGGTCTACCCCTGGACCGGGGCCGTCGGGCATTCCGCCGTCCCCCCTAACCGGCCGCCGTGGCCGCCAGCCTGGCGCGCGCGGCCGCGAGGGCGTGCTCCAGTTTCCGGGTCCCGGTCGTCACGCAGAGCGTGTACGTCACGTCGTCCAGGCGGCGTTGCAGGTCCGGCGCGATCGCGTGGTCCTGCGCGGCGGCGCAGAGGGACTCGTACCGGGCGACAAGCTCTCGAAGCACAGCCGGATGCGCCAACAGCATGGGCGTACCTGCCTTTCCGACGCCATGAGGTGAGAGGGGAGGACGGCGAGACGCGTCTCCCTCGGGGATGGTGCGAAGAAGTCGGGTGATCGGCGGCGTCCCGGTCCGGGCGCCGCCCCCGCGCGGGATATGCCCGCACTGACCGACCTTCACACGACATTGTGATGCAACCGTGATGGGTTCGCCCTGCGGAACGCCGGTCGGTATGGCGAATCGCGCGCGTGGTACTCGCCGGCCATGAACGTGAACCCCATCGAGATGCAGCGGAACCTGAGCGGGGTCAGCTACCCCGCCTCGAAGGACGACGTCGTCCGGCAGGCGAAGGAGAACGGCGCCGGCAAGGAGGTCATGGAAGCGCTGAAGTCCCTGCCGGACAAGGAGTACGACTCCCCCACCGCGATCAACAAGGAGGTCGGCGGAGACTCGTGACACCGGCGGTACCCCTCGACCGCGCCGCCCCGCGCCGATCGGGGCGGCGCCTGCGACCGCCCCTCCTCCCCGGCGGGCCCGCCCCGGGGTCACGCGGGTGCCGGAGGCGGCTTCGGGCTCCGGTCTCCGGGCGGGGGCGGACCCGGACCGCGTCCGGGTTCCGGGGCGGAGGCGCTCCGCGGCGGGCGGGCGGGAGCGCGACCGCGTCACCCGATGCGCCTCACAGGTCACCCGTTCGCGTCGCCGCGGGTCACGGGAGGTTCGCGCCGGACGGGCCGGGGGGCGGTCCGGTGCCGTACGGGCCCGCGCCGGGCAGTGACTGCTCGGCCCAGACGACCTTGCCCCGTTCGGTGTAGCGGGTGCCCCAGCGTTCGGCGAGCCGGGCGACCAGCAGCAGCCCCCGGCCGCCCTCGTCGGTGTCCGCCGCGTACCGCAGGTGCGGCGAGGTGCTGCTGCCGTCGGACACCTCGCAGGTCAGGCCCCGGTCGTGGATGAGGCGCACGTGCACCGGGGCGGAGCCGTACCGGATCGCGTTGGTGACCAGCTCACCGAGGATCAGTTCCGTGGCGAACGCCGCCTCCGACAGCCCCCACGCGCCGAGCCGTTCGCCGGCGGCGGCGCGCAGCTCCGCGACGGCCTCGGGGCGGAACGGCACGTCCCAGTCGGCGACGCGGTCCGGGCCGAGGACGCGGGTGCGGGCGATCAGCAGCGCCACGTCGTCCGCGGGACGGTCGGGCAGCAGTGCGTCGAGGACGGCGCGGCAGCTCTCCTCCGGGCCGCGGCCCGGGTGGGCGAGGGCCTCGCGCAGCAGCTCCAGGCCCACGTCGATGTCCCGGCTGCGCTCCTCGATCAGCCCGTCGGTGTAGAAGACCAGCAGGCTGCCCTCCGCCAGTTCCCGTTCGGCGGTCTCGAACGGGACGCCGCCGAGGCCCAGCGGCGGCCCGGCCGGCAGGTCGGGGAACTCGACGGTCCCGTCGGGGTGGACCAGCGCGGGCAGGGGGTGCCCGGCCCTGGAGAGGGCGCAGCGCCGCGTCACCGGGTCGTAGACGGCGTACAGGCAGGTCGCCCCGATCGTGCCGGCGCCGCCGCCCGCCTCGGTCTCGTCCTGGTCGATGCGGCCGACGAGGTCGTCGAGGCGGCCGAGGAGCTCGTCGGGCGGCAGGTCCAGGGTGGAGAAGTTGTGGACGGCGGTGCGCAGGCGGCCCATGGTGGCGGCGGCGTGCAGTCCGTGGCCGACGACGTCGCCGACGACGAGCGCGACGCGGCCGCCGGGGAGCGGGATGACGTCGAACCAGTCGCCGCCCACCCCGGACTGGGCCGGCAGGTAGCGGTGGGCGGCGTCGACGGCGCTCTGCTCGGGCAGGGCGCGGGGCAGCAGGCTGCGCTGGAGGGTCACGGCCATCGTGTGCTCGCGGGTGTAGCGGCGGGCGTTGTCGATGGCGACGGCGGCCCGGGCGGCCAGTTCCTCGGCGAGGGCCACGTCCTCCTCGTCGAAGGGGCCGGGCTTCTCGGAGCGCCAGAAGTTGACGACGCCGAGGACGGTCCCGCGCGCCCTGAGCGGCACGGCGATCAGCGAGTGGATGCCGTACGCGACGATCCGCCCGGCCCGCTGCGGGTCCTGCGCGTGCCAGCCGGGAGCGCGGGACAGGTCGGGCACGAGCTCGGCGCGCCCGGAGTCGAGGCCGCGGGCCTGCGGGGTGGACGCGAGGAAGTCGATCGCGTGGCCGACCGGGTAGAGCGGGTGGTCGTCGCGGACGCCCCGGGAGGCGGCGCGGCGCATGGCGCCGACGGTCGCGGCGGGCTCGTCGCCGCGCAGCACCGGCTCGGCGAGGTCGACGGTGGCGAAGTCGGCGAAGCGGGGCACGGCCACGTCCGCGAGCTCCTGGGCGGTGCGGGCCACGTCGAGGGTGGTGCCGATGCCGACGCCCGCCTCGTACAGCAGGTCGAGGCGCTTGCGGGCGACCTGGGCGCGGCCGGACAGGGTGCGCAGCTCGGTGGTGTCCCGGACGGTGACGACGGTGCCGCCGTGGCCCCCGTGGGGGCTCGTGGGGCGCTGGTTGACGGCGAGGAGCCGGCCGGCCGCGGGGACGACCTCGTCGGTGGCGAGGCGGCCGGAGCGCAGCAGGTCCGCCATGCGGGGGTCGAGGTCCGGCAGTTCGGAGACGTGCCGCCCCTCGGCGCCGGGCGGCAGGCCGAGGAGCCGTACCGCCTCGTCGTTGGCGAGCAGGAGGCGGCCGTCGCCGGCGACGATGACGACGCCCTCGCGGACCGCGTGGAGGACGGCGTCGTGGTGCTCGTACACGCGGGTCATCTCGGCGGGGCCGAGGCCGTGGGTCTGCCGTCGCAGGCGGCGGGCGACGAGGGCCGTGCCCGCCGTCGCCACGGCGAGCCCGGCCGCGCTGGTGCCGAGGATGACGGGGAGCTGGCGGTCGACGGCGCCGGTGACGTTGCGCACCTTCAGTCCGGCGGAGACGAGGCCGACGACCCGGCCGTCCGCGTCGGTGACGGGCACGACGGCCTGCACCTCCTCGCCGAGGGGGCCGCGGACGTGCTCGGTGTGGACCTTGCCGGCGAGGGACGGCTCGATGGTGCCGACGAACCGCTGGCCGATGCGCTGGGGCAGCGGATGGCTGTAGCGGATGCCGTCGACGTTCATGACGACGATGAAGTCGACGCCGGCCCGTCTGCGGGCGGCCTCCGCGGCGGGCTGGAGCACCCGCGACGGGTCGGGGCGCGCCAGGACCTCCGGCAGGCCCGGCGCGTGGGCGAAGGCCTCCGCGACGGCGACGGACCGGGTGCGGGCCTCGCGGTCGCCGTCGTACCGCGACTGGAGCAGCAGGGCGAGGAGCGTCCCGAGGACCAGCAGCACCACCAGCGCCACCTGCAGGGCGAACACCTGCCCGGCGACGCTGCGCGGGTGCCTTTCGGCCAGTGACCGGACCGAGACGCTTCGGAGCCGGTCGGAGAAGGTGACCACGCTCCTTTGTAACACCGGTGCCCGTACCCGGCGCCGGTGCGGAAGCACGATCACCGCCCCGGGCGCGGACCGCCTCCGGAACGGGGTGCGGGGCACCGGACGCCGCCCCGCGCGGCCGGCGCGCCGGCACCGCCGTGGACGCCGCGGGCGCCTTCACGGGACCCGTGCCCACCGGATCGGGGGCGTCCCGCCCGCCCNNNNANNCCNNNTACNCCTTACTATTCGCATCCGGGGTCATAANGGGGAGGGCGGCAACCGGTNCCGCNCCTCCCCACCGGGAACGCGGGAGGCGGAAGCACGGAAGCGGGGAAGTGGGGAGGCGCAGGGGCGCGGAGATGCGAAGGACGGAGTCCGACGGTCCGGGAGCCCGGCGGTCCGAGGCCGGGCGGCCCGAGGCCGGGCGGCCCGGGAGCCGGCGGTCCGCCCGGGACGCCGCGGGCTTCACGGCGCCCGGTGCCCCGGTACCTGGCGGCCGCCGCCCGGCGGCGGGGCGCCGGGCAGGAGGGCGGCGGGGTGCATTTCTCGCCGTCCCGGCGCGGGTATGGTCCACCAAAGGCCGGGGTGCGGGGCGACTGGGGGCGCGGTGTGGCCGTACGGGAATTCGAGGAGCGGGGCGTACTCATCCGGCGGGGGTGGCGCCAGTTGACGACGGCGGGCCGGGTCCGGGTGGCGGAGGGGCGGTTGACACTGCTGAACAGCAGGGGCAGCGAGATCGACAGCGCACCGCTGTCGCAGGTGTGGGTGGTGGAGCCCTGGTACGTGCCGCGGGGGACCGTCCGGGCCGTGCTGGGCGGGACCACGTACCTGCTGCGGCTGGCCCCGCCGCGGGCCCGTGACGTCGCGGAGGCCGCGCACCGGGCCCGCGGTTAGCGTCCCGGCCGGCGCTCCCCCGCGCCGTGCGCTCCCCGGTTCCCGGCCCGGTTCAGATCCCGACCGGGACGGTCGGCAGGTCCTCCCAGACCTGCCGCAGCTCGGTGTAGCGGCGGTCGGGCAACCCCTCCAGCACCTCGCGGACCTCGGGGCGGGCGCCCGCGGCGGCGATCAGCAGATCGCTGCGGCTGACCGCGCCGTTGGCGAAGACGGCTCCCAGATGGTCGGCGATCTCGGTGCGGGTGACGTCGTCAGCCATGGCTCCCCCAGGGTGAGCGCGCGTGAAGGTCGGCGGCGTGGCGGTGCGTGGTGATCGGATGCGGCCTCGACGGGCGGCTCCGGCGCCGATCCAGGCCGTACGGGGCGCCGGGTCGGCGAGCGGCACCAATCTAACGCAGCCGCGGAGCGCGGGGGCAAGCCGGAAACGCGCCGACAGGGGTGGTTCGCCGGAATTCCGCACTCCGTACCGGACCCGACGGGCGGCGGACGGCGGCGGTTCACCCGCGCCCCGGAGGGGGCCCGCACCGGGCGCGGGACCCCGCGCCCGGCCCGTCCCGCGAGGCCCCGGAGGGTGCCGGAGCGCGGGTGCGGGAGCCGGGTGCGGACCGGACGGGCGGCGGTGCCGCGGAGGCCGCCGCGCCGGCGGGTGTGCGGCCGCGGGGGCGGTCGCGGTCCGGATGCGCCCGGACGCGGGGCGGCGGCCGGGCGGGGGCCGCCCGCGGCGGGCGCCGTCAGGCCCGCGGGACCGTCGCGGCGGGCAGTCCCGCCGGGGAGCCCGGAGGGGGCCCGGTGCCCGATCCGGGCGGCTGGGTGAGGATCGCGGTGAGGAGCAGGCCGACGACGGCGACCACGACGGCGACCAGGGCGAGGACCTTGCGCCAGTCGCGCTCCCGGCGGGCCTGACCGTCCCCGTCGTCGCCGTCCGGGCCCCCGGGCGGCGCGGCCCCGGGGGCGGGCGGATCGTCGGCGAACTGCCGGGTGAGTTCGGACATCCGGGCCTCCAGACCGGGGTCGTCGCGCGCGAGGAGCCTCTCGATCTCGGCGAGAAGGCGGTTCTCGTCCATCCCGGATGCCATGGAGCCCACCTCCGTGCGGCGCGACGGCCGGTACCCGCTGCTTCCCACCGGGTACCCGCCCTGCGCGTCAGTGCTCCTGCCGGGCGCCGGATTCGCGCGGGACGATCGCGACGGGGCAGTGCGCGTGGTGCAGCAGCGCGTGGACGACGTGCCCGAGGCCCCGGCCCACACCGGGCACCGGGCGGTGCGCGCCGACGGCGACCAGATCGGCCCGCTGCGACGCCCGGACGAGCGGCCCGGCGGTGGAACGGCCGCTCTCCACCTCGGCGGTGACGGTCAGCCCGGCGAACTCGGCGCGGAGCTCGTCGGCGAGTCCGCGCGTCTCGCGCAGCCGCGACCCGGCCATGTCGTCGAGGTCGTCGAGCATGGTCAGGGCGCCCCCCGCGTCGGCGAGCGGGCTCCAGGCGGTGACGAGGCGCAGGGCCGCCCGGCGCAGTTCGGCCTCGCGGGCGGCGTGCCGCACCCACGCGTGGTCCCGCCGGTCGCGCACGCAGGCGGCGACGACCCCGGTGGCGGCGTGGTCGCGTTCGCCCCGCACCACCACGAGGGGCACTCCGGCCCGCGAGGCGAGGCGCAGGCCGACGGAGCCCAGCAGGAGTTCGCCGAATCCGCCGAGGCCGCGGTGGCCGACGACGACGGTGCCCTCCGCGCCGGCCTCGCCGCACAGGGCGTGGACGGCGTCGCCGGGGGCGAGGCGGCGCACGACGGTCACGTCCGGGAACCGCCGTGCGACCGCGCCCGCCGCCTCCATGAGCAGTTCGTGCCCGGCCGCGCGGGCCCGTTCCGCAGCCTCGCCGGACGCGCGGCCCTCCGTACCGGTGGCGTGCAGGAGGTGCAGCGGCTGCCGGCGCCGGTACGCCTCGGCGGCGGCCCACAGGGCGGCGGCGGCGGCCTGGGGGGAGCCGTCGACTCCGGCGATGACGGGCGCCCTGGTCGTGGCGTGGTTCATGGCTCCTCCTGGGGCTCGCACGGGCCGCGCACCCGGGTGCTCCGGGGCGGGTTCCTCGCCGGCGCGGGTCCTGAACCCCTTTCCGGCCGGGCGCCCGGCGCCTCGCGGAGCGGTCAGGCGCCGGACTCCGGGCGGAGGCGGTGGACGCGGATGCGCCGGCCGGTGACGCGGGCGGGGGCGACGACCACCCACAGGTCCCGCTCGGCACCGGCCCAGGGCGTGGTGAACGCCCGCTCCGCCAGCGCCCGGGCCTCGCCGGGGTCGGTGACGACGCGGGCGGGGCCGACCAGGAGGACGCTCCACCCCCGGCTGAAGGCCTCGTCGATGTGGTCCACCTCGAAGGCGACCTCGCGGCCCGCGGCCCTGCCGGGAAGCGAGTCGGGCGAGGTGCGGAAGGCGATCTCGCCGCCGGCGGCGACGTAGTTGACGGGCACGATGGCCGGGCCCTCGTGCGTGGTGACGGCGACGCGGCCCACCCCGTGGGTGCCGAGCAGCTGCCGGCACTCGTCGGGGTCCAGCTCGACCAGCTCGGGGCGGTAGGCCGCCTGCCCCACGCCGGACGGCAGGTCGGCGGTGCCGCCGGTGAGGGCGCCGACGGTGGTCTCCAGGGCGTCGGCGAGCCGCAGCAGGAAGCCCATCCCGGGGACGGCCGCCTGCTCCTCCAGGTACTGCAGGTAGCCGGGTGCCGACCCCGCGCGCAGCGCGACGTCCTCCCGGGACAGGCCGAGCTGTTCGCGGCGGGCCGCGACGCGGCGGCCGATGTCGCCCCTGTGGCGCTCGGGTCCGGACATGGGCATCACGGTAGTCGCGGTGCCCGGCGTCCGCATGGCGGGCCGCGCGCGCCGGCGGTGAGTAGGCTCGAAAGACACCGTCGTACCGGGTGGGGCGGGGACGGGGCCGGTCGGCCCTCCTGCCGGTGCCCTGTCGGCCCTGCCGTCCGGGTGGTACGGCGGACGACGCTTGGTGCGCGGGTTCACCAGGAGGTTCACATGACCAGAGCTCCGAGGATCAACGCCCTGCCGGCTCCGCACCGGGAGCGGCTGATGGCCCTCTCCCGGGAGGTCGCGTTCGAACCCGGGCACCGGCTCTTCGACGAGCGCCGGCCGGCGGACCGGTTCTGGATCATCCGGACGGGCGCCGTCACCCTGGATTCGCGGGTGCCGGGGAGTCCGCGCCCCGCCGTGATCGAGATGCTCGGCCACGGCGAGCTGGTCGGCCTGTCGTGGATGTTCCCGCCGTACGAGTGGGAGCTGGGCGCGGAGGCGATGAGCCTGGTGCGCGCCTCCGAGTTCGACGCGGCGGTGGTGCGGGAGCTGTGCGCGGCGGAGACCGCGTTCGGGTACGCGCTGACGCAGTGGGTGGGGCAGGTCCTCTCCCACCGGTTGCAGTCGACGCGGGTGCGGCTGCTCGACATGTACGCGCCGCACGGCAGCGGCGTGTTCTGACGGCGGGACGGGGCGGCGCCNNGNTCCGGGNGNGGCTCTCCCGGGTCCGGGCGCGCCTCCGGGTAGTAGCCTGGGGTCGCGGATT
>NZ_CP095474.1:4964518-4977428 GCF_023614315.1 Streptomyces sudanensis | reverse complement strand
GGGCGCCGGGGCCTCCCGCCCTTCCGGGCCGGGGCCGCCGGGCCGCCCCCCCTTCCCGCCGCGGCGCCTTCGCCCTTTCCGGGGGCGCGCCGCGGCGCGCCGGGCGCCGGGGCCGGGTCTCCCCCATGCTCGGAGGCGGTATCCACGGAAAGGGAGGGCGAGTGATGAGGCACCGCAGCGTGGCGGATCTGATGACGCCGGAGGCCGTGGCCGTGCAGCCCGGCACCCCCTTCATGGAGATCGCGCGGCTGCTCGACGAGTACGGCATCACGGCCGTGCCCGTGGTGGACGGGGACGAGCGGCCGGTCGGCGTGGTGTCGGAGGCGGACCTGCTGCGCCGGCACACCACCGGGGAGCGGGGGCCGGGCACCGCCGAGGGCCTGATGACCAGCCCGGCCGTGGTGGCGCGGCCGGAGTGGAGCGCGGTCGAGGCGGCCCGGGTGATGGAGCGGCACCGCATCAAGCGGCTGCCCGTGGTGGACGCCTCGGGGCGGCTCATCGGGGTGCTGAGCCGCAGCGACCTGATCCAGTTGTTCCTGCGGCGCGACCGGGCGATCCAGGAGGAGATCCTGGAGGACGTGGTGACCCGCACGCTGGGCCTGCCGCCCTCCGCCGTCACCGTCCACGTGGACGACGGGACGGTGACGCTCAGCGGCACCCTCGGGCGCAGGAGCCTGGTGCCGATCCTGGTGCGACTGTGCGAGACGGTCGACGGGGTGGTGGCGGTGGACGACCGGCTCGCCTACGAGACGGACGACACGGGGACCGCGGCGACCTGACGGGCGGAGTCGGCCGCGCGCAGGGCACGGGGCGGGGCCGGGGNCNGCCCCGGACGGCGNNNNGGTTCCGGCCGGGCGNGGAGAGCCGGGCGGGAGAGGAGGTCCGGGCCGGCCGGGCCGAGTGCGCCGAACCGGTCGGCGGACCGGGTCGCGTCAGCGGACCGGCGTCGACCAGCCGTACGGGGTGTCCCGGTCGGCCTCGCCGGACATCCCCGCGCCCGCCTCTCCGATGTCCCGGTACGCCAGGCGCATCAACTGGCGGGCGAGGTCGCTCATCGCGCGGCTGGCGGCCAGCTCGTCGCCGATCAGCGGGACGTCCTCGTCCTCCGGGTTGCGCCGGGCGGAGCCGCGGCCGGTGATCGTCGACCTTCCGGTGTCGAGGACCGCGCGCGCCTCGGTGGTGTCCCCGTCCTCCACCAGGTCCATCGCGATCCTCCACTCCAGCGTCCGGGTCATGGTGTGCCTCCTCGGCGCGTCGGGCGGCGGGCCGGCGGGCGCCGGCCCCGCCTCCAGGATCCACCCGGCCCGGCCCCCGGGACGACCGGAGGGGCGGCGGCCCGGCCGGACGGGGCCGTTTCGGGGCCGGCCGGCCGGGGAAGCCGGGCCTACCGGCCCCTGCCCCCGGGCCGGCGGCCGTTCACACTGGGTGAGAGCAGACCGACACCCCGACACACGGAGGACGACCCATGGCGCAGGCCCCGACGACCCGAGTGATCACGGCGGGGGTGGACGGCTCCCCCGAGAGCCTCGCCGCCGCCGTCTGGGCGGCGCGGGAGGCCGAGTTGCGCGGGCTGCCCCTGCACCTCCTGCACGCCTGGCGGTGGCAGCCCCTGGACGTGCCGCTGGAGCAGGAGCGGGAGCGGGAGGAGCGGCGTGCGCAGGAGGTCCTGGACGAGGCGGAGGCGAAGGTGCGCGGCCTGCACCCCCGGGTGCGGGTGACCTCCCGGCTGGTGCCGGACACCCCGGTGCCCGCCCTGGTGGAGGCCGGCGGGACGGCGGAGATGCTGGTGGTCGGCTCGCGCGGGCGGGGGGCCCTCCTGGGGTTCCTGCTCGGCTCCTACGGGCAGCAGGTGATCGCCACGGCGGCCTGTCCGGTGGTGGCGGTGCGCGCCCCGCGGGACGGCGGCGCCGGCACCGGGGCGGGCAGGGTCGTCGTCGGGCAGCAGGGCGGGCGCGAGGAAAGCGCGGCGGTGCTCGGTTTCGCGTTCGCGGAGGCGGCCGCCCGAGGGGTCGGCGTGCGCGCGGTGCGGGCCTGGAGCCTGCCGTCGCTGTACGCGTACAGCCCCGGTTCGATGGCGCTGGCCGACGAGGCGGGCGGCCTGGAGCCGTTCGAGCGCAAGGCGCTGGCCGACGCGCTGGCGCCGTGGCGGGAGCGGTACCCGGACGTGCCGGTGACCGAGCACGTCGAACTGGGCAGCGGCGGCCAGGTGTTGCTGTCGGTCGCGTCGGGCGCGGAGCTGATGGTGGTCGGCCGCCGGGTGCGGCAGACCCCGCTGGGGCCGCGGATCGGTTCGGTGGCGCACGCGGTCCTGCACCACGCGCCGTCCCCGGTGGCGGTCGTCCCGCACGAGTGAGCCCGACCGCGCGCCGGCGCGCTCCGGCGCCCTTTCCGGACGGGGTGGCACGCTGGTCGTGGTGGCACCGCCGGTCCGGCCGACCCTGGAGGACGCACTGTCATGGTCCGCTACGTGTACGACTTCGCCGAGGGCGGCCGGGACCGGGTCGCCCTGCTCGGCGACAAGGGCGCCCGCCTCGCCGAGATGACCCGGATGGGGCTGCCGGTGCCGGCGGGGTTCACGGTCTCGGCGGAGGCGTGCCGGGCGCACGCCGCGACGGGCGCCCCGCCGCCGGAGCTGGACGGGGAGGTCTCGGAGCACCTGGCGCGGCTGGAGCACGCGGCGGGGCGGCGGCTCGGGCAGGTGGACGACCCGCTGCTGCTGTCGGTCCGCTGCGGGGCGGAGCTGCCGGTGCCGGGGATGCCGGAGACGGTCCTGGACGTGGGTCTGAACGACTACGCGGTCCTGGGGCTGGCCGGGAGCCCGGCGCGGGAGCGGTTCGCGTGGGACTCCTACCGCCGCCTCGTCGAGCGGTTCGGCACGGTCGTGATGGGCGTGGAGCCGGAGCTGTTCGAGCGGGTGCGGCACCGGGTCGAGGAGCAGCACCACGTGGCGGACGAGCGGCTGGACGCCTGCGACCTGATCCGGGTCGTCGAGACGTACAAGGACCTCGTCGCGGAGCGGACCGGGCAGGAGTTCCCGCAGGACCCGGCGGAGCAGTTGCGCCGGGCGGTGCGGGCGGTGCTCGACGCGTGGAACTCCGGCCCGGCGCGGGCCCTGCGGTGCCGCGCGGGCGTCCCGGACGGCCTGGGCGCGGCCGTGACCGTGCAGACGATGGTGTCCGGCAACCGGGGCGCCGACTCCGGCAGCGGGGTCGCCGTCACCCGCGACCCGGCGACCGGCGACCCCGGCGCGCACGGTGTCTACCTGCCGGACGCGCAGGGCGAGGACGTCGCCGCCGGGGTGCGCGACCCGCTGCCGCTGGAGGAGCTGGGGCGGCTCGCCCCGTCCGTGTACGCGGAGCTGTGCGCCCACCTGCGGCGGCTGGACGACCACTACGGCGGCGTGTGCGCCGTCGAGTTCACCGTGGAGCGCGGCCGGCTGTGGCTCCTGGGCGCCCGCCCCGGCGGGCACTGACGGCCCGGCGGGGGCGGGCGCCGCGCGGCCCGGCATCCGCCCCCGCACACCGGGAACGGGTGCGCGGGGCGCGGGGCGCGGTCAGGCGATCCGGCCGCGGTTCCCGTCCTCGTCGACGACCGGGTAGCCGGCGTGCGCCCAGGCGTGCATGCCGCCCACGACGTCGACGGCGCGCACCCCCCGCTCCGCGAGGACCCGCGCGGCCTGCTGGGAGCGCTTCCCGGAGCGGCAGATCACCACCGCATCCCGGCCGCGCAGCACCCGGGGCACCCGGTCGTCGGCGAGCAGCGCGGACAGCGGCGCGTGGGCGGCGCCGGGCGCGCGTCCCGCCAGCCACTCGTCCTCCTCCCGCACGTCGAGGAGGACCGCGCCGCCGGTGCCCGTCCGGCACCGGGCCTGACGCACCGTCACCCGCGGGCAGGCGGGGCGCACGACGGGCAGGCCGGCGCCGGCCGCGGCCCCGAAGGCGTCGTCGACGGCGACGACCTCCCGGCCGGCCGCGTCGAGCAGGGACGCAGCGACGGCCGCCCGCGCCCCGGTGCCGCAGTGCACCCACACCGTTCCGGCGGGGAGTCCGGCGGCACGCCGGCGCACCTCGTGCAGGGGGACGTGGGCGGAGCCCTCGATGTGCCCGGCGGCCCGCTCGGCGCCGTGCCGCACGTCGAGGACGACGGTCCCGTGCGGGTCGCGGCCGAGGGCCTCGGCGAGGCCGGCGAACGTGCCGACGGGGTACGCGCAAAGCGCCTCGCCGCCGCGGACCCAGTCGCGCGGGTCGCCGGTGGCGGCGGCCGCGGGGCGGTCGACGCCGACGCGGACGAGTTCGCGCTGCGCGGCGGCGATCCGCTCCGGCGTCTCGGCGAGCAGTGTCACGGGCCTGCCCGCGGGGAGGAGCAGGGCCAGGCGCGCGGCGAAGGCGGCGCCCGCCTCGACGTTGAACGAGCCGGCGACGTGGCCGCGGGCGAAGGCGGTCCGGTCGCGCAGGTCCACGACCCACTCCCCCTCGGCCAGCCGCGCGGCGATCGCGCCGGCGTCGGCCGCGGGGGGCGGCGTCAGGTCGACGGGGGCGGGNCNGGCGGCGTTGAGGGACGCCAGGCGCGCGTGGTGGGCGGGGGCGTCGTCGAGGCCCGCGAGCAGGTCGGCGACGAAGGTGTCGGCGTCCTTGGCGAAGACGTCGTTGCCCGCCTTCTCGGCGCCGACGGTCGACGGCCCGGCGCCGGCCGGGGCGGAGGAGCAGGGGCTGCCGGGGCCGTACGCGGGCAGGACGGCGGTGCCGTCGGGGAGTTCGGCGGCGAGGCGGTGGACGGAGGCGTACTGGGCGCGGGCGAGCCGCTCGGCGAGTCGGGGCTCGGTCGCGCCGGGGCGGCCGACCGCGCCGACGAGGAGGGAACCGCCGGTGAACACGGCGACGGGGGTGCCCGACTCCTCCAGGACGTACGCGGTGTGGTGCGGGGTGCGGCCGGGGGCGGCCAGGGCCCGCAGGGTGAGCGCGGTGCCGACCGGGACGCGGTCGCCGTCGTGGACCGGTAGGTGCGGGAGGGAGGCGCGGGCCCCGGCGGGGACGAGGTAGGAGGCGCCGGTGAGGCGGGACAGGTCGGGGCCGCCGGTGACGTGGTCCTCGTGGAGGTGGGTCTCGACGACGTGGGTGAGGCGGACCCCGCGGGCGGCGGCCGCGGCGATCACGCGGTCGATGTCGCGGGGCGGGTCGACCACGACCGCGTGCCCGTCCCCTCCCGCCAGGTGGCAGCGGCTGCCGAGCCCCTCGGTCTCGATGGTGTCGACGAAGAACACGAGCTCACTCCTTCCGGCCCGTCCGGGCCGCGGGCATCACGCGGAAACGGTAGCGGGGCGCCCGCGCGGACGCGGGCACGGCAGCTCCCGGGGCATCGTTCGCGCAGCGGCGGTGCGGCACGAGGGGGCGGGCCGTACGGGANGCGGGGTGGGCGGTCGCCGGGCCGGTCGCGTGGACGCCGGCCCCGGGCGCCGGACCCGTGTGCGGGTACCGCCCCGTGGATCGCCCGGGGGCCGCCCGGGTCCCTGTGCGCCCGCCGCGTCGAAGGCCGGGGCCGCGGGCCGGGCTCCGCCGCGTCGCGCCACCCGGCGGGGTGCGCGGCGGCCGGGCCCCGGACGCGGCGCNNCCGGCCGGATCCCGTACGGGACCCGGCCGGGCGCGCGGTGCGGGCGTTCAGCCGTGGCGCGGCGTGACGACCATGGGGACGCGGTCGGGGTGGGCGACCGCGGAGGGCACCTCGCGGGGGGTGTGCCCGGGCACGGGCCGCAGGCTCCACCTGGCGAGGAGGGTCGCCAGGGCGATCGTCGCCTCCGTCCAGACGAACGCGTCGCCGATGCACTTGCGGTTGCCCGCGCCGAACGGGATGTACGACTGCCGGTCGATGGAGGCGCGGCGCTCCGGGAGCCAGCGGTCCGGGTCGAACCGGTCCGGGTCCGGGTACAGGCCCGGGTCGCGGTGCATGGCGTAGAGGCTGAAGGCGACCTCGGCGCCCTCGGGGATGCGGTGGCCGCCCAGTTCGACGGGCGCGGTGGCGCGGCGCATCAGCATGGTGACGCCGTGCAGGCGGATCACCTCGTCCAGGACGCGGCGGACGGCGACGAGCCGCGGCACGTCGCCGATCTCCACGGGCCGGTCCCCGACGACCTCCCGGATCTCCGCGACGAGTTCGTCCTCCACGTCCGGGCGCTGGGCCAGTTCGTGGAAGGTCCAGGCCAGGGAGGACGCGGTGGTCTCGGCCCCGGCGAAGAGGATGGTGCTCAGCTCGTCGCGGACCTCGGCGTCGGTCAGCGAGACGCCGGTCTCCTCGTCGCGGGCGGCCAGCAGGACCGACAGCAGGTCGTGGTGGCCGGTCTCGCCGGAGCGGCGCGTGGTGGCGATCACCTCGTCGATGACGCTCCGCAGCCGTGCGGAGGCGGCGTCGAAGTCGCGGTTGGCGCGGATGGGCAGCCGGTCGAGGAGTTTCGGTGACGCCGCCCGGACGAGCATGTTCTTCAGGACGACGGGGAGGTTCTCGCGGACCGCCTCGACCGCCGGGAGGCCGATGTCCGTGGAGAACAGGGTCTTGGCGAGGGTCTCGACGGCGTACCCGGCCATCGCCCGCTCCAGTTCGATCTCCTGACCCGGCTGCCAGGAGTCCGCCAGCTCACGGGCGTTGTCGCTCATGACCTGCGCGTACACCTGGATCCGCTGCGGGTGGAACATCGGCTGGATCAGCCGGCGGTGCATGCGGTGCACCTCGCCGTTGGCGGTGGCCAGGCCGTTCCCGGCGAGGGGGCGCAGCCGGTCGAACAGCCGGCCCTTCTCGAAGCTGCGGGCCTGGCGGACGGTCACCTCGTGGATGAGCTCCGCGGAGGTGACCACGTACACGGGCATGGTCCCGAGGCGGACCTGGACGATGTCGCCCGCCTGCCGCAGCGACTTGAGGAAGCCGAGCGGGTCGCGCCACAGCCTCCATGCGTGTCCGAGGAGCGGTACGGCCCCGGGGGCGCGGGGGACGGTCGGGGAACCTGTTGTCACCACTGACACCGAAGAGTCCTTTGCTCTAGTTCCGCGCGGTCCGCTGCAGGGGCAGGGCGGCGTGCGCGTCCCCGCCCGGGGCGAGCAGGTCCCACCACCAGGAGACGGCGGGTATGCCGAGCGGCTCCTCGCCGGCGTCGACGGGGGTGTCGCGGAAGTGGGCGGGCATGTCGGCCGGGTCGTCCGGGGTCGTGTAGCGGACGGAGGTGACGCCCCAGTCCTGGGCGCCGCGGATGAAGCTGCCGAGGGTGCGCAGGTACTGGCGCAGCTGCGGGCTGCCCTGGGCGGCGAGGGCCTCGGTGAGGCGCATGTACAGGCACATGACGCGGTCGCGCTGGGAGATGGCGACGTCGAGGGCCTGCTCGGGGGTCATGCCCTCGTGCTCCTCCAGGACGCGCAGCACGTTGAGGTAGTAGCCGGTGGCGCTCTTCTCCTTGTTCTCCTTGTGGTAGGAGAAGATGTCGTTGTCCCAGGTGATGACGAAGGACGCCATCTCGGTAGCGGCGCGCACGGCGGTGCGGTCGCGCTCGTGGGGCTGGAGTTCGTAGCCGTGGCCGATCTCCAGCATGGGCAGGACGACGGTGGTGGCGCCGTCGTAGATCCGCATCAGCGTGTAGTCGTTGAGGTCCGGGACGGTGCCGGCGCGGCGGTGGGACGCCTCCCACACGACGGAGAAGAAGTACTCGCGCAGCGCGTCCACCCAGCGGGCGGCCTGACCCGGGGTGCCGTACCGGTCGATCCGCAGGCGCAGGTCGCGCAGTCCGGCGGCGAGCGGGTCGCCGTCCAGCATCGGCACCTGCGGGTTCTGCGCGACCCGCAGCAGGCGGTGCAGCTCGGCGGCGAGTTCGCCGGGGCGGCGGCCCAGCTCGCCCTCCTCGCAGTAGCCGTCGTCCACGCCGAACAGCCAGAGGACGAAGTCCGCGAGGAGCGAGACGACCTCCTCGCGGCCCTCGGGCAGGATGCGCGCGGAGAAGGTCCCGATGGACTGCGAGACCAGCCGTGCGCGCAGCTCCTCCGATCCGATGCGGTACGTCTCCGCCCAGGCCGCCGTCAGGGCGTCCGCCTCCACGTGGCAGGGGTGGATCGCCGGCGGAATGGGCGTGAAGATCGGCGGCACTGTCAGACCGGGCCCCACTGCGGCCTCCTCTCGTCGCGGTGCGACGTGTGTGCATGCCGCGGAAGGCGTTCCGAAAACGCCGTCCGCGACATGGAATTGATCAACTGTGGCGCATAGTAGTCATCTGATAACCCTGTTCCAACAGGTCGAAGGTCCCTCGGAAGGGACGATTCCGTGAATTTCAGCGGTTCGGTCGGAGGAAGAGGCTCCACCAGGTCTTCCGGGCGGGCTCCGAGGTGCCCTCGGCGGGCGCGGAGCCCGGGGCGGGCGGCGGCACCTGCTCGGGCAGCGGTCCGGGTACGGTCGAGGCGAAGTCCTTCGGCGCGCTCGGGCCCTGCGGCGCCGCCGACGCGGGCGGCGTGAACTCGACCGGGAGGGCCTCCAGACGCTTCGACAGCCACGCGGCGGACCAGCGCAGTTCGCCCTCGGGGACGGCGAGCCGCAGGTCGGGCAGGCGGGCCAGCAGCGTGTCGATGCCCGTGTCGGCGATGGCGCGGCCGATGTCCTGGCCCGGGCACTCGTGGGGGCCGCTGCCGAACGCCAGGTGGGCGCGGTTGCCGAGGAGCGGCTTGTCGAGGTCGGGGCGGATCTCCGGGTCCACGTTGCCGGCGGCGAGGCCGAGCAGCAGCATGTCGCCGGCCCGGATCTGCCGGCCGCCCAGGACCGTGTCGCCGGTCGCCCAGCGGCCGGTGATCGCCGACAGCGGCGGGTCGTCCCACAGCACCTGCTCCAGCGCGTCCGGCAGGGTCATGTGGCCGCCGGCGAGGTTGGCGCGGAACCGGCGGTCGGTGAGGACCAGGCGCAGGGCGTTGGCCATCAGGTTGACGGTGGTCTCGTTGGCGGAGATGAGCACCAGGCGCAGGTGCTCCAGCACCTCGTCGTCGCCGAGGTCCGCCTCGTGGCCCAGCAGCCGGCTCGCCAGGTCGTGGCCCGGCTGGGACTTCTTCCGCTCGGTGAGGGTGCGCAGGGTGTGGACGACGAACTCGTTGCTGGCGACGGTCGTCTCGCTGCCCTTCATCAGGTCCAGGCAGGCGTTGACCAGGTGCGGCCCGTACTCCTCGGGCATGCCGAGCAGCTGGGTCATCACCAGCATCGGCAGCTTCTCCGCGAAGTCCCGGATGAGGTCGGCGCGGCCCTCGGCGGCGAAGGAGTCGATCAGCTGGTCGGTGTAGCGGATGACGTACCGGCGCACACCGCGCCGGTCGAACTGGTCCAGGCCGTCGCGGACCGCGGCGCGGAGCCGCTCGTGCTCGGCGCCGTCGGTGAACACGCACAGGGGCTGCCACTCGACCATCGGGCGCAGCGGCGAGTCGGCGGGGACGCGTCCCTCCTTGAACATCCGCCACAGGCGGGAGTCGTTGGAGAACCGCGACGGCGACCGCATGACCTCCAGGTTCTCCCGGTGGCCCAGGACGAGCCAGGCCGGCAGGTCGCCGTGGAGGAGCACGGGCGCGACCTGGCCGTGCCGCCGGCGCAGTTCCTCGTACAGGGCCTTGGGGTCGCGTTCGGCCTCGGGGCCGTAGATGCGGCGCGGGGCGGCGGCGCCGATGTCGTGGGCGGGGCAGCCGCCCACCTGCCGACAGCCCGGGGCGGGCTCAGTGTGGGGGGCGGTCATGACGCCTCCTGGGTCGTGACGAGGGTCTGCAGGTAGCGCATCAGCGTCATCAGCACGTCCCTGCTGGAGCCGCGGTCCCGGGCGTCGCAGGGGACGATCGGGACGGCCGGCGGCAGGTCGAGGGCGGTGCGGAGCTCCTCGGCCGGGTAGTGGGGGGCACCCGGGAAGGTGTTGACGGCGACGACGAACGGGACGCGGCGCTCCTCCAGTCGGCCCAGCACGTCGAAGCTGACCTCCAGGCGGCGGGTGTCGACGAGGACGACCGCGCCGAGGGCGCCTTCGAACAGGCCGCGCCACAGGAACCAGAAGCGCTCCTGGCCGGGTGTGCCGAAGAGGTACAGGACCAGTTCCCGGTTGATGCTGATCCGGCCGAAGTCCATGGCGACGGTGGTCGACGTCTTGCCGTCGACGCCGGAGGTGTCGTCGACGCCGACCCCGGCCTGGGTCATCGTCTCCTCGGTGGTGAGCGGGCGGATCTCGCTGACGGAGCCGACGAAGGTGGTCTTGCCGACGCCGAACCCGCCCACGATCACCACCTTGACGGCCGTCGTGGCCGTCTCCGGCAGCACGTCCTCGCGCCGCGGTCCCCGAACCGCGCCGCCGTGCTGCTCGGAGCCGTCGTGCTCAGAGCTTCTGAAGTCCATCGATCACTGCCTCAATCAACGCGCGGTCGGGGAGTCGGGCGGGGGGGATGGGAGCGCGGACGACGATGCGGTTGTCGGCGAGGAGGTCGCCGAGCAGTACCGTGACGACGCTCACCGGGAGGCGCAGGTACGCGGAGATCTCGGCCACGGACAGCGGTGACTGGCACAGCTGCACGATCGCCGCGTGCTCCGGCTGCATCCCGGGCTTCGCACCGGACCTCGCCACGATCAGCGTGACGAGGTCGAGTTCGGCGGGCGCCGACCCGCCGCTGCGTCCCCCCGTGATCACGTAGAGCCGCTCGGGACTGGTTTCCTCCCAGTCACCGCCGCCCGCTCCGCTCACCTGGTGCCCTGCCCGTCCTGTCGCGGCGGGCTGCTCAGGTGCTCCCCGATGCGCAGGACGAGGTCCCGCATGCGCTGGCCCATCAGCCCCGCGTCGACGCCCTCGTCGGCGAGGACGGCCAGGTACGCGCCGGTGCCCGCGGCCATCAGGTAGAAGAAGCCCCCGTCCATCTCGATGACGACGAGCCTCATCCTGCCGTCGCCGCGCGGGAGTTCGGAGGCGACGGCCCCGGCCAGCGACTGGAGTCCGGCGCAGGCCGCGGCGAGCCGGTCGGCGGTGTCGTGGTCGGTGCCGTACTGAGCCATGCGCAGACCGTCGGCGGAGAGCACGACCACGTGTCGGGTTTGCGGAACGCCTTCCGCGAGGTCCTTGAGCATCCAGTCCATATTGGCCTGCTGCTTGATCATTGCTGAGAGTTCCCCTTGCTTGCGTCGTTGGGCTCCCCGGACAGGCCGCTCTGGAAGGCGGCCAGCCACATTCCGGGCTGCACCTGAGGTGACGGCTCCTGGCCGGGAGCCGGGGTCGCGGGGGCCGGCGACGCCTGGCCCGAGGATGCGGCGGGCCCGGTGGCCGCGGCCCGGGGCGGCTCGGCGAGCGGCTTCCTGCGGCGACGCTGCGGCAGGCCGTTCGCGGTCCTCGCAACCACCGGAGGGGCTTCGCCGTTCGCCTCCGGCACGGCGGCGTGCTCCACCGGGGCCGGGGCGGCGGCGGGGGAGGCCGCCGGGACGGCGGCGCGGGGCACGGAGGAGGCGCCGATGCCGTGGGCGAGGCCGGAGGCGGCGGCGACGGTGGTGATCAGCTCCTGCGGGACGACGACGACGGCGCGGACGCCGCCGTACGCGGAGGAGCGCAGCGAGACCTGGAAGCCGTACGCCTGAGCGAGCCGGCCGACGACGGCGAGGCCGAGGCGCGGCGTCTCCCCGAGGTCGTTGAGGTCGATGCCCTGCTGGGCCTGGCGGAGCATCCGCTCGGCCCGCTTGCGGGCCTCCTCGCTCATGGACACGCCGCCGTCCTCGATCTCGACGGCGATGCCGGACTGCACGTCGACGGCGGTCAGGTGGACCTTCGTCTGCGGCGGGGAGTAGCGGGTGGCGTTGTCGAGGAGCTCGGCGAGCGCGTGGATGAGCGGCTCGACGGCGGGGCCGGTGACGGCGACCTCGGTGACGGAGTGCAGTTCCACGCGCTGGTAGTCGATGATCCGCGACATGGCGCCGCGCAGCACGCTGTAGAGCGGGACGGCCCTGCTCCACTGGCGGCCCGGGCGGGCACCGCCGAGGACGGCGATGGAGTCGGCGAGGCGGCCGATCAGGGCCGTGCCGTGGTCGATGCGGAGCAGGTCGCCGAAGACCTCCGGGCGGTGGCCGTGCCGGTCCTCCATCGCGCGCAGCTCCTGCGCCTGCTGGTGGACGATGGCCTGGACGCGGCGGGCGATGTTGACGAAGGCCCGCTGCGCGGACTCGCGCAGGTCCTCCTCGGCGGCGACCGCGTCGACGACCACGCGGACGACGGCCCGGTGCTCCTCGGGCGCGGCGAGGGAGCCGAGGATGTCCTCGGGGAACTCCCCCTGCCGCAGCCGCCGGACGGCGTCCGGCAGCAGCGTGCCGGCCAGGTGGTCGGCCTCGGCGTGCCGGCGGGCCAGGGCCGCGTCGCGGTCGGCGACGATTCCGCGCAGTTCGCCGACCACCCGGCCCCGGCGTGCGACCTCACTGCCGAGAGCGGCGAGCACGAGAGCGGAGACCCCTCCGGCGACCGCGACCGGCACCCGTGCGGACGCCTCCATCACGGCCACCGAGACACCGGTGGCCACGGCGATCAGAGCGGCGGGCAGCAGCCACACGAAAGATGCCGCAGACCGCGGGCTTCCACTTCCGGGCGACGATTCCTCACGGACCATCAGCACCCTCAAACCCATCGAACGAAAAGATCATATGACAACGAGCGATGAGCATAGTGCTTCGGCAGAAGGCGTTTTGGCGGAGGGTCAGGTCGCGACCTGTTGTTCGCCCAAGGTTTCCCTGACCGTGGAGTGAAGGGGACCGCCAAGCCCAGCGCCCCTTACGGACGCCACCGGGTCCCTCCGCCCGGCCCGTGCCGGGACCGCCGCCGCGCGCCGCGGTGCCGCCGCGCGGCAGGGCGGGGNCGGCNCCGCCCACCTGCGCCGACGCGGTCCGCCGGGGGCCGTTCCGGTGGTCG
>NZ_CP095474.1:4956186-4964499 GCF_023614315.1 Streptomyces sudanensis | reverse complement strand
CCCCGCGGCGGGGCCCTGCCGCGGGCNNGGGGGCGCACCCGGCGGAGGCAGGCGCCGCGGCGCGTGCGCGGTGGACCGGGGTGCGCGGACTCGCGCGGACGCGGGCACAGGAGGACGAGTGCGGAGGGGACGAGTGCGGAGGGGGACGAGTCCGCGGGCGGNCCNGGNGGGNNNNTGCCCGCCCGGTCCGGTGGCCCGGCCCGGGCGGCGGGGTGCTCCCCTTCTCTCGGCAGGCCCGCGGGGAAGGTGCCCGCGGTGGCGGGCGGGGACCGTCCGGAGTAGTCCAGCGGGTGATCCACGCGGCCGGGACGGATGGTGGGGAGGGAAGTCCGCCCCGCACCCGCCGAGGAAACGGAGACACGCGCGTGATCGAGGACACCGTCACACGACCGCCCCTGGGACCGCCGCCCGTGCGGTTCTGGCCGGCACTGGACCTGAAGGCCACCGAGTTCGACCCGGTGCTGGAGGAGTTGATGCGGGAGGGGCCGGTGACCCGGATCCGCCTGCCGCACGGGGAGGGCTGGGCGTGGCTGGTCACCCGGTACGAGGACGTGAAGGCCGTGACGAACGACCCGCGCTTCAGCCGCGCCCCCGTTCCCGGCCTGGCCGTCACCCGGCTCGCCCCGCACTTCAAGCCGAAGCCCGGCTCGCTGGCGTTCGCCGAACCGCCCGACCACAACCGGCTGCGCCGCGCGATCGCCCCCGCGTTCTCCGCGCGCGGCGTGGAGCGGCTGCGCGGGCGGGCGCGGGAGATGCTCGACGCGCTGGTGGCGGGGATGCTGCGGGACGGCCCGCCGGCGGACCTGATCGCGCGGGTGCTGGGGCCGTTCCCGACCACGGTGATCTGCGAGCTGATGGGCGTTCCGGCGGCCGACCGGGAGCGGATGAGCGGCTGGGTGGACCAGATCCTCTTCCCGGCGAACGGGGCGGCGGCGACCGGTCGCGCCAAGGACGAGATGTACGCGTGGTTCGCCCGGGAGATCGCCGCCCGCACGGCGGACCCCGGCGACGGGGAGGACATCCTGTCGCTGCTGGGCGCGGCCGTCGCGGCGGGCGACATCACCGCCGAGGAGGCGGTCGGGCTGGTGGGTCCGGTGCAGATCGGCGGGGAGGCCGTCACCAACAACTGCGGCAACATGCTGTACCTGCTGCTCACCCGGGAGCGGCTGCGGGAGCGGCTGCGGGAGGAGCCGGAGGCGCGGCCGCGTGCCCTGGACGAGTTGCTGCGGTACATCCCGCACCGCTCGTCGGTGGGGCTGGCCCGGATCGCGCTGGAGGACGTGGAGCTGCGGGGGGTGCGGATCGCGGCGGGGGACGCGGTGTACGTGTCGTACCTGGCGGCCAACCGCGACCCGGAGGTCTTCCCGGACCCGGAGCGGATCGACTTCGACCGCTCCCCCAACCCGCACGTGTCGTTCGGGCACGGGCCCCACTTCTGCACGGGCGCGCTGCTCGCCCGGATGGAGATCGAGCTGCTCGTGGAGGCGTTCCTGGGCCGGCTGCCCGCGATGCGGCTCGCGGTGCCCGCCGAGGAGGTGCCGTGGCGGCGCAGCGCGCTCATCCGCGGTCCGGAGGCGCTGCCCGTCACCTGGTGACCATGTGTCCGGCCGTTCGGTCTCCTTCGGACACCGATAGACGATATTCGGACACGTGACACGCTGACGAAGCGGACGTTGTTGACATGTGCGGGGAGCGCGGCCCGGACCGGCTTCCCGAAGCGCCCACCGCCCGGGGAGACGTTCCGCCGCCGCCGCGCCGGCGAGGGACCGGCCGCCCGGCGGCGGTCGTGGGAACACAGCGCGGGGAAGCGGGGCGGCGGACCGTCCGTTCGGCGCTGAACAGCGCGAACGGACGGCCCGCCCGTTCGTCGCGCCCACGGTCGCCGGGGGGTTCGCGGGCGGGGTGACGGCGGCCGGGCACGCCTCTCCTCGGCAGGGGCCCGGCCGTCGCGCGGCGGCGGCGCGGCCGTCCGGCGCGTTTCCGGCGGAACCGGTCTTCCGGCGCCTCTTCCCGGGTCGGCGCAGAGCGGCCGAAAGACAGCCTTGCGGGGCCGGTGAATCGGACGCGAGTATTCCCGGCGTCACAACTTGTCAGGCACATGCCGACAGCCGGGACCGCCGGCCCGTCGGCCCGGCCTGCCGGGCCCGCCCACCCAGCGGGCCTCGACAATCCCCCACCGGAGGACGCAGTGAACTTCAAGCGCTTCACTCCCCGCAACGGCCTCTCGAGAGGCGCGCGTCTGACCGCCATCGCCGCCGCCCTGGTCAGCGCCACCGCGCTCGCTGCCCCGAGCGCCGGCGCGGAGACCCCCGACACCACCCGCGCGACCGCCGCCCAGCTGGCCCAGGTCAACGAGGCCGTGCTCGAGGCCGACGTGCCGGGCACCGCCTGGTACACCGACGCCAAGTCCGGCAAGCTGGTCGTCACCGCCGACTCCACCGTCTCCGCGGCCGAGCTGGCCAAGCTGAAGAAGGCCGCGGGCGACCGCGCCGGCGCCCTGGAGATCAAGCGGACGCCGGGCAAGTTCAACAAGCTCATCGCCGGCGGCCAGGCCATCTACGGCAACGGCGGCGGCCGCTGCTCCCTCGGCTTCAACGTCCGCACCAGCAGCGGCACCCCGTACGTCGTGACGGCGGGCCACTGCACCGAGGGCACCAGCACCTGGTACACCAACTCCTCGCAGACCGCCACGCTCGGCCGCACGGCCGCCTCCAGCTTCCCGAACAACGACTACGGTGTGATCTCCCACGCCAACCCGTCGGCCGCGGACGGCCGGGTCTACCTCTACAACGGCACGTACCGCGACATCACCGGCGCGGGCAACGCCTACGTCGGCCAGACCGTCCAGCGCAGCGGCTCCACCACCGGTCTGCACAGCGGCCGCGTCACCGGCCTCAACGCGACGGTCAACTACGGCAACGGCGACGTCGTCTACGGCCTCATCCAGACCACCGTCTGCGCCGAGCCGGGCGACAGCGGCGGCGCGATGTTCGCCGGCTCCACCGCCCTCGGCCTGACCTCCGGCGGCAGCGGCGACTGCCGCTCGGGTGGCACCACGTTCTTCCAGCCCGTCACCGAGGTGCTGAACGCGTACGGCCTGACCATCATCTGATCCGGGTCCCCACCCAGGCCGGTGGTCCGCCTCGTGCGGGCCACCGGTCCGCGCGTTCCGGCGCGGTCCGCAGGACTCCCGCCCCGGCCCGCGGGCCCCGCTTCCCCGGGGCCCGCGGGCCGGAGGGGCGGTGTGCTCGCGGTCGCCGGGGGAACACACCCGGTGCTAGAAATAGTGCATGAGGGGCAAGAGCGGCCGTACGGGACAATCCGGACGCCGGGGGTGGTTTCCGGGTGTCCGCAGCTCCGCCGGGCAGGTGCTGCTCCTCCAGATCGTGATGGCCCTGCTCCTCATCGTCACCGCGGTGACGGCCCTGTCGTACCAGGCGCGGTACGACAGCGAGCACGACGCGCAGAACCGGTCGCGGGCGGCGGCGGAGTCCTTCGCGGACGCCCCCGGGACCCTCGCCGCGCTCCGGTCGGCCGATCCCGCGGGAATCCTCCAGCGGCACACGGTGGACGCCTGGCACGGCTCGGGCGTGGACTTCATCGCCGTCCTGTCCACGGACGGCGTCCGGATCGCCGACAGCGACCCGAACCTGGTCGGCACCCGCGTGCAGGGGGTGGAGGAGGCGGTCCGGGGACGGACGGTCACGGGGATCTTCGAGGGCAGCCCCCACGACGCCGCGCGGGCCGTCGTCCCCGTGATGGACGACCGGGGCACGGTCGTGGGCCTGGTGAGCGCCGGGGTGTCGGTCGAGAACGTCGGCGAGGCCGCCGCCCGGCAGCTTCCGCTGATCTTCGGCGCGGGCGCCGTCGCGCTCGCCCTGGCGACGGCCAGCGCGGCCCTGGTGAGCAGGCGGCTGCGCCGCCAGACCCGCGGCCTCGGCCCGGCCGAGATGACCCGGATGTACGAACACCACGACGCGGTGCTGCACGCCGTGCGGGAGGGGGTGCTCATCGTCGGGGGCGACGGGCGGCTCACCCTCGCCAACGACGAGGCGCGCCGCCTCCTGGACCTGCCGGACGACGCCGAGGGCCGTCTCGTCACCGACCTGGGACTGGCCGGGGACACCGCCGAGCTGCTCGTGTCGGGCCGTCCGGTCACCGACGAGGTCCACCTCGCCGGCGACCGGCTGCTGGCGGTCAACACCCGGCCCACCGATCCGCACGGCGGCCCGTCCGGCACCGTCGCCACGCTCCGCGACACCACCGAGCTGCGGGCCGTGACGGGGGTGGCGGCGGTGGCCCGGGAGCGGCTGACCCTGCTGTACGAGGCCGGGGTGCGGATCGGCACGACCCTGGACGTCGCGCGGACGGCGCAGGAGCTGTCGGAGGTCACGGTCCCCCGGTTCGCGGACTTCGTGACCGTGGAGCTGCTGGACCCGGTGCTGCGGGGGGAGGAGCCGACGGAGGTCCACACCGTGATGCGCCGGGCGGCCGTCAGCGGCGTGCGGGACGACCACCCGCTCCAGCCGGTCGGCGACCTCATCCGGTTCGACGTGCCGACGACGCCGATGGCCGCCGCGCTGGCGCGGGGGAAGGCGGTGCTGGAGGCGGACCTGACCGCGGCGCGCGGCTGGCGGGAGCAGGACCCGGCGGGTGCCGACGTGGCCCTCGCGTACGGCGTCCACTCGCTGGTGAGCGTGCCCCTCCAGGCGCGCGGGGTCGTCCTCGGCATGGCCAACTTCTGGCGTTCGGCGCCGTCCGGGCCGTTCGAGGAGGAGGACCTGGCCTTCGCGGAGGAGCTGGCGGCGCGGGCGGCGGTGGCCGTCGACAACGCGCGCCGGTACACGCGGGAGCACGCCATGGCGGTGACGCTCCAGCGGAGCCTGCTGCCGCGGGTGCTGCCCGACCAGGACGCGCTGGAGACCGCGTACCGCTACCTGCCGGCGCAGGCCGGGGTGGGCGGCGACTGGTTCGACGTGATCCCGCTGTCCGGCGCGCGGGTCGCGCTCGTCGTCGGGGACGTGGTGGGGCACGGCCTGCACGCGGCGGCGACGATGGGCCGGCTGCGGACGGCGGTGCACAACTTCTCCGCGCTGGACCTGCCGCCGGACGAGCTGCTGGGCCACCTCGACGAGCTGGTGTCCCGGATCGACGAGGAGGAGGCCGAGGACGCCGGGGCCGGGATCACCGGGGCGACCTGCCTGTACGCCATCTACGACCCGGTCACGGGCGGCTGCTGCATGGCGTCGGCGGGCCACTTCGCGCCCGCCGTGGCGCGTCCCGACGGGTCGGTGGACTTCCCCGACCTGCCCGTGTTCCCGCCGCTGGGCCTGGGGGGCGGCCCGTTCGAGACGTGCGAGGTGCGCCTCCCCCCGGACAGCCGCCTGGTGCTCTACACGGACGGGCTGATCGAGCACCGGGAGCGGGACCTCGACACGGGGCTGCGGCTGCTGCGCGAGGCGCTCGCCGGGACGCCGGGGCGGACGCCCGAGGAGACCTGCCGCGCGGTGTTCGACGCGATGCTGCCGGCGCACCGCCGCGACGACATCGCCCTGCTGGTGGCCCGTACCCGGCTGCTGCCGCCGGACCGCGTGGCGGAGTGGGACGTGCCGCCCGATCCGTCGGCGGTGGCGCCCGTGCGCGCGGCGTGCGCGCGGCAGCTGGAGCGGTGGGGGCTCGACGAGATCGGGTTCACCACGGAGCTGGTGCTCAGCGAACTGATCACCAACGCGATCCGGTACGGCTCGCCCCCGATCCGCGTGCGGATGCTGCGCGACCGGAACCTGATCTGCGAGGTGTCGGACGGCAGCAGCACCTCCCCGCACCTGCGGCGGGCGGCCACCACGGACGAGGGCGGCCGCGGGCTGTTCCTCGTCTCGCAGCTGGCGGGCCGGTGGGGCACCCGGTACACGCCCGGCGGGAAGGTGATGTGGACGGAGCAGTCCCCGGCGGGCGGGCCGGCGCCCCTGGAGGTGCCGGCGCTCTTCGACGACGCGGCGTGGTGACGCACCGCCGCCGTGCGGCGCCCGGCCGCTCCGGCCGCTCCGGGGGCTTCCCCCTCCGGGCGGAACCCCGGTGCTCCTCCGCCGGGCGGAACGGCGGCTGTGGGGGGGCGCGACGGCCGGGGCGCGGTGCGGGCCGTGCCGCCGGCACGCGGGGCCGCGCCCGGCCGGGCACCGGTGCGGAACCGGTGCCCGGGGCGGTTCAGTACGCGCCGTGGACGTTGTCGATGGAGCCGTACCGGTCGGCGGCGTAGTTGCACGCGGCGGTGATGTTGGCGACCGGGTCGAACGGGTCCATGGACGTGCCGGGCACGTGGTACGCGCGGAAGGTGGGGTCGATGACCTGGAGGAGGCCCTTGGAAGGCGTCCCGGCGGCGGCGTTCGAGTCCCAGTTGTTGATCGCGGACGGATTTCCGGAGGACTCCCGCATGATGTTGCGGTGAATTCCCTCGTACGTTCCCGGAATTCCGTTCCGGGCCATGACGTCCAGCGATTCCCTGATCCAGCCGTCGAGGTCGTCGGTGTACGCCTTCGCCGCGAGGGGGGCGACGGCGGGACGGGCCTCGGAGCGGTCGGCGCGGGCCGGCGCGGAACGCTTCGCGGCGGGCTTCCCCTTCGCCGCCGGGGCCTTCGCCCCGACGGTGAGGCGCAGGCCGGGCCGGATGAGTGACGGGTCGTCACCGACGGCCTTCCTGTTGTCCTGGTACAGCTTCTTCCAGCCGCCCCGCACGGAGTGCTCCTCGGCGATGCCGGAGAGGGTGTCGCCGGCGGTCACGGTGTACGTCACCGCCTTGGCGGCCTTGGCGGCGGCCGGTGCGGCGGCGGGCTTGTCGGCGATCGCGGCGGGCGCCGCGGCCGGTGCGGCGGAGGCCGCGGCGGCGCCGGTCAGGGGCAGGGCGAGGGCGGCCCCACCGGTGCTCGCGACGGCGATTCCACGACTGAGGCGGCTGTTCCTGGGACGGCGGTGCTTACCCCGTGCGGGCATGATGGCGTTCCTCTCCGGCGCCTGCGAGGTGAGCTGTCGGGTTCGGGCGGGAGCTGCCCGGCCGCGGTCGCCCGCGACTTCACCCCCAGCCGCTCCGGGGACCGGATCGGCGACTTACCTGGTTCCCCCGCTCCTGCCGGGCGTGGATGTGTCGGGTGCCGGATTCCGGAAGGCGGCAGGATTCGGCGTTCCCTCCGGAATGACGGCGACCGTAGACGACGCCCGGCGGGCGGAACAAGCCCCGCAATTCCGGTGGGTGATCCGTGAAAGGGCGGTCCGGCGGTGAATTCCGGTTCCCCGCAGGGACTCCGGGGAATTCGGCCTCCCCCCGCCGTGACCGACGTCACGGGCTGCGCCTTCCGCGGCGACCCCCGCCGATCCCCCGAAAGCCTCGAACAGCCCATACACCCGAAATGACTTAGAAGACGACCAAACGGGCAGCCTCCCCGTCCGGCTCCGTTCGGGTGGCCGGGAGGGCCGGGGCGGCGAGGACGCTTGCGATCCGCGCCCGGCCGCCGAAGGTGAAAGGGAGAAATCCACCACAAAGGGGCGAAAGTGCAGAGAACTCCGAAGAGACCGTCGCCGCGCCGGGTCGTGGCGGCCGCGGCGGCGCTGCTGGGCCTGACGGCGATGGCGGCGACGGTGCCCGCGCCGGCGGCGGAGGCGTCGCAGAACCTCCCCGCGCCCTCCGGCTCCGTCGTCGCCGACTGGGCCCGGCTGACGGCGGACATCGTCGACCCCGGAGGGCGCCTGACCCCGCCGGAGGAGGCGGTCTGGCACGCCTTCGTCTCGGCGGGCATGTACAACGCGGTGGTCGGGATCGAGGGCCGCTACGAGCCGTACCGCTGGAACGCGCGGGGACCCCGCACCGCGTCGTCCGCGGCCGCCGCCGCGTCCGCCGCCCACGACGTGCTCCTGCACTACTTCCCGAAGGCGAAGAACCGTTTGAAGGCCGCCTACGACGCCTCGCTCGCCGCGGTGCCCGACGGACCGGCGGAGAAGGCCGGCGTGGCGTTCGGCCGGCGCGCGGCCGCCCGCGTCGTCGCGTTGCGCGAGGACGACGGCCGCGGCGCCCCGGTCGCCCTCCCCGCCTCNNCCCGGGCGCATGGCGCCCCACCCCGCCCGGGAACCGCCCCTTCGCCTCCGTCTGGCTGGCGCGGATGCGCCCGCTGCTCATGGACCGCCCCGACCGGTTCCGCCCCGGGCCGCCGCCCGCGCTGACGTCCCTCCGCTACGCCGCCGACCTGAACGAGGTGAAGGCGTACGGCGCGAAGAACAGCACCCGTGCGCAGCCAGGCGCAGACCGACACCGCGCTGTTCTTCACC